>JAEORN010000122.1 GCA_016840825.1 Candidatus Thorarchaeota archaeon | reverse complement strand
TCGAAAAGGCAAAGTCAGTAGGCATATCGAATATTCTAATCGATACTGGTGTGATGGATATTCCCACCCTAGGAATTGCTTGCAAGACACAAGATCTCCTGAAAGACAAATATGGCTATCCTGTTGGAAATGGAGCCCATAATGCAATCAGCACTTGGAGAGGACTAGTTCCCAAATTCGGAAAAGATGCAAAACCTCCGGCCCTTGTTGGAGCGAATGTCATATCCGCTTCACTAGGTGCAGACTTCATCCTGATTGGTCCCGCGAAACATGCCCCTATTATCTATCCTGCAGTCGCTATGGTCGATAGTGCTCTTTCAGGAATTTTAATGGAGCAACGGATCCAACCAGAAAGACCCCATCCCAGATTTCTGATAAGCTAGGTGACAAATCTGTGAAGAAGTACCGTATCATTCTCGAACCATCAGGACTACGTATTCTGATAGATGAGAGAATAAGTTGCCTACAAGCAATAAGAAAGGCTGGATTATACGTACCCTCAGAGTGCGGAGGAAATGGCACATGCGGCAAATGTAGGGTAATTATCAATCCTAGTCCGCAACCGACGCACAGCGAGAGAAAGAATCTCTCAGCAGAGGAGATTGATACCGGTATTCGGTTAGCATGTGAACAGGTAGTCACCAAGAATCTAGGGATAACACTGTTAAAACCAAAAGGAATGGCTAAGATACTCTCTGAAGCTCCTCACAAAATTGAGGGATCTTATCTTGATATTGGTCATGAAGGGGAATATGGTGTTGCCATTGACATAGGAACGACATCACTGGTTGCCTACCTGATGAATCTCAAGAACGGGCACCAGATATCCTTACGGGCATCTTTGAATCCTCAGATTGTATTTGGGGAAGATGTCATTACTAGGATGACAGCCGCATCCAAGGACAAATCTACTCGACAGGATTTACAAAATATTGTAATCGATTCTTTGGAAAAAATGATGAAGGAATTATGTCATGATGCACATATTTCTCAAGAGAACATAACAGAATGCTCCATCGTTGGTAATTCAGTTATGCATCATTTGGTGCTTGGTCTAGATACTTCTAGATTAGGAATAGCTCCATATATCCCTGAATCACTCGAATCGAGAGTTGTGAATTCGGGCATTCTAGGTTTCTCTGAGTTCAATGCCAGAATATACTTTGGGCCGCTTATCGGAGGTTTTGTTGGAAGTGATATTACCGCCCTGATCCTATCACAGCAACTGGAAGAGGTAGAGGGAATTGTGTTAGCAATCGACATAGGAACAAATGGAGAGATAGTACTTTCAAATTCCGGAGAACTTTTCGCATGCTCAACAGCAGCGGGTTCAGCTTTGGAAGGTGCAACCATCTCAAGGGGCATGAGAGGACAAAACGGAGCAATAGAACGTTTCTCTTTGAATAGCAAGGATGAGGTACCTGACATATCGGTCATTGGACAAGAAACACCAATAGGTCTATGCGGTTCAGGTATTGTAGATGTTGTTGCTGAACTATTAAAGGCAAATCTGATCTCTCCGGAGGGCAAATTATTTGATTCCCAACGAACACAACGAGATTCTTCTTCTCTAATCTCATACAAAGTTGTAGATAGAACTGAATATGGACTTACTGAACCGATTCTCTTCACTCAAAAGGACATCAGACTGGTTCAACTCGCGAAAGCAGCAATCACTGCTGGAACGAAGATACTGCTGAACCAGATTGAGGCAAGACCGAATGACATCAATCAAGTTCTCCTCGCAGGTGCATTTGGGAATTATATTAATCCACTCTCAGCTCTACGAATTGGGCTCATACCCCCCGTGAATACTGAAATTATTCAGCAAGTTGGTAATACAGCTGGAATTGGTGCGAAGATGATGCTACTCTCTTCAGGAATGAGACAACGTGCTGATAGAATAGCAGAAAATGTCAAACATGTGGAACTTTCCAAGTGGGATGATTTTGAATCGATCTTTATTCAGTCTACAATCTTTCCGTCTTGATTCATATTCAAAATGAAACTGATAGCAAATATCTTGTATTACTGATGGAGTCATAGTGTCTCGAGGATTCCTAAAGCAGATTTTTAATGACCATCTTCGGATAATTGAACCTTATCTACAATGTTTCGTTCTACCTTAGCTTTTCAAGAATATACATTCCACAAGCAACTGCAATGCAGATAAGAACTGCAATGATAGCCATAGCTATTTGAAACTGGCTCAGGCCTGAGCCAGAGTTAGGAGTACTGGAAAAGTATGGATCTGTAGAAGCTAAATCGACCGTTAGTGTTCGTGATATTTGACCATCCATGGTACAGGTAGCAGTCACTCTGATCTCATCGCCTCTGTTTGCGATGAAATAGAAGTAATCCATCATGCCATAGGTATCATTTTGATGAGTGTAAGTTCGAGATGTTTCTAAAGCATTATTTCGATAGACCTGAATGAGATTGATGTAGTGAGTTTCAGGATCCGTCACATTATGCTCGATATTAACAACAAGCTCCTCTTCGTAGTAATCGTAGCTAATCCACATGTTTTCAGGATTGTGGGCTTGCACTGCATTTGGTTGGAATGTAAAGGATACGAACAGTATTAGAACAGCTAATAGAAGCACTCTCTTACCTATCAACTCAAATCCCCAAAATAATAAACAGTCATTTTCAGTTAAGTTTTATTTTCCTTAGATGGATAGAAATAGATTGATGGAATCTGGTCTCTCAACATCTTAGCATTATTGCACTAGGTTCATTCCAAATGGAGTCAATAATCCTTGACCTATTGGTCAAGGTTGAAGGAATAATATCTCTTCGAGTCCATCTCATTCTAGAGCATTGATATTGCGCTTGTTACAAGGTTTATATATTTACAAAGTACTTTGTACCACAGAGTAAATTAATGATTATCTAAAAACTTGAGGTATAATGAATTGTCAGCAGTTAATGTGAAGAATCTGACCAAGTCATACGGTGACTTGATAGCAGTTAATGATGTATCATTTGAAGTCAGAGAAGGTGAGATCTTTGCTCTCCTTGGACCGAATGGTGCGGGCAAATCTACAACTATAAAATGCATCATGGGATTACTTGATGCAGACAGTGGTAAAGCTGAAGTCTTCTCAATTTCATCAAATGAGGATCCAATCAGCGTCAAGAAGATCGTTGGTTATGTTCCAGAAGATGTGCAGCTTTACGATTCCCTTACTCCGCGGGAGTTATTCAATTTCATTGCAAGTATTCGAGAGCTTTCCGATGGAAAGATGTCTAAAAGAATCTCAGAAATGGTAAGTGCACTTGATTTTGAGAAATACTACGATACCCTGATTGCCACGCTGAGTCACGGTAACAAACAGAAGACGATGCTCATCGCCGCGATGATGCATGCCCCTAAACTACTAATTCTCGATGAGCCGTTCTCAGGCTTGGATGTTCGAACCACGAAGATTATGAAGGATGTAATTAGAATCCACGTCGAGAATGGAGGTGCAGTTCTTCTAAGCACTCACATCATGGAAGTAGCAGAGGGCTTAGTGGATCGCGTCGCGATTATTGACGATGGGATATTAGTTGGTATGGGGACACTAGCAGAGCTTCGAGCTCAATCGCACGACGAGCATGAAACTCTGGAGAATATCTTCTTGCGACTAACAGAAGACGAAAGCGCTGTTACAGTGGGAGTCGATACGCTAAGGAGGGCGTTATCAGATTGAAGTTCTCAGAGCGATGGCGATTAGCTGGTATCATCGCAACTGAGATACGGTTTAAGGGATTCTTGGAAACCAACCCAACCAATCTTGCCCGAGTAAAGGAGAATCCTGAGAGGATTGCTCAGCAAATCAAATCCTCCTCAAGATTCAATGTCATGATATCAGCTGTTCTAGTGATTACCCTCACAGCTATCACAATAGGTGTCGTTGGATTTGATATAGAAATAGGGAACTCAGAGATCAGGATGGCAATTGGTTATGGACTATATCTCTTGTTTAGTTTTGTGATCCTCTTTTTCTTGAACTTAACAACAACAACAGGATTCTTTGTATCAGGAGCAATGCGATTACCTGCAACATTGCCACTAACAAAGGAAGCTCTTGAAGAGCTCTCCATCCTTTCATTCGCCAGGGTCTTTATTGCTCCAGCAGTCTTACTTGTGACCATCTATCCAATCTTCTCCTTGATATTGTTTGGACCTCTAACTGCTGTAGTCGCATTCATTGGATGTGCAGCGACTGTGGCAATATCCATGGGAGCCCTTCTCAGCTTTGCAAAATGGTTCCACAATAAAACACATTCATCGGATGAAACAAGAACATCGACATTTGTAAGATTAGCTGCTACATTTGGTCTCGTTTTAGGATTTCTAAGTGTCTACATGATCAGCAATATTATGTATCAAGTTGTTGGGGGGATTATTCAGTTCGCTACAGCAGTTGGCCCAGCGGCCTACTGGCTACTGTCAGTGATATTCCCCTTCTCCTTTGGATTTGTTTCGTCATTTGCGACATATGGGAATCTCTTTGGCCTAGAAACCTTGGCTATTGGGCTAGTTGCGATGGGATGCTATACTCTAGTCGCTGTGAGATCGTATCGTGGCGCAGGTTCAATGTTGAGAGAGGTCAGTGTTGGCGGAACGACCAAAGGAAGAATCGGACTTCTGCGTGAGGTGGTATTGGAGGTTTCAAGTCCTCTGAAAGCCATTGTAAAGAAAGACCTCAAGCTCGCTTCAAAAAATGTCGGTTCAGCATTCATGTTTGCAATTCCTCTCTTCTTAGCATTCATGATGTATCCAATGATCACGATGTGGGGAGAAGGAGTCAGAAGCATGACTGCAATGGTAGCTTCAGAGTATGCAAACCTCTTCGCGGGAATATCAGTAGTATCAATCCTTATGTTTGATTCTCAAGGTGCATCTATTCAGGAAGGACTTCCTCAAAGTACAAGGAAGACTTTGACAGCAAAGACGGCTATCGCATTTCCAATCTATGTTTTCAGTCTAATAATGATGGCAGTCATAATAGCGACTCAACCACTCTTCACACCACTTCTAATCCTAATCCCATTAGCACAAATCCCAGTGGGATATGCCATCGCTCTCTTGGTTGGAGGATTTGCTTACTGGAAGCGAGGTGGAGGTAGAGCTGTTACGGTTAGCATGACATCGGATACTGCGATGGTCATGATTTCTGGCGCACTTGCTGGACTTATAGGAATGGTTCCATTAGTAGGATATGGACTGACCATGATTCTTACTGGATGGCATATTTTGTGTCTTTCAATTCAGTTTGTAGTCGCGTTATTACTTGCGGCTATTGCCCATAGGTATGTAAACAGGATGCTTAAAGATTAGATATCGATGTGGAATCATTAGTTTGATTCCACTTCTCTTTCTTCAGACATAAAAGAATTCTCTCTTCGTTCCATGAGAGAATCTTAAATAGAAGAGAGAGACCCTTTGTGTCCTGAACTACGAGAGGTATCCAATAATGGACCCAATAATTTCACCATCTATCCTTTCCGCGAATTTTGCTAGATTAGAAGAGGATATCAAAAAAGCGGAGAAGGGGAATCCAGACTATTTCCATCTTGATATAATGGACGGGCACTTTGTACCCAACATATCTTATGGTCCCATGATAGCTTCAACGATGAAGAAAATCACTAAGGTACCTCTTGATGCACATCTAATGATTACGAATCCTGACAAGTATATCCCTGCTTTTGTAGATGCAGGAGTTGAGCTCATCTATCCACAAATTGAAGCTCCATTCGATGTTTATCGAAGCCTCCAACTAATTACCGACCTTGGTGCTAAGGCTGGGATCACATTGAATCCTGGCACGCCTGTCGACTGGGTCGTACCACTCTTAGACAAACTCGATGCGGTCATGCTAATGAGCGTTTGTCCGGGATTTGGAGGGCAAAAGTTCATCAAATCCACTCTACGGAAGGTGAGGAAGTTACGTGAGATACTTGATGAGTACAAACCCAGTGTCCATATCGCAGTGGACGGAGGCGTAGATAAATCTACCATAGGTAAATTGTGGAATGAAGGGGCGAATTTCTTCATTGCAGGATCAGCTGTGTTTAAAGCTGACGATATCGCTCAAGCTATTAGAGATCTACGTGCAGCGTGCAAGTAGTAGTATGCAAGTTATTTTCCCTTCTTAGTATAAATCACTAAGGCAACTATTACAATGAACACTCCAGCAATACCAATGAGTACTATATCCAATGAAATTGCGGACGTGCGTTGTAAACTCAAATCTAATGCTATCATTGAAGGAAGTCTTTCGTGACTACTGTTGACCATCTCCACAGAACTGAGTGTTCCATCAGTTTTCAGCCATTTCCAAGTTTCTTTTACATCGCCAGACGAAGATTCCGAAGTATACCCCCAGCACTCATCATCATTGATTTCAGTATACATATTTAGCGACTGAGGATACGTATTTTGGATACTGAGAAGTTCACTGTACAAGGTCCAATTTCCAATTGGAATCACAGCACGTCCGCTCAACCGATCTGCGACTCCACTATCGATTCGACGAAGCGAAGTTCCATTTGAGAGAAATGTTTCTGTATTCAGAAAGAAACAGGTCAGATGACTAATACTACTTACCTGAACAAGTAAACTAAGATTTACTAGCCTTGTAATATTCATGAAAACACCCATTTCAGACATGGTTCTTTGATTCAGATCCATACTGCGAGGGTTGTATCCAAATTTCAGGACGAAATCTATTTTCTCACCCTCTTCAACTGCCCATGCAAGTCCATCAGTAGATATCTGCATTGAATTTGCAAAAAGGAATAGAATTAATATTCCACTTAGTAGAACAACGATTCTACCCAAATCTCATCCCACAGAACAACCAAAGTCCTCTGAGATTTAAATCATCCGAATCTTTGATATAATATACTCATAGACAACGTAATATATAACTCACTAAAATAGTGAGTTAGTCAGAACACAGTCTGAGGCTATTATCATGAAATTCTTCATTGACACGGCTAATGTTGAGGCAATCAGGAAGGCCCATGAGAGAGGCATGGTTGATGGAGTCACCACAAATCCTTCTCTTGTAGCAAAGGAAGGGCGTGACTTCCGTGAGGTAATAGATGAGATCGCGTCGTTCGTTAAGGGACCGATCAGTCTTGAGGTCATCGCAGAGGATGCCGAAGGAATGCTAAAGGAAGCTCGAGAGCTGAATGGGTGGATAGACAACGCAGCTATCAAGATCCCATTGACCTGGGAGGGCTTGAAAGCAGTAAAGATACTAGCAGATGAAGGAATCAAGACGAATGTGACTTTGTGCTTCAGTGCAAACCAAGCTCTGCTTGCTGCAAAAGCAGGTGCGACCTTTGTTTCACCCTTCATTGGAAGACTTGATGATGTTGGACAAACTGGAATGCAGCTTATTGCTGACACTGCTGAAATCTATACAAATTATGGTTATGCAACAGAGATTATTGTTGCTAGCATTCGTCATCCAATACATGTTTACGAGGCTGCTCTTTTAGGTGCAGATATTGCGACAATTCCTCCAGATGTTCTTGATAAGATGGTCAATCATCCTCTCACAGATATAGGCATTAAGAAATTCCTAGCTGATTGGGAGAAAGTCAAGAAACAATAGATAATCCATTCGCATGAGCAAGAATGATATGCAAGTAAGCAGACACATAATGAGGAGAGAATTGCTGTGAAGGTCGAGGCAGATCTGGTAGTAGTGAATGCCAATATAATTACTATGGATCCAGAGAAACCAAAAGCTGAAGCACTTGCAGTTAAGAGTTTCAAATTGATTGCAGTTGGTGATAATGAAGACTTGATGGATCTCATCCCTACTGCAAAGAGAGTCATGGATCTTGGAGGACAAACAATAATCCCTGGCTTCGTGGATGCGCATACACATCTAACAAGCACTGGAATTAGATCATTTCAAGCAGACCTTTCCTCTGCCACCTCTCAAGAGGATGCGATTAATTTCATGCTTGCCCACAAAGAAGCCTCTCAACCAAAGGATTGGATAATTGGATGGGGCTATGATGAAAGCAATTGGCAATCCAAACGATATCTAACATGTAAGGACTTGGATAGGGTTAGCAAAGAACAGCCAGTTGCCGCGATTAGAATTGATGGACATCTTATCTCAGTGAATACTTGTGGTCTAGATAAAATCGGCGTTGATCTGAAACATGAAGGAGTAGAACGCGATAATAAGGGAAATCCGACTGGTGTTCTAAAAGACATTGATGATATGTATGCAAAATTACGAGGTTCGCAAGAAGAAATTCAACAAGGAGTCATAGCTGGTACAAAGATTGCTGCATCTCATGGTATCACAACTGCAATTGACAACATAGCAGAGGGATTCTTGAGAGAGATTCGAGAGATTGAACATCGAGATTCAATGTATGCCAGGATTGTCGTGAATATACCCATGGAGCAGCTAAACCACATCTTGAAGCTAGGGATCACAACAGGAATGGGAACCCCTCTAACACGCATTGGCGGATTGAAGATATTTACTGATGGATCGATAGGTGCTGCCACAGCTGCTGTATTCAAACCATACAAGCGACAAAAGGACAATCTTGGAATGCTGCTCATTGAAAAGAAGAAGATGTCAAGCATTCTCAAGAAGGCGATTGCTGGGAGAATTCAGACAGTCACTCACGCAATTGGCGATCGGGCAATAGAGATGGTAATATCTGCCTTCGAAGGGCTATCCGAAGAGGAGAAAGAAGCAGTGAGAACTCAGCGTCATCGCATAGAACATGCGGAGATGATCACTGAAGACCAAATCCGAAGAGCAGTTTCTCTGGGACTTATCCTTTCAATGCAACCTAATTTCGTAGAAAATTGGCAATTGGAAGGAGGTCTCTATGACCAAAGGTTTGACTCAGAGAGAGTTGATAATATGAACTCGTTCCGTGTGGCATTGGATAATGGAGCAAGGATGTGCTTTGGTTCAGATGGGATGCCTCTTGGGCCATTGTATGGAATCTATGCTGCAACAACACACCCGAATCCAAAGGTAAGAATCTCTGTTGAAGAAGCTCTGAGATGCTATACGTTAGAAAGTGCATATGCCTCATTCTTAGAGCATACTGTTGGCAGTCTAAAGGTTGGCAATCGAGCTGATTTTGTTGTACTTTCAAATGATATTCTCACAACCCTACCTCAGCGAATTAACGAGATTTGCATAGAAATGACCATGATGGGAGGAGAGGTAGTTTACTCCTCAGGGACTTTATGAGGTAGGAGAGAATGGGCAAGATCA
Organism: Candidatus Thorarchaeota archaeon; assembly: GCA_016840825.1. Next base: position 44,798 of record JAEORN010000122.1, on the reverse strand, counting down.
GAGTATTAGATGATGCTCTAGTAACATTGATCTCAGCAGGCGAGGTAATAGAGAACCCATCTTCAATTGTGAAGGAACTCATAGAGAATGCTCTAGATGCAGAGGCAACACGTATCGAGATTCATATAGAAAAGGGCGGTATTTCATCAATCATAGTGTCAGACAATGGCGAAGGTATCTTACAGGAAGACTGCCAGGTCGTCACGATAAGACACTCAACAAGTAAGATTTCAAGGCGTGAGGATATTGATAAGATTCTAACATATGGATTCAGAGGGGAAGCACTTGCTAGTATAGCGGCTGTAGCAGATTTAGAAATCACAACACGTCATAAAGATCAAGAGATGGGGTCGCGAATAAAATCTAGAGCAGGGCAAATTCCTGATGTGATAGATGCAGCAAGACCTCATGGAACCAAGGTAGAGGTTAGAGAGCTCTTTGAAAGAATACCTGCTAGGAAGAAGCATCTCTCAGATCCAAGGATTGAGAGTCAACGTGTCTTGGATGTCATTATGAAGCACGCGATAATTCGCAATGATGTAGGTTTCATGTTCTCTCGTGATGGGAATGTGATTCTTGATTGCCCCAGTAGTCAATCAGCATATGACAGGGTTCTAACCTTGTGGGGACCTGATATTGCGAATAGTCTAATCGAGATAAATGCCACAAATGAAATTAGCATTCAAGGCTTTATCGCAGAACCTGCAGCATCACGAGGCAACAGAGGTAGGGAGTTCTTCTCAATTAGAAAAAGACCAATTGATGATCAACTATTGAGCAAAGCAGTTGAATCTGCATACTCAACTCTATTGATGAAAGGTAGATATCCCATCTTTGTACTTGACATCGATATGGATGTTAAGAAAGTGGATGCAAATGTACATCCAACGAAAAGGGAAGTGAGAATACAGGACTTTGAGAAGGTTCGAGATAAGCTGGGATTGGTCATCAAAGAGGCGTTAAAAGATTCAGAACCAGCATTGACTCCAGAGTCATTGGAAGATCTTGTTGAAGTAGAGGATATCGAAAAGGAATCGAGCATCTTTCCTGATGCATCTACTGCTAGAGCTGAAGGAAGAGCATTACTGCTTGAGGAAACCATGCTAGTTGAACCAGTCCCCTCGAATTTTGCAGAGCTTGAAATCGAGGAAATTGGTAAGATATTCAATATACTAGGACAAGTCAGCATGGTGTATATTGTAATCGCGACTGAAAACGGGCTTGTTCTTGTCGATCAGCATGCGGCTCATGAAAGAATCCTCTATGAGAAGCTTCGTCGCCAAGTGAATGAGGGAAATCCTGTTGTTCAAGAACTCCTAGAACCCATTGTGTTAAAACTTGGACTTAATGAGGCTGAGAAGATACTTGCTCTGGATGAAACACTTGAGAAGCTTGGTTATACTATAGGTAGTTTCGGGGGGAACGAAGTGCTGGTTTCGACGCTTCCCGAAATTCTTGGAAGGAGAGCAACCGAGGATGAATTAATCGCTCTTGTGGATAGGATTCTTGATCTTGGAAAGAAAGCCGCTGTCGAGCAATTCATGGATGAGCTAGTCAAAGTGACTGCATGTCATGCAGCAATACGTTCAGGGCAAAAGATCGGACATGAACAAGCAAGACGCCTTATTGCCGAACTTTGGGAAACAGAAGGTAAGTACAATTGTGCTCATGGACGACCAACATTCGTTCGAATCTCAAAGGAAGAACTTGACCAACGGTTCGGACGAACTGGTGCTGAAGCTATAGAGAGATTCCGAGCCAGACATAGACTGAGATAGAGAAGTATGAGCTATTCCGTATTGGATAGATTCACGAATTCTAGACCCACTTTCTTCAATGCATAGTCGATTTCTCTCAAGTAGTCCCCATAAACTACTAGCCAATGAAATCCTTTCATGTCCTTTAACAGCTTTCTCCAATCGCCATCAATGTCAATCTCGATTTGCGTGCGGCATATATCAAGGGTAGGATTATTCCTAATTACACCTCTAAATCCTAACCATTCTTTTCCCTCAAAGTCAGGATCAATCACAGTGACAACTTGGCCTTCTTTCATCTTAACCTGAGGAGCTGCTCCATAGTCCGATTCGTAATGAGTCAGTATCTCAACTTTCTCAAGGTTTGAACCATCCATACGTCTAGGTGCTGTGCAATGAGCAATGATGACCTCTCCATTATATGGATAGGTGGGATCTACCAAGAAGACAGGTTTCTGAGAGATATAATGGAGCAGAATACCTGCAGGGATAGCAACAAAATCTGATTCACAGAATGCCAAATAACCTGAATCGTTCAGTAGAGATAGAGGAAGACATGCAGTGGTTTCAGAAATTGGGATTACTGTAGTCATGCAATCCTTGATTGTGAATATCGAAACATCATGTTGCTCCATTAGGTCTCTAAATACCTGCTCGAGAAGGAAGGCGTTATAGACGAACTCCTTTTTGGTAGAGAGATTCACTTCATCTTCGGAAAGATATGTGTCTGCCTTCTCTTTGGATAGCTCAGTTACTTCCTTTCTCTTCCTAATGGTCTGAATGTGAGCTTCGAGTTCCTGATAGGGTATCGATACTGCGGTGAAATCCCAAGTTTTCCGTGCGATCTCATATGCTTTCTCTTCGATCCCCCATCCTCCAGGTTCTCCAATTGTCAGAATTCTAGCACCTCTAGTTAGTTTCAAACCATTGAGTGCTCGTAACCTACAAAGAAGATCTCCATAATCTTCAACAACAACATCGTCTACCAACACAGGCTGCAGATTGTAGTCAGACTGACTCATTCGTAAGAATCGAGGATGGAGAATCTCATACCAAAGATAGTCTTTCCTCAAGAAAAAGAGGATTGGCTTCTCAAAAGACAGAAGCGCTTCAAGAGGCTCGATTGAGTCATTCTCCTGAATTCCTGCAGCATAAACCAATATCGAGTCAGCAGTAATATCTAGATTCTTGATATCATCGGTAGTTCTAACTTTAACTATCGATTCAAAACTCAAAGGGAAATCAGCTTCCTGAAGAAGAGCATCTAATTCGGTCTTTATTCTTCTAACTTCCTTGTTCGCATCATCGTCAGTTTGAATGCCACCCCAAGGCCTCCAACTTGTTTGCTCTTGTTTTCTGTATTCACCAAAAAGTAGCAGGGGTTTGACATCAAAGTTGGACATAATTTAGTTCTATGTTCATCTTGGGATAAAAGCTCTTGCGAATAAAGAAGAATTCTATCGATTCCTCTGTCAAATCCTTATCCTATTATTTTGGCGTTGGTCGGCACTATTATAAAAGAAAATTGTGATGCTCGAATATCACTAGGATTGTGTTGATCATGCAGAAAAAGATGATTCTGCTCACATCAGCATGACGCGTTTTGAAACCTTTCATGTCTGATGGAGAGCGGTCCTCAGACATAATGGATGAATAGAACCCATAGCACAACTCTACTCGGTTATGCCGATGGATTCTCTTTAATCTCGTTCAACTTCATCCATGCATCATCATAGATTGTCTTGATCTTACAATTCAAGTGCATAGATTCGGAGGTGTCAACGATACTACCTACAAAAGAAATACAAAAGACATGCAAGCGAATGACTTGCCTTCAGTACTCAGCTGAGAAAAGGTCCTACACACTTCCAAAGCGAACCATGGACCGAAGCACTCAGCAGTATATCGACAAAGTCTTGAATGCACGAGCCCTTGAAGGCTTCACAAGACTTAGTCTTGAGTATAGAAAAGAAGGCGGAGCTCATTTCATATAGACTCAAAGAAGTGATCTTTTCTTTTTCTGCTTAATCCTGAAAGGATCGCTTCTCTCAAATCTTGCGTTGAACCGATGCTTAAGTAAGGTCATGCTTTTTGGATGATTTGATTCTGATGGTTGATAATACTCAGTCTGCGGTTTTCGCATCAACACTATTGCCACAAAAATGGTCAGAAACGAATGCGGTTCTGTTTCTTGAAAGTATTAGAGCATTTGCCGGGAAGATGTCAAATCTATCAATTTGGTTCTATACGCCGGATATTGACAAGAAGATTTCAAATCAAACCATTCAGAAAGTCAAAGAACTTGATGCTGAGATAATTCCATTCGAAGTGGATCCAGAGGAATTGAAGTTCCCCTTTATTGCAGAGGCAACAGCGGCATCAAAAGCGGAGCAAAATGCGGTCAATAACCACGACCTCTTAATCTGGCTAACAACAAACACTTTAATCTTGAAAGAGCCACAGGCATTTCTTCTTCCAGAGAAGTACGTCTTTGGATATCGTCCTGTACATCATAAACTAATTGGGTCAGATTGGGGAGAACCTCTTGACGAGTTCTGGTCATGGGTCTATGATTACTGCAATCTGTCGGATGATGACCTTTTTCCAATGACAAGCCACATTGATGGAGAAAGAATCAAACCCTACTTCAATGCGGGTTCTTTCGTTGTTAGACCTCAAGAAAGAATACTACAAACATGGAAAGAGCAGTTTCTTCGTGGTTATCAAGATCCTATGCTTCAATCCCTATACAAAGAAGATAACAAATATGCAATCTTCATACATCAAGCACTATTCACTGGAGTCGTGCTCTCAATGCTTAAGCACGATAAGATGTTGGAACTACCATCTTCATACAACTACCCTTCACACCTTCATCATGAGGACATAACGGATTCAAAGCCAGAGTTGCTGGATGAATGCGTAACACTACGTCATGAGGGATTCTATAAGGATAGTAATTGGAGAGAAAATCTAGCTCTTAGTAACTCTCTTCTGAATTGGATTCAATCTAAGCTGCTGAAGCTAGAAGATTAGAACCCTATAGGGTATCTTAATAGCGATATCCATCTCACTCGCATGAATTCGAATGCTACAAATAATCGTAACAGGGGTTCTTCTAGGACTGGTACTTGCTATCCTCACCTCATTGCTATGGAACATAGCACCGGTAATCCAAAAAGAAGCGCTTGAAGTAATGGAGAAGATCCAAGCCTTTGGTGCTACCAAGCATACTAGACAGCTCTTCTCAAATCGGAAATGGACGACTGGTTTCCTGATGTCAGTTCTTGGAGGACTAACATATCTTGTGGCTACACAATTAGCCGGTATTGTCGTCGTACAACCACTGATGAATGTTGGACTTATTGCATTAGTATTTCTTTCATCAAGAAGACTAGGAGAGGTAATAGATACCAGAGCCATTATCGGAATCATCTTTCTTATTCTGACCCCTGTATTCATTGCATTTGGAGGCGTTACTGAACCAATACTCTTCACTGATTACTTCGCGATCATCATTTTTTCTGCGATTCTGCTTTTAGGAATTCTAATCATGGGTTTTGCTTCAAACCGGTACCCAATCCTATGGGCTCCAATAACATCGTTCCTTCAAGCACTGGCTTCCGTGTTTACCCAATGGTTTACTTTGGCACTCTTTGGAGGGATGGATCTGGTTCAAGGTTTCTTCAACGGAATCATACCCCTTTTACTCATGGGAGTATTTACATTTGCAGCAGGAGTCTATTCTGTATCTATAGGACTTCAAAAGAATCCAGCAGCAAGGTTCAATGCAATCGTAGGCACAGTCAGCATGTTCGCAGTGATATTAGGTGGAACTATTATCTATTCACAGTTTATGACAAATGCCCTGTTCTATGTGATAGGCTTATTCCTTGGAGTGCTTGGTGTGATACTGCTCAGTAAATATCAAGAACTCTTAGAGGAGATTGACAGCTAAACTCAAGTACACCATTCTGCTATCTTTTTCCTCGAGGGTGTTGAAATATCATGGTCAAATATCCAACCAATCCGCAAGATTGGCAGGAGTGGATGAAAACCTATCTTGGGATTCCTCCTGAGAGGGGAATCAGTCTTCTTTATTCGGATAGCTTCCCGTTAGATGAGCTCATTGATTTATGGAAAGTAGAATTCAGTACTGAAAAGGGATATGTCGCTGATTTTATTCCAGCCTTAGTTAGGAATAAGAACGGACTCCTTCGATGGGTCTATCTTGACGAACCAGAACCAGATTGGAGAGGTAGTGATAACCAAGTCTGATTTCTATCGATTCACACTTGCACGCACTGCGTTTGCTGCGCTGCTTGATACTGAAGGTATATCATTCCTAGAACTATACACAGCTTCACCAAGTTTCTCGAACATATTTGCGACATTATCACCTGTCTTGACCGATGTCAGAATAAATTCGGCTCCCAAATGGTGAGCATATCTCTCGATCTCAGAAATCTCGATTTCATGGTTTGGGAGATCGGTCTTGTTTGCTGCGAGTATCAATGGCACACTATAGCCTATGTTATCTTCTGCTTCCTTGATCCATCGTGGGATAGCTTCAAAGGATTCCTTATTGGTTATATCAAACATAAGAACTAATGCTCGTGCGGCTTTATAGAACATGGGACGCACAAACTTGAACTTATCTTGACCTCCGAGATCCCAAACTATCAGTTTGACCTCAGCAGGACCATCTGGGCCATTAATATTGACAGATTGTGAAGAATGCTGAACTCCTACTGTAACTTGATAGTCTTCAGTGAAAATCCCTTGTGAGTATCGTCGTACGGCACTACTTTTGCCCACTCCTCCGTTTCCAATGACGCATACTTTGTAGATAAACGATGGTGCGCTCAAGTCAAAGCCTCTCCCATTCGAAGTCGAATATGAAATATTATACTTAAATATTATATCATAATGTATACGACACTCAATTCTGAGTATACCCAAATGGTTGTTGATATGAAGAGGACGGTTTTGCTCACAAACTCCAAGGCTAAATCGCTACAGATATCTCCCCAACATCTTGATTGTATTCTTGACACCGATTGTATGAATGTATGGTCCTAATTTCGGACCCCGATCATCATTCAAGAGAATCTGATATAGGATTCTGAAGAACTCCCGTGGTTTAATGGCATGTTCAGTAGCTGTCTGAAAGATGGCAGTCTGAATATCATCAGCAGATTCGCTTTCTTCCATTCTTGTTATCAACGATGCCAGGGCTGTTTGCTGATCCTTGGACAGTTCAACTTTCACATCCTCTAAATGTTGGAAATCATGCACCCAATTCTCCGCATAGATTATCCGTTCCTGAATCTCTTTTACACTGTGTTCATCGCGTATGTAGCCATATTCTTTCAATTGCAATTCCAAGAATTCAGTTCGATTAACTTCAGGCGCAACAGAAAGGAGATTTACAAGCAACTTGTATGGCACATGATTAGAGTTTACAGAGGGAGGCTTCAAATGCCAACAATATTCATAGAGTCCAGATAGTTTTCTCTTCTTCGCAGGATTACCTTCCTTAATTTTTCCGAAATAGATGTCTTCTAAATAATCTAGTTCTTGCATATAGGATGGGACCTGATCTATATCCATCCTTCTACTCCCAGTCATCCGTTTATAGGTTAAGAGTGCAAGAGATTGAGGAGATCCATAGCGGAACCAAGTCTGTGGAGTAACGACATTTCCCTTAGATTTGGATATCTTCCGTCCGTCTTTATCTAGAAATACCTCATATCTTGCATGAGTAGGAGGTTCATAATCAAAAACCTCCTTACTTATTCTGTCATTGCAAATAACTGATTCATAGATATCTTTTCCAAATGCCTCGAAATCTATCTGTAGATAATCCCAACGAGCAGCAAATTCGACTTTCCATGTTAGCTTCCCTTCGCCCCTAGCAATCTTCGCATAACCATGATGATTGCATCCACCCAGCAATTTCCCACCAATTTCATCACCCTCGCAGTAATACTCTACGAGTCCTTGTTTTTTGTCATAGGATACTGATCTAGTGGTATAGATTTTTCCACAATTTTCGCATATGGCATGGAAAGGAAGTACTTCTAGATATTTCTCTTGACCAGTGGTTTCCTTGATTATTTGCCCTGCCAGGTCAGCCATTGTTAGCAATCTATCGACATGCTCAGTCAATTTCCCAGAGGTGTATAGCTCAAATGCTGAAACAGCAGTGAACTCGATACCTGCATCCTTTATCGTATCGATAAGCAAAGAAGACATGTGTTTCCCATAGCTATTATGACAACCCCATGGGTCCGGTATATTTGATACGGGTTTACCAAGATGCTTCTTTAGCTCAGACGGAGTTCCAGCGGGAACCTTTCGCAGACCATCCATATCATCTGCAAAGGCTATGAACTCAGATTCTCGGCCAAGGTCCTCTACTGCCAACTTGAAGGCATATGCACGAGAGGCATCCGCAAATGAGCCAATATGAGGAAATCCGGAGGCACCTAAACCACTTTCAGTTCTAATGAGAGCTGGATGATCACCTGTTAGGTTGTCTTTCCGACTGATTACATCCAGGGCTAGCTTATCAATCCAAGTACCACGGCCTATAGAAACATCTTCATCTTCATCAAAATCATGTTGCTCTGTCACGTGTTTACATCCTGCCTTCAATTGATAGAAAATAGTGTAACTTGGCTATAAGTTATTGGAGTAATGGTTATCTAGTTGGCGTTAAGCCACCGAAAGCTATGTAGGCATTTCCAATTCCCTCTGTGGATTTCACCAGTAGATTGCATCTTTGAACAACTCTTCTCTGAAATTCCTCATACTCCTCATTCCAAATCCTTGCCTCTTCCTCTGAGAGGAGATTGAAGGTAAACGTAACACTTCCTTTGCTTCGTTTTGTACTATTTGCCCGCTCTAAGATAAGATGCGAAATTACTTGTAGATGAGCAGCAGACGACTCGAGAAATGCTTTCCTTCTTTTACCATCAGGATCTTGAGCTGATTCAATGACAATTTCTTCAGAGTAATCAGGATTAATTGTATAGTATTTGACTAGTCTGTGATACTTCTCTGAACCGACTCGGACATTAAGCACGCCACTATCTACAAAGCGGGATAGGTGATGTGACAATGTACTACGACTTATCTTCGTTCTTTCCATCAGGTCTTGAGCTGTGACTTCCCTATTGACTAATACTTCCATATAGATACGTGCTCTGACCGGATCTGCTAGTAGCTCAGGAAGAATCATCCTTCATACCTCAGCTTAATGCTTCAGGAAGAGACCTTTTAAGTTCGATGGTGTCAATATATTTCGATAAAATCGAAATATTATCATGATATCGGAGTGTTCTATATGGCAGATGAAAGGATAGCACGACTGAAGCGACTAATCGAGAACTTGGTTGATGAGGATAAGTTCTCTGGAGCGGTACTTGTGGCTGATGAGAGTGATATAGTATTCGAGCAAGCTTATGGTCTTGCAGAGAAAAGATTCAATGTGCCAAATACGATTGACACGATATTTAATTTGGGATCCTTGAATAAGCTCATTACGAAGACTGCAATTCTTCAATTGCTCCAAGCTGGAAAGCTCGATTTGGATAGGCCAATCGGAGCATACCTTACTGGATTTAACGAAGAGATATTAAGTAAGGTGACAATTAGGCATCTCATTGCACTCAGATCCGGGATGGGTGACTACTTCAATGACAGATTCGAACAGTCAATAGGGAAACTTCGCAAACTAGATGATTTTGTTGAGCTCTTCAAAGAAGATCCACTACAGTTTGAACCAGGCACAAGTGAGATGTACAGTAACGCTGGATATGTTGTACTAGGAAAGATAATAGAAGAGATCAGCGGACAGGATTATTATGACTATGTAAGAGAGCACATCTATCAACCGCTTGGAATGATGCATACTGACCACTACGAATTGGACAAACCAATCCCAAACCTTGCGACTGGCTATACCAGACATATGCCAGATTGCAGCTTGCATCCCACTGAACGGCGGAATAACTACTTCATAATTGGTACCAGAGGGAGCTCTGCAGGAGGAGGACATTCCACACTACATGATTGGTTAAAGTTTGATAGAGCAATAGCTCAGGCAAAATTGCTTGACGAAGCACATAGCCAAATGATCCTTCGACCGATTGATGCAGATCCCAATACATCACCAAGAGCAATTTATCTTGCAGGTGGTGCACCTGGACTAACTGCGCTCTACCTGAAATTCTCCAAACTAGGATTCACTGTGATAATCTTCTCAAACTACGATCCAGAGGACGTAGAGCCCCTATCGAGTGTGATCAGAGATGTCATGAATGGAGAATAGGATCCTCTAGCCATCACTAGAATCATATATGAATGGGAGAACGAAGCAGATGCAGCTTGATTGTGGAAAATGTATCATCATCCGATAAGTGCAATTCACGCGACAAAGACTGTGAATCCACTCACTCAGATTAATGAGCATTTATATCCAACAGATAGCAGAGGAGATTTCGTTTCTTGGTGTGATAGATATGAATCGACTATTTCTACTTAGGTACATATTACTGACATTATGTTACCTTTGTCTAGGTTCATTCACGATTGTGACCATCCTCTATCTTTTCATGGATTCAACAACCGCTGGATGGCTTTTGACTATGTTCTATCCAAGTATTGCACCGATGCTCTTCATTCTAGTTCTCATAAGCGGCTTTATTGTTATTAGATTCTCTCTATTAAGAAAGCAAAAAGAGATGTTTCTTGTAGTTGGCATTTGCACCTTCATCTTCATTGGAACTACATTGCCTTTTGCAACTCTTCCGTTTGGCATCGCTGAAGCTGAGAACCAGATGCATAGTGTCTATGGATCACTCTATGATAACCTTGATACATCTGATATGAGGATGGTTCCTTACTCACTCTATGATGACCTAAATGGAATCTCGATTGATGAAACGAAGTATTCCGTTGATTATGATATACCGTATCTCTTCAATGGCTATGACACGTTTTTCTTCGATTGGTATTGTCCAGTAGGCGAGGGACCGTTCCCAGTTATCATCACAATTCACGGAGGTGCATGGGTGCTTGGAAATAAAGGACCCATGAACATTCCACTCTTCAATCATTATTTTGCGTCGAAGGGATTCGTCGTCTTCGATTTACAGTACGGTCTCTTTGACCTCTCAACTCTGCCCGATGGTGACTTCGGTCCTTTCTCAACATTTTCTGCGATGGGCGGAGGACTCTTGCCAGACTACAATAGGAGCTATAACATCCAAGATCAAATTGAGAACGTGGGTTACTTTACCAAAATGTTGGAGCTCAATAACACTAGATACAGAGCGGATATTGACAACGTTTTCGTCATTGGTAGGTCAGCAGGTGGCAACCTTGCATCGTTGGTCACTCTGGGATATAAGAACCCACTATTTGCAGGTAACTTCTCATCGAGTATGATCATCAAAGGCGGAATCTGGCTCTATCCGGTAACCAATATCACTCGTGATGAAGCAGGTCTCTTCGATCCTTTTGTCGAAGGAAATCTACCTATTGAAGAACAATACAAGAAACTATTCGCTGTTCATCTAATCTCAAACAGTACGGTTGTACCACCAATCATGATTCTCCATGGAAGCAAGGATGGTCTTGCGACATATTCAATCCAAGGATTGGGATTCTATGATCTCGCGACTAGTTTGGGAAAGGAATGTTTACTCATAACGATACCAAATGCAGGACATGGTTTTGACTATGATTTCAGTGGATTCGCAGGACAAATATCAACCTATTACGCGGAGCGCTTCATAGCATTAGAGCTACTTGGAGGTTGATTCAAATGTTATTACAAAGAATAACGGAGAATATCTCCTTTCAAAGAGGATATGCAATTATCAGTAGCTTAGTGTTTTCCTTAACCATTCTATTTTTGTTGCTTAGTTCCTCTGGAAATCTACTGATTCAATCAATAACTGCATTTCTTGTTTTACTTGGTCTTTTCCTTGTCATCGGAGAGACATTCATGATTATTAGTATTGCAGACAAATCGAATCCAATAGGTAAGGTATTACATCGATTAGCATATTCGATACTAATTACGATCTTAATTGCATACCTTGGTATCACATTCACAACATATGCATCTTCATTCTTTCTTTTTGGTGAAGCTTCAATATATGCAAGCATTTTGATATCTTCAATACTAATTACAATCTATTCAACCCTTGGTGTTTGCCTTACCTCTTTATCATATCAGTCGTTAGATATCGAAGATGTATGGCGGATATTGCTAGAGTAATCTAATTCATATAGTGTCCTTAAAAACAGCGGGGTATTGGGATGCATCATGATTGTCGAAATACAAGGAGAAAGCCAACAAGACCTGATTTCTTTTTTTGAAGCTAATCGATACCTCCAGTTGATTTCAAAATCAATCCTCAAACAAGGACTAGGTACTGTGTACGTTGATGACAGAGAGAATCCGAAGGTGGCAATGTTGGTTTACAAATTTCTCATCTTTTTCGCAGGAGAAGAAAAGCATCCAGCAGTAACTGAACTATTCAGCAGAGTTCCTCAAAGATTCCTATTGTTTGTACCCGATGGAAGATGGTCAAATACTCTTAAGGAATACTGGGGAGAGAAACTCAAGTCAAGAGAGAGGACAAAATTCTCTTCAGAGAGCTTGACGATTGAACGCATGGATCGCATTCTTGAGCGGATTCCTCAAGGAACGCATCTAGAGATACTGAATGATACGACTATCAATAATATCTCAGATCAAGCTAAGGGAATCATCACCCTGCTATTTCCAGACTTGAATGACTTCATGAAGACGAACTTCGGATATTGCCTCATGGATGGTGAGCGTATAGTATCATTAGCTTTAGCGGCTACTCCAATTGAAGATGGAAACTTCGAGATTCATATCGAAACTGATCCAGAATACCAGAAGAGAGGACTTGCGATGATATCAGCAGCACAGTTGATTAGGCATAGCCTTCAGGAAGACCTAACTCCCCATTGGGATGCTGACAATCCGCCTTCAGCAAAACTAGCTAAGAAACTTGGATTCACGAACCCTGAAGTGTATCATACTTATTTCTGGATGGATAGCTAGAGATCAATCGGAAGATTATTCTCGTAGATTGCAATATGTATGATTTCGTTTGGAATACTCGATATAGGAGAAGAGAATTATGCAAAGGATAAAGGGATTAGATAGGAAGAAACAACTCTGGCTCCTTTGTCTAGTTCTGATTGGCTCATCTGCATTTGTTGGTTTCTCGATTCAAACCAATTTCGGTTCAATCGATGCAGATTACATCAGAATAGTTGACGAAAATGGATTAGCTGTTACAGGTAAGCTATATCGACCGCTATCGGCTACAGAAGATGATCCAGCACCAGCGGTCTTGTTACTTCATGGTATGAATAATGACAAGGATACAGAAGGACCTGCAGCTCTTGAATTAGCTAAAAGAGGTATCGTGGCCCTTGCACTAGATGAGCTCAGTCATGGAGATTCAGATCGTGTAATTGATTTCTTGGGAGCTCTATCAGGATCTGAGGCGTCGACTCTTGGTGGAAATGCTGCCTATCAATGGCTAAAGACACTCTCGTTCGTTGATGCCACTCAGATAGGACTCGTTGGTCATTCCATGGGTGCAGGTACAGCTAGTGCTATTGCTGCATTGAACCCCGATCACAGAGCTATTGCAATTCAAGCTGATGGCCCCTATAATTTGACAACTCATAGCTATATGAATAACTATCTCGCTGTGTGGTCATTCTATGAGGAACTCTTTACTACACAAGCGAGATCTGATTTCCTTGCAGATAGTCTGGAGATGATTGCTCAGAATGAGGGACTATCAGGGCCAGAGGCTGCTCAAGTTGATCACACCTATGGCAATTTCGGAGATGGCTCAGCTCATCGATATGCACAGTGCCCATGCACGCATCCCGGGGCAACCTGGAACCAAAAGGGAGTAGCAGAAACTACTGCATGGATGCTCCAAGCCCTGGCAGGATATTCGGAATCAGCAGCGTGGGAAATCTCAGGGATTGAAACCCAAACATACATGATTAGAGAAGGAGCGACGCTATTTGCACTTATCGTTGCTTTCCTATCATTAATCCCACTTGCCAGCATTCTCTTGGAAATTCCGTACTTCAGCAAGATTGTAAGACCACTTCCTCAGAAAGTACCAACTGAAGGAAAGCAATGGTGGATATTCGCTTTACTCAATGCGATTATTGGAGGAGTTACATTTCTATTTCTACCAATGCTCGGATTATATGGAGGTGCAATCCTTGCATCGTTCCTACCAGTATTCCTCTTGGTCACAGGGAACGGCCTTCTTGTATGGTTCTTGGTCAATGCATTGATTGCCTACATCTTTTTCAGATCGTGGTTCAAGAAGAAATCTCAAGGAGAAGATGCGATAACATATGATGACGTTGGTAGGTTCAAGTCGATTAGAGATAGCGAGAGTTGGGAAGTGATCTTTCGAACAATCTTGTTATCAATTGTTCTATTCGTGTACATCTACTTAGTGGCTGTATCAACCCAGTTCTTCTGGAATATTGAGTTGAGGTATATGTGGCCTGTCTTTAAGGGATTCACACCTGACAAATTCATACAATTCCTCGCGAACATCATTCCGGTCTTCCCATTCTTCATCATCAATGGTGGAGTGTTTGCCTATGGTATGATTCGCCAACCAGAATATGGATCACCATTAAAGACATTGCTGATTTGGTGGATCAAGATCGTCATTGCAATGGAGTCTGTACTACTGATACTGATTCTAGTGAACTATCTGCCAATGTTCCTCTTGGGTACTGGGCCAATCCTAAACATGGGGCTCTATGGAATCTTTCTGATGGCATATCTGCCGATCTTTGCAGGGATATTCTTCCTGATGACGGTATTCTATCAACAGACTGGAAGAATTTACCTGGGCTCAATAATGGCAACGTTATTGGTCGTTTGGATTATGACAGCAGGTATGCTGATCTAAATCCAAAAGGAAGGAACTGGGTTCCTTCCGCTTTTTCTCTTTTTGATGATAATCTCAACAGCTGAAGTAAGAACAGTGCATGTTAGATCAAATCCTCACTGTCAAATCGCATCTCAAAGTTCAGAGGTACTACTCCTACCATCAATGATTCTCCCGTTAGATATGAAACAGACATCTCGGTTCTACCATACACCAATCTAGAAACAGTCGAATTCATGAACATGAAGTCAGGAGAGGAGTATTCAATGACACCTCCAATCATAGTCAGTTCCACATCCAAGTCTGCTATGCTGCTTGTTGGAATAGTCAAAGGATTATCTGAAAGGACCACCAAATCTGCTAGTTTGCCAACTTTGATACTACCTTTGATATCCTCCTGAAATGTGCCATAAGCCGCATCAATCGTCAAAAGGTGAAGTGCTTGCTCCACACTAAGGCGTTGATCCAGCATCCAAGAGGTCGGAGTGTATCCTAGTGTACCAACTCGCGTTACAGCAAAGGAAAGGACTTTAGGTGCAGACCTTACATCTGGTTGATTCCATGGATAGTCTGTGCTTCCAATGCAAGGTACTCCTGCATCAAGGAGGTCATACCATCGTGCCACAAGATGAGGATAGGAGTCCAATAGTGGAAATGATCCAGCATCTCTCCAATCAGATGTGAACCAAGACATTTGAATTGAGGCTAAAATTCCTAAATCACTCATTCTTTGTATTTGGTCATCTCGAAGCAGAATGAGATGCTCGATACGATGACGATAAAGATCATTTGATTCGCTTCCTAATACTGATTCGAATGCATCCAAAACGACATCCGTAGAATTATCCACAATGCTATGTACAGCTATTTGAAAACCAGCATCATGAGCCTCTTGAACGAGCTGCTCCAATTCTGTTTGATTAAAAAAGTGAATGGGATATACATATGAGCCGTCCATGAAAATCTTAACACCGCCAATCCTCAGCTTTGAGCTGAATACCTGACCAGGTTCATATGCTTTGTACCAATCCCCAAATCTCTCAAATTGCCAGCTTAACGGAAGATATGCATTGACTCGGATTCGAAGCTCACCTTCTTGATCCAACGCTCGCAAATTATCGAGTCGATCTTGATTCACGAAGAGCTCAGAGATGCTTGTCCATCCAGAGCTGAGAAGATGCTCAATTACTTCCTTGGGGGTGGTTTGATTTGTCAAGTTTCGATCACCCATATCATGAGTATGGGAGTCAATGAAACCTGGCAGGAGTGTCCTTCCATCCAGATCCATAATACTGGTGTTAGATCCAACCATAGCTAGAATCTCAGTTTCACTTCCTACTGCAACAATCGTTCCGTTTCTGATAGCTACAGCTTCAACTTGAACAATAGAATCCTCCATAGTAATTATATCACCATTGTAGATGATGATATCTGGTTGAGAAGCATCTACTGGAGTCCAGATAATGGGAAGAGCAAGATAGAACATAGATCCCAACAAAAGTAAGGCAGCAATTATGGCAATTAGTTGTATGCTACTACGTGGCATTATGCGAACCTTCTCAACTCTCTTTCCATGATTCAGTTGAATTGAGTATAATAACTATATCGAAAATGATTGGATGAATTAGCACACGAATTATCCATAGGAACATTCTTCCTTCCTTTTCCGATTCTATTCACTATGGAAACTGAGAAATGACTATGCACATTTTTGGACATCACCTTGCGGACTAAGAATTCATTAATATATAGGAAGTGATTAGAAATCTCAGACGATTTAACTTTAAGATAACTTACTCTCGGAATCATGAACAATGAAACCTCATACTTCGAAGACCGTTGGAATTTCTCTGTTGTTTGTCACCCTACTCTCTGTGATTGCACCATTCTCATATCGTACATTCGTCAATGTCCAAGTGGGACCTGGGACGCACTCTTACTACTGCACTATATTCAGTATAGCAAAGGGAGAGAAGGTGTTATTTGGAAATAATGAAGATTATCGTTTTGCGCCTGAAACATCCTTCATCTCTTTTGTTCCAAGGCAAGAGATACCGAATTTCAGAAATCTACCTGGCTTTAACGATACAATTGCAATCTACGGTCTAATGGTTGTGGGCTCGATTGTCAGTCAGAATAATCAAAACTTCTATTGCCCACAAGGTGGAATGAATGATCAAGGACTATGTTTTGATGCGAACTCCATCCCTGATCAAATTCTTGATACAAGTGATTCGGATTGGAATCCGATGAATGCACATTGGGATGTTCTCTGGCATTGTCGAACTGTAGAGGATGTAATCAAATGGTATGAGAACCATACAGTATCATATTCGCCATGGAATGGCCAGTGGAATTATGTAGATGCTACAGGAGAAGGAGTAGTTGTTACTGCTGCTGATGGGGAGATAAAATTCATTGGCAAAGAAGATGAGAGCTACCTCGTTTCTACAAATTTCAACAGAGCAGATCCAAGCAGTCATTATTTTGATTACCCATGTTGGAGATATGATACAGCGGTTTCTATGTTGGAGGAGATAGGCAGCGAAGATGAGTTGACAGTAGATGCATGCCAAGATATTCTCGATGCAACTCATTTCGAGAAGGGTATATTCAACGATATCCAGACACTGTATAGCACAATCTATGACCCAGTGAATCTAAATATCTATCTCAATTATCTCCACAACTTTGATGAAACTGTGATTCTCAATCTGGAGGATGAGTGCGCGAAGATTGATACACTGTCTGCCAATCACTCTTTCTATTCCCAGATTCAGGACAGAACATTCATCATGAAGGACTTCTTCAACGAAACGAACTCCGAATCCTCAGTCTTGACTTATGCTTTTGTCGGATTGGGTTTGGGTGTACCGATTTTGGTACTTCTAGTTCTATTCTTCTATCGAAGAAGAAGATAGCAAACAGTAGTTGGGCATAAAACTACTAGATATCTTCATTGAAAATCAGGATGTTATTGTTCAAAGGATTTTTCTGCTATCACATTAGAGTGCGATAGTATGATCAGAAAGGCTGTTGGAGCAATTGTCTATCAAGGGCATAGATATCTCATAGTTGGAAAAGTGAAGATAATGGATTTACCCAACGGACCAATGGATACACCTCTCGCATGGTACATCCCAGGAGGCGGACTTATTGAAACGGATAAGTCAATGCTCGAGGCAATAAAGAGAGAACTCCTAGAAGAAACAGGCTCGCAGGAGTTCAAGATAATAAAAGAACTTGAGGATAGGCTCTGCTTCACATTCCCATCAGATATCAGAGATAGGACAGGATTCGATAGACAAGAAACCGTGATGTTCTTGGTGGAATACACAGGAACAGGGAATGACCTTGTTCCAAATGATGATGAGATTGATAGGGTCGAATTTGTAGAAAGGGAAGAACTCTTCCAAAGGATCATAGTAGAGGAAACAAAGGAGTACCTGAGGAATTTCCTTGGGAATCAATGATGTGATAAAAAGCATTAGATACTGGGAATGAAAAAGGCGGATCTAGTATCTGCCTCGACAGTTATCAGCCTAACATAGTGGGAGTTTTTCACTGAAATAATCTGAAAACACAGTGGATGATACAAACTATAAGCAGGTTTACGATAAACATGACCAGATGGAGAACTGGAAGAGTTGAAGACTGATGCGCTCATGAAAGAGCTTGAGAGTAGAATAGAAAGTCATGCAGAACTCCCATGGCTCAGCGACTATACCGATTTTGGTAGCTTTAGACCAGATGGTCCTCTTGTAGGAGCACCTAACTCTCAGGAAATTGGGAAGTGGCTAGTTGTTACTGTAGTCTTTCGTTGGGAAGGAACAACAATGGACCAAACAACTGATAGACTGAGTGGGGATCCCTATTATTGTGTTGTCCGATATGACTGGGTTGGGCTATCAGACACTGCACCTTCTGAGGTCAAAACTCCTGAAGAGATGAATGAGTGGGCAATCCAATCTTTTAAGTATGTCCGCGAGAATACCGATGTTGGAGCTTGGGGAGTGCACGAGGGATCATATATAGAGGGTTTCAATGAGGATGGCACCTTGATCATTCGCGATCAGCAAGGTCGATATGAGGATGTAGATCCTACTGAGGTTGGTGAGCTACGCAGAATTCAACTTGAGTAATGTCTTGAGATGATGAAGAACAGACTTTTTCAGGAATTCATCTAAAAGCGAAGACTTTTACTAGCTTTTATTATATTATTACAGTGAGAGAGTGAAAGAGGTACTTAGTGATAAGACCTGATTCTTGCTTGAGGAGCAAACAAGAGAATGAGTACCACTTGGTACATAACAAAGGAATACCTGAAAAGATTAGAGATCAGCTTTGAAGAAAAAGGAAGAAAGACATTCAGCCTTACTCCCTATGGACCACCAAAGACTGAGGAGATAGAGGTCTTCCCGGGTGAGAATTGGATAACACTAACTACAAGGTTGATGAGCCTTGAAGGGCTCTCAATAAAACAGAAGAGATCAGCCTATGAGCAGCTATTGAAAGCCAATGCCAAGCTCGTCGAGATATCCTTCGGTCTTGATAAGAAAGATTGTATCATTCTTCGGAATGCTCTTCCAGTAATTGGCATATCCTATGATGCCTTCAATAGTATATACGAAGCTCATATTGCAGGATTGGAATTCTTCCATTCTAAAATGAAACCGATGATACTCAAAGAATAGACAATTCAGAGATTTTTCCTCAGATTCAAAAATACGTAGTTATAGGTCTTGAAGAATTAAAAAAAGAAAAAGAGTAGAGGGGGAGAACCCCCTCACTAGTTTACTTGCGTCGTTTCAGTGCAACCACTACAATGACGACGGCTACGAGACCGATTCCAGCTATCAGGATCAGTTCAGTTGGAAATGAGCCCTCTGGACCCGGACCAGGTTCTGTTGGAAAGTCTGGAGGTGTAGTACCTTCAATGGATGTGTATCCAACAAACACTGGATCCTGCATCACACTGTAGCCTTCCCATTCCCTGAACCCGATTGTAACGTAGAACATGGTTGTAGTTGAGGACCAACCCATGGCACTCGTTGTTTCTGCACCATCTACTTCCGATACAACCTCTCTTTCATAGGCTTGTCTGAAGGTTCCAGCGGGTGTTGTCATACTGACTACATCATATGGAGCAGTAGTATTCTTACTCCAATCATAGGTGACTCCACCCATGATCATCTCTGCGAATTGAGCATTCGCAGTTTCGAACTCGAATACCTCGCCTCCAACAATATATTCGTTTGAATCAACACTACTACCATCTGCCGTGAACGAGAAGAAGTCACTCATGGTTACATCAGCGAAATAATTCAGCGCTAGTGACTTGTTCTCAAGGTTGCTACGGCCTCCGGTCATATCGACATCCCAGTTGCCAATGTAGTTATCCACTTTGATGTCAGCGTAGTTGTTCACTGCACCCTCAGAGGTATCAATATAGCCCTGGAAGTGGACTAGGAATGAAATCTCGTCAATGACGATATTTGTTGGCCTCTCATCAAAGGTTCGTAGATCCGAACCAGATACTACACCATCATACCATCCCCAGTATCCATAGGTAGTGAATGGAAACACTGTTCCATTGACATCGAAGAATTGGACACCCCAGGTAACTTCGTCCTCTATCTCAAGAACGATGCTGCCGCTGTCGCTAAAGTCGCCATAAGCTGCTCCCGGAGTAACGAAATCTACGGACTCTGCATAATCAGGTATAAGGTAGTGCGAGAGTTCTGCAGATCCAGGATTCTCTAGATCTACTTGCATTAGTCCATCTTCGTTCTCGTCTTCCCAGATCATCAAACCACTGAATTCATAGTGCATACCGATACTGAGCCAGTGATCGACATCGCTCTCGACATAGCTTGTACCATAGTTTTGGCTAATACCGAACGACAACCAAGTCCATGATTGCTCATTGGATGTTATCCAATCCCAACCATTCGCTTCAGCTTCGTCAAGTATGTCTTCCCATGTTACGTTCTTTGCCATAAAGGCGACATCCCAATAACCGGGCATTGGCTCTCCTTCAGGTGAGAGAATAATATCAATGACATTTTGCATCTCTGTGCCTGATAATTGACTGAAGTCATTTGCATCATACCAGTAGAAGGTCTGATTCCATTCGTAGGACCAAGTGTATGTTTCTAGACCCATCCAAGACCATACGTTCATATCGTCACCATAACGGGTCGTGTTAGGATCCCATAGGACGTTGACGTACATCTTGTCGTACTCATAGGTCCAACTATCTCTGGAATCATATTGCTCCTGGATATAGTACTGATCATCGGTGGTTTCCAAGTCACCATCTAGGTCGAGTGCACCGTTTTCGTCATTAACGACCCAATTCTTCATTCCCCACATTCCCCATCTGGGAGTGCCTATAACAAGATCATAGAAGTTCCTGTAGACTGCACTATCAATGGGCGTGAGACCATATACTAGTGCGTATCCCCAGCGTAGACGTTGTCTGAGAACGTATTGGTTGTGTGCGATAGCTTCGACCTCTTCACCAAATTCATCAGGATAGTTGAATTTCAGTATTGGTTTTACTGAGCTGCTTCCATAATCCCAGAATAAGTAGAGATCGCCGCTGTAGGTAGCATTGTTGACCCAGTAGGTGTACTGGTATCGACCATTATAGTTGAATCGATGGAGTTGGCTTTGGAATGTGTAATAGTATCCACTGCCTTCCGGTCCGGAGTATTGGTAGAACGCGTTCATCAGTATAGTACTGAGAACAGGTAGCTGGAACCACTCATCGAGCATGTAGACTGTCCCATTCACATGTACGTACTCGTACCAGGAATCATTTCCTAGATAGTTGTAATATGGGTATTCTTGAGTTGAGAAGATGCTCTTTCCATCTAGATCATACTCAAAGATTGTGAATATGACTGACTCGTTAACGATCCAAGAGGTCCCATTGTTGAGATAGAGAATCTCACCATCTCCATAATAATCAGGCCAAGGATCATATGGTGTCACATTGTTGTATGTGATTAGTTCAGTTTTTGTGAATTCCAGGGTTCCATCGTAGGTGCCCACATAGCCACTGTATCCGTTCCTCTCAGGATCCCAGATGTCAGTGCCATTGGCACGGAGATATGAATGAGTGGTTTCCCACACTTCCATGACCTGACCACCAATCCTGACATAGTCATACATTGCTGCAGCTCTGACAGGATAGCTTACACCATTCCATACCAGAGACTTTGTGGTAGGCACTAGTCCATAGTCCATCTCGGTATTATCAAGATCATTAGACCATTGAGCATGGGCGTTAGGATATGGCATCTCGTACTCGGTACCACCGATTTCAGCGAACCAAAATCTGCTGGTTGAGTATGTTGCAAATACCCTGTCAGAACCCATATACTCTTCAATCTGATAGGACTCTGGCCATGTACAGCTCTGCCATGCACCATCGATATAGATCTGAGTGTTTGGTGATGTTTGCATTTGAATCAAAGCGCCATCAGTATCTGTCATGTAGTATGCGCTGTCACGGCTTGACCACCAGAAGTTCACTATAAAGAGAACGTCGTGTGAAGTGCCGTAAATGACATATCCATGATATTCAGGACTATATGTCTTCTCAACTTGGTCATATATTTCAAAACCTGCTAGGTAATATCTAGCATAGTCAGAATAGGATCCTATGTGGACAGCACCATAGATGTCAATCCAATATGCATATTCAGTTGTACCGTCGTAGTAGTATCGATGATAGTCTTGAGCAGTCAAGAAACTATCACCAGTATATGTTGTCACATTGTAGATGATTAGTGTTTCAGTGTATGTAACATAGACCTTTGTTCCATTGGTGAGTTCATAATAGTATACTTCCTTACCTGTGGCTGGATCGTAATGGTCATAGAAGAACATGGAAGTCCATGTGTTACCGCTCCAGGGATCGTAGTTCTCACGTACCTTGATCGGGTAGTTATCTCCATCAATCACGATATATGGGGTTTCCTTGCCCAAAGCGATTTCACCAGCTAGAGTACCATTCATAATATCATAGGCAAACTGATTATCATCCCAAGCGTCGACATAGACTTGCTCTCCGAGATAATCAAAGCTGTAGACCCATTCAAGACCCCAGTCCTCAACCTCATGCTCACCCCAACCAGAGGAATAATCCTCAAACCAGGTTCGGTTCATGAAAGCAAAGTCCCAGTAGTAGTTGGTTTCGGGCATGCTAATGCCAGGCGTAAAGAGGAAGCTAGCAAGGAAATCTCCACCTGAGGTCCAATTCGTGTATGATGAAACGGTACCAAAGGTTGCAGGAATCACTGTAGCTGCAGATCGATATTCAATCCACTCCTTCTGCCACTCCTGAGTAATTTGGTTGAAGTACCAGTTCTGCCAATGCCAACCATCTACCTCAGCCCATTCCCACTCTTGATACTCACCATAGGTCCATTCCCAAGAAGCAGTTGCTTCATCGTAGGCATAGAACCAGCCTGTCTTGTTGGTGAGAACATAATCCATGTATGTTCCGAAGGTGTAATTATTCATCTGAGTCATATTGAAGGCTTTTAGAGTTGGAATGCCATTAGTTGTGACTTCTACGATATATTGAAGATTCGACCATCGATAGTAATCTTCACTCCAGAAGCTATCATATGCTTCTAGATGGAACGATACACCATCAATATCCGCAGCAATCTCACTACCTCCTTGAAGTCGTCCTCGGACCATGAATTCCTCTTCTTGGTCGACTTGGAACATCCAACCTCTAGGTGCAGTGCCATCAGGATTGAGTATCTTTGCTATTGTAACAGGACTCTCAATGGTGATACTTCTTGCCAATTCAAACTCCTGCTGAGTTTGTCTTGAGCGTTCACCATAGGTATCAGGAGAGTATTCATACTCATCTCCCATTACACGAGTGTTAAAGCTGAAGTATGAATATTGATTAGTCTTGGGCATAATCTCTGTGAAGTGACCGACAAAATCAACAACGATCTCGTTATTGATGGTCTGTACTTCTGATTCTGCTGTGTTTAGCTCATAGAAGATTGGGAAATCTTCTGGAATAGGCTCGAAGACTGTAATCTCTTCGTTCCAAGTGTCTGGTTGAATTGTATCATATGGATATCCATAATATTGGTATCCAAAATATGTTTCAAATTGCTCTGTTGTGAAATTATAGATGAAGAACATCCTCTTTTCGATCCATTGAGTATATTCTTCCAAGTGTTGTTGATATGTGCCGGTTCCTTCATCCCAGTACCAGTACAAATAGGTAACATTTACTTCATCGTAGGTTCCTACATCTGTCCATTCGTAGGATTCGTAGGTACCATAGACCTGAACCATAGTTGTGACTTCGACTAGTTCATCCCATACGTATGTCTGAATCTCATCATCGTATACCCATCCACCATGGGATGTCTGAACTTCTTGATGCCATCCAGTCCTATTGACCGGAACCTGCATTCCTCCAGGAGTATAGAAACTAAGCAGTACCCATTCTGGGTCGCCAGTAATGTTGTATCTCATAATGAAGTCAGTCATTCTGCTGACTGAATACAACAAATCACCAGCCATGTCGAGCTTTTGCAGAGTATAGCTTCCTCCATAGGAGTAACTCCAGGCTAAATCTGGATCTATCCCAACTGCAAGTCCTTTGAACTGATATCCAGTCGCATAGTTATAGCTATTGATCCAATTTCCTTCTCTATCTTGTATGTTTAGATTCAGTTCAAACAAACCTAGTGGAGTATATGAGTTGAATTGGACTGCGAAAGAGAAATAGTAGTTATTGGTATCAGAAGTATTCGTACATTGACTTGCCACTAAATCGATGAATGATGGAATTGGAGGACCACCACTATCAGTCAAGTTGTATGAATAGGAATAGGCACTCCAAGCTGTTTCATAGGAGTATCCCCAATTCTGATATGATACATCGAAATTGGCAGAGAAATTCCAATCTGCAGTACGATACCATCCATTCAATCCAACCCATGCGATGCCTTTACCCTGCACTATGTCGATTGGCACTGTAACGACTATATCTATTGTTTCGCCAATCTCAGCATAGCTATCTTCGGTAAGAAGTGTTCCATTCTCGTGGAATATTTCAAATCTAGGGCTCGGTCCAAAGAGCCAGTTTTTGTTGGACCAAGACCATTCATCGCTAATCGTGTCGGACTCCTGCTGCCAATTGACCCAAGTACCTGATTCTTCTTCACTTTGTGCCGGTAAAGCTCCAGAAATAGGATAAGAAACTGAAGAATCAAAAGTGGGTTCAGGCAATGTTGCAGCTGTGCCTGAAAACATCATTGAAAAAATGAATAGTCCAACAGCAACTAGTGAGAAGAATGACCTTTTATTATCTCGAAGTTGCATGTTCATTATCTCCATATGCGCAGCTAGGTCTGACTTATCATATAACGGTTTGATATGTGGCGGCTTAAACCATCAACAAGTCCAAACCAGCCGGCGCGCTGAATTATTGCATACATATTTTCGAAGAATTGAATATAAGCAATTGTCTGATAGACCGTTTCAGATTTTAGACGAATTAGATTTTTAAAAAAAGAGGCACGACTTTCGCAGTCGTGCCAATCCTCTTTAGAGGAATAGAATCTGAATAATATATACCACAATCCAAGTGATATGCTCCTCAATCAAAGCGGCAATCAAGAGGAAGAACATGATGAATACAAATGTTCTCCAAATCTTCCGATTCGTTAGAAGACTCTTCGTATTCTCAATGTAAGCATCCCACTCTCTTCTTTTGACATATTCCCCTAGATCTCTAGCTACTCTCAGAGAGGCTGCCCCCGCAAAGAGAAAAGTTGGAATCTCAATGAGTCCGTGAGGCAGTTGGTTTAGAATGTAAAGTAAAGCATTCTCACCAACCAGAGCAGAAGCAGTTCCTATACCTGCAATCCAGAGCGCAGTGGACAGAATCTCAGCTATAGCAAGAGACATCAGGCCATATCTTACGTACATCACTTTGAATGGTTCGCTTACTCCATCATGAGTATCTCCAGATGATTGATCCCCGGATCTAAGTTTGTTGATGAACGAGAGGATCTTCGAAGCAAGTATCATGAACAATGGCAGAACGAATACAGCAAGTATTGTGAATTGGTCATCATAGACAAAATACTCTATGATGAACATCGTAAGAATTAGCGGTAGCCACCATCCTCCAGCTTCTCCTCTGCCATAACGGTTGAGTAAGAAAACTACTAAGTAGAAAATGAACAAAATGCCATAAAGAATTCCTGCTCTCAGACCCAATTCAGCAGCATAGGTCCACGGCCAAGTAACACTAGAGGGATCAATCGCTGGTACGATCACGCCATTCAGGATATCAAACATCGTCCAAGCAAATGAAGCAATGCCAACAATCACGACCATGAAAAGCGTACTATATCCAAGGATCTTCTCATTCTTTGTCTTCTCATGTGCACCAATGAACCACAAGATTAGCATCCATAGGATAGGACCAGCAACAAGCATGAGGAAAGTACGGATAATGTTATGCTCCACAACAATCACGAAGAAGCTAACATTCGAAGCAAGAACTAACTCTAGTCCATCGGGGAATCCAATCTCTTGAATCAGTGTATCCATAAGTATGCTTAGTTCGCCTACAGGAATGATGGTACTAAGGATTAGGACTCCTATGATGGATCCAATTATACCTCCCACAAATAGTAAGATACTATCTCGCATATCAATTCGTTTTACATGAACCAATGGTGCGGACTCTACCCCGATCTCAACTTCCCATGACTCTTTGAATTCGAAGTAGTACATAATGAAGAGAACTCCAGATATGTACATTGGAACATTGATGACAAATTGAGAGATTATACGCCATAGTAGGTCAGCGTCACTAGGGATTAACATGAATGGACGAAGCCAATAGAACAGAGTAGGACCAGTCCCAACAGGAGTCACAAAAAGACTAACTAGGTAATCCATTCCAGGTAGGATAAACCAAATTGCAGTTGAAACTATCAAACCCGCGAAGAAGGCAAATCCTTCCTCGCCACCCCCAACTAGATTTTTGAAATATGAGCCCAATACACCCAGAAATATTATCATCCCCAGAGGTATTAGGAGCATCATTATTGCCCACGATGCAGGATGCAGAAGCTGCGAAATCGATGAACCATTTACTATCCAATAGAATACGTTCCCATCAACCTGGCCAGGGTAGAATAATATGTACCCCATCATGTTCACAGCATAATTCAGAGTGACTGCAAATACACTACCTACAAATGCACCAATAACAATGATGCTTGTTAAGCCACTCGCAGCAATGTTTCTTATCACAGCGTTGAAGTCGAAGGATGAAAGCTTTGCTCGGGTTCGAGTTATGCTCTCGAAGACTTTCTTGTACAAGAGAACAGAGAAGTCCTCAACGAGTGGAAGCATAATGATAGCATAGACAATAGGAACCGCAGCAAGGGCGAGACCTATGGTGTAGTTATAGGCCATTGAAACGAGAGAGCCTTCCAAGAATGCAGTTATGGCATCATATCCAATTGTAAAAATGGATAGGAGTAGATTCAATCTAAAGAACCATCCTAGGACACCTCGCATCATCTCTGAACCAATATCACGACCACCCAATTTCACTCCTGCACCTTTTGCGATTCTATTAGATGCAGGATAACCAAAGCGATACATCCATAGTGCAAAAACCAGGATTCCATAGACATATGCATTACCTATGGGAGTGATGTAGATAGAAATCGAAGGAATGATTGTTACAAGGCCTATAAGAAGATAATCGCGCCATGATTCTTTCCAAGCTTTGCTTATGACCTCTGGATTCAGTGGCTGTGGTTCTACACCTTCAAATGTGATATTTTCAAGGCGTTCGCTCAATCCTGAATATCCATCTGAAACTGGCTCTTTTCCTACAAGCTTCTGGATTAGATTGCTGAACTTCATCTTCAATGGGTCTTGGAGAGCAAGCTTTAGCATAATCACAAGTTGACCAAAGAGTACGGCAACGAAAGAAACCATTATCCAAATGAAGAATGTCTGTAATCCATTCCCTAGTTGGAAAAGAAACTCAGAAAGTACTACCCAGATCACGTCACTTCCTATGGCATATGGCTGGAACCCAGGAGTGACATCTGGTGCCGATAAGAAAATGTTAACCAATGTAAACCCAATTGCATTAACAAATAATAACCCAATGAAAGCCTCAATGAATTGATTCCTTTTTTCTCCGAATAATAATGTGTATACCAAACTCACAATTAATGCAGGTAGAAAGGAAACGAAAATTGTAAAGATCGTGATTGCAACCATCTTCATGTCTCCAGATGTTTGAATAGCAAACTTGTGAAGATAGTAAGTAAAAAAGGTTCGTGGGATAATAGTAGGGGTGAATGTTCTCATGTAGTTGCTATACCGAAAATTATAATATGCCACCATAACTATAGTGAAGAAAATAATGAATAACAGGTGAGATGAAATGGAAATAAGTCAGAAACTAACTGATGCAATAAACGACCAGATTAACTATGAACTCTATTCTGGATTTATCTATCTTTCAATGGCAGCTTGGTGTCATGACCAGAACCTGCCGGGTTTTGCTCATTGGTTGGAAGTTCAATATGATGAAGAATATGCTCATGCGATAAGATTCTATCGACATGTAACTGAGAGAGGTGGGAAAGTAGTTCTAAAAACTATAGAGGCACCAAAAACAGAATGGTCTTCTCCGCTAGAAGTGTTCGAAGATGCATATGAACATGAGAGAAAAGTCACTTCCAGAATCTACAAGATAGGGGACATAGCTGATGAAGAGAAGGACCGAGGAGCACAAGGGCTCCTTCAATGGTTCTATAATGAGCAGGTAGAGGAAGAGAAGAACACAAGTGAAATCCGTGATACACTAAAGAGAATGGGCGATTCAGCTCATGCGCTATACATGCTTGATAAGGAACTTGGTGCGAGACCTGCTGCACCAGCGCCACCGGTTGATTCAATGGCACCATAGGATTACACAATTCATCCGATTCCAATATTGGAATCGGCCCTCTCATCTTTTTTTTAATGCTTTCAGCAGAGTACTTATGTTAGTGTTGTAGTCCAATTCCTTGTGATTAACAATGCTATTGCCCGATGAAATGATTAATGCTGTTGCTGATACTGTATCCGGAATTAAGGCATTAGACTATGTAATGGAAATTTCTCGTTTTCATCGTATCCAAGCAAGCCCAGGATTGATAGATGCTCTTGACTTTGTCAAGGAGGAGGTGGAGAAAGTGTCAGGTGCGGAAACAGAATTGCACAAGTACACCACTAATGGTGAAGGCAGAATTGGACTTTGGGACCAG
This sequence comes from Candidatus Thorarchaeota archaeon, assembly GCA_016840825.1. The sequence goes on along the minus strand of JAEORN010000122.1, from coordinate 15,695 downwards.
CTTTATGGTTGGACTCCTAGATCAGGTACACTTCTTCTCATAGAGCCTGATAGGAAAACCCTAGCAGATTTCTCTGCTGAGCCCATATCAATGGTAGCTCATTCAACAGACGTTGAGGTTGAAGCTGAAGTCATTTACATCGGCAGGGGTATCACAAAAGAGGATTATGAAGGAAAGGATGTAAGTGGCAAAATAGTACTTACAACTTCACGGGCAACCCAAGTTCATAAACCAGCTTGTATAGAACGGGGAGCGATTGGATTACTGACTTATATCCCCCCATCTGGAAAGAATGAGATTGGAAATATTCGAAGGTATGAAGCTATATGGTCAGAACCCGGAGAAGCTGACAAGACTAAGTTTGGATTTGCCCTTACACAAGCTGATGGTGTAAGAATCAAGAAATGGCTGGATGAAGGAAAAACCGTAAAGGTACATGCGAAAGTCAAAGCTGAGTTGGGCAGTGGAACACAAGGTGTTCTTTCAGCACTATTAGAAGGGAAAGATATCAGCAAAGAGGTCTGGATCATCGCGCATATCTGCCACCCACATCCGGGAGCAAATGATAATGCATCAGGAAGCGCAGCTATTCTTGAGGCTTTGAGAACTATTAGCTCCCTAATCAAAGATGGCAAGATTGAGCAGCCAGATTATTCACTTCGATTTATTTGGATGCCTGAATGGAATGGAACTATTGAATATATTCACAATGAAAAACAAACACTAAGCAAGTGCAGGTTTGTTATCAATGCAGATATGGTAGGAGCAGACCCCTGTAAATCGGGATCAATCATGAATCTATTCAGAACACCCTATTCACTACCAACTACTCTAAACAATGTTGTTTCACATTGGATATGCAATGAGGTTGATAGAAAACATGATGCGTCGAAAGGAGGTACAATGGCACCTCTAAGTTGGAGGTATTTCCCCTATTCAGCTGGTAGCGATCACTTCATGTTCACTGATAGCACACTTGGGATTCCCGCAGTTATGCTGAACCAATTTCCGGACAAGTTCTACCACACCTCTACAGATACACCAGACAAGATAGATGTTGGTCAAATGGCTCGAGCTGCACGAATTGTGACTCTATCCGCATTGACACTAGCTCACCCGAGATATACATGCAAAGAACGTCTTCTAACAATCTGCAGAAATGAGATTATAGAATTGATGAACAAAATAAGCAATGAGGCGGTGACAGTTCTTGGTAGATGCACAGAAAATCCTGAGAATGTATATCCCCGAACTATGAAATGGCTGAGATATGCAAAGGAACTAGGTTTTGCCACACTTGATAGAGCCGAGAAAGAATGGCATCTTATCTCTGAACAACAAGAGATTAGAACTGCGTTGAAAACTAGTATCGATATGTACTACACCACTGAGATGGCTTTAGCTCGAAAAGCGTACTTGGGCGCTTGTGCAGAGGTTGGTTTAGAAGCAAAAGAAGAAGGACATTTCGACTTGGACTCATTTGAGTCCTCGATTGAGATCAAGAGGAAATTAGAATATGCCCTACCTCCCAGTGCCTTCAGACAACTCGACACAGAGAGGTATGAGAAATACATCAAACTCATGGAAGAACATCACGATTTTACCAGCAGAATAGATGAGATGCTAAATCTATGCGGTGATTGGACATCATTAGGCGAGATTTGGGACAAGTTATGCTTCCAATTTGGAAAGATGAAGTTGGACCTTCTAGAAGACATTGTGAAGGACCTCAGGGATTTGGATGTCATCGAGTATAGAGAGGCTGATTGAAGCATATGATAGAAAGACTCTACAAGAAGGTGGTCTTTGCTGGGACATTTGACCACCTTCATGAGGGTCATAAATACCTCCTAAGAACTGCATTAAAGCTAGGGAATTTCTTAGCTGTGGGTCTAACGACTGACAGACTTTTGGAGCATAAGAAGAATAAAAGCAAAATACAGTCCTATGAAGAAAGGCACAGACACCTTGACTTGTTTCTTAGATCAGAAGCCGAAGAAGAGAGATTCGAGATATTTCCAATCGATACCAAAGAAGGAGGGGCTGACAAAATGGAAGACTTGGAAGCTCTGATCGTTTCTGATGAAATCTCTGTGGTGAATAATGCATTTGAGATAAATGAGATAAGAGCTAAAAATGGACTTCAAAGATATCATATCATAGTGATACCTCGAGTTCGGTCTGAAGATGATAGACCTCTTTCATCATCAAGAATACGAGAAGGTGAAAGTTTCGACGGATTGGAATTGAAGATATAATTCATGGAATGAATAGATGCGTAGAGTGCAATTCTTGGTATTTCGGATTGTCCATCATTTCTACATAGGTAATAGTGTCAAGAATCTCTCCTAAATTATCTCTGAGGGGTTTGTACCATAGAAGAATCTCTGCTCCTAGCAGAGCTCCTCCAATTTGCTGATTCACACTTTGCAGATTTCTAAATTCTGGAAACATACCAATCCTAATCGCATCTGAAATATCTAAACCATTACCGAAAGCACCTGTTAGACAAATTGTCTGCATCTCATCTGGAGAGCAGTTGGATTCTTTGAGTAGTAATTCAATCACAGCTCGAATAGATGCCTTTGATTGTTGAAGCATGCGAATATCCATCTGGTCAAGATAGATTCCTTCTGTGTGGTTTGGATCAAAATCGCTATAGAGTTCAACACGATAAACATCTCCATCCCGGTTGATATATTTTGAGTGAAGATTTCGAATGATGGAACCGTTCGTATCAATAAGACCTAGCGTTCTTAATACACCAAGAGCTGATACAGCTCCACTTCCGCAAATGCCCTTAGGTTGTGCATTTCCAACAGTCTCAAATGATAATGTCTTGTCGAGGGTGTTTATCATCACCTTCGAAATAGCTCCTTCTACTGCAGGCATCCCGTTCCTAAGAGACATTCCCTCGAATGCAGGACCAGAAGCTGCTGAGGCAATCCAGATCTTGTTGTAATATTGGACAATGATTTCTGAATTCGTTCCAATGTCTAGGGCAATTGATGGATAAACATCATTGGTTAGACCAAATCCGAGGATGACAGCTAATGCATCAGAGCCTACAAATGATTGGATTAGAGGAGGTGAGTAACAAGTAGCATCCAAGTTGAGCCCAATTTCTCTAGTATTGATTTCGATTGCAGAGCTGTGTTTAATCCTAAACGGTTCCTCGAGAAGAGAACCAAGTGGAAACTGAAAAAGAAGATGATGCATGGGTGTATTCCCAACAATTACAACATCCGATATCTCATTATTAGATAGAGAATGTGATGAAACAAAAGACTCGAGTTGTTCGGATAATTCTTCTCGTATAATATCAGTAAGGGATGTTTGCTTGCTATCCCTATTCAATTCATATTTCAAACGAGAGATGACGTCTTCACCGAAAACAGATTGTGGATTTGAAAAGGTGTGTAGTGCCACTCTCCTACGCTCAGAGATATCAAAGATGCTAAGATAGATTGTACTTGTCCCTATATCTACTGCAATTCCATACTCAGACATATCCGATTATTCCAGCTCAACCTAGCTATCGGCTATCTCACAATCATGACAGGACAATTCGCTTGATTCGCGACTTTATCACTTATTGATCCCGTGAATAATCTGCGAATTCCACTCAATCCTCTCGAACCCATTATGATTAGGTCTACGTTTCGCTCCTCGGCAATTTCGATGATTCTTGCGGCAGGATCCCCATGATCAATCAAGTCCGTTACTGGTACAGAACCAGCAATCTTCTTCGCTTTTGCGAGAATATCCTCCCCGACTTTCTGTAGAGCAAGGAACGGTTGATCAGAAACCGTATCATGATAGGGTGTTGCCGACACAAGCATTGGGACAACGTGTAGAAGGATTACCTCGGCATCTAATGGTGGACCCATCGCACAACCATATCTCACTGCTTTCTCAGAGTATTCAGAACCATCCACTGCAACGAGAATGGTCTTTATCTGAACATGAGTATTATCGACCTCACTCATAACCTAGCCTCTACAATCTACAATTACTATCAGCCTTATACAAGTTTCCCCATAGGTGCAAGACTTGATTCATTTCTGCAAGGAATCGAATGATATCTTCCTCTTTACAAGATTATGAAGTACAGAAACTATTTCGGATCTCTTAATCCGAACTTGGTTCATCGAATCACGTTCCCGTAGAGTAACAGTATCATCTTCTAGTGTATCATAGTCGATGGTAATGCAGAATGGTGTGCCAATCTCATCTTGTCTACGGTATCGTCTTCCAATTGAACCGCCTTGATCGAATTGCGTTACCAGACCACTATCAAGGATTTCATTATAGGTTTCGAATGAAGGACCCAGAAGTTCATCCTTCCCCATAAGAGGGAACACTGCGACTTGAATTGGAGCGAGATGAGGGGGAAATCTGAGAAACACTTCTTCCTGTTCATTCTCATCGTAGCAATTATCAATTAGACAGAATAACGGCCTTTCTACACCGAATGCGATCTCAAGAACATCTGGGACTACATCTTCTTTATTGACCTTCACACTCAACTTTTGCTTCGAATATTCTTGATGTCTACTAAGATCATAATTTCCTCTATCATGGATTCCACAACATTCAACCCAGCCAAAGCTTCGTGTGTGGAGCTCTATGTCCCACGCATCTTTCGCATAATGTGCCCGTTCAGTTGGGAGGTGCTGACGAAGTCGCATATTCGCTGTTGTAAAGCCCATACTACTGAATATCCTATAGGCAAGCCAAACGCACCAGGCATATGCTGGTTTTTGGAAGTATCCCTTCTTGACAGCATCTGCCATCTTAACTATCTGAACTTCGTTCTTTCCCGCTTCCTGTGCCTGATATGTGAGGAGAGGCAGCTCATCACTCTTGACTTCGTCAAAAGGAGACCAGTTCATTTCATCCTCCTCTGTTATGAAAATCTGTCCCTCTACTTGAGTGAACTCCCTCAAACGAAGCATTCCTTGACGAGGAGATATCTCATTCCTGTAGGCCTTGCCAATCTGAAAAACCATTCCAGGAAGCTTGTCGCGGAAGAAAGTAAGGAATCTGCGGAAGAGAAGGTAGGTCGTTGTTGCAGTTTCCGGTCGCATAAATGCCGGTTGGTCGAGTCCGAGTGTCGTCTTCAGCATGAGGTTGTATTGTTCGACTGGACCAAGTTCGCTCTTGCACTGACTGCAGCGAATTCCCAGCTCCTGTATCTTCTCTGTCATTTCATCCAATGAGAGACCCTTAGGGGCAGCAGATCCCAGAGATTCTTCAATGAGGTTATCTGCACGATAGACTTGATCACATTTTGTGCACTTCGTCAATGGATCAATGAAACCATCAAGATGTCCAGATGCTTTCCAGACGATCTCAGGGGATGCGGTTGGGCATTCTACTTCCCAGAAGTTGGCCTTTACAAAAGACGATCTGATGACATTCTCAAGTCGATTCTTCAAGAGCTTGCCTAGTGGTCCTAAATCATAGAATCCAGCACTTCCACCATAGATCTCTGGACTGGGTCCCCAATAGAATCCTCTCTTCTTTGCTAGACCACTAACTACTTCGTTGAAGTCTCTTTCTGATGTCATATGGCAACCTCTCGGGCATGCACTCTTGCTTTGGTCTTAAACTCTATGGTATATTGAACTTTTGCCCAATATCGGGAAAAATAACCACTCCATCAGTCTTATTAGGAAAACCGCAGGCTCATTCCTTGGTGGATGTCTTGGTAGAGGACTCCAGAGTATCAGGATTTTACAAGCTCACTCGTGAGGAACGAGTGAAGAGAATTGCCGAGCTGACTGGGATTCCAATGGAGGATTTGAATCCTCTTATTGACCCTAGTAAGGTAGACATGGAGATACTCGATCATATGATCGAGAATGTAATCGGAGCTATGACACTTCCGTTGGGAATAGCTACCAATTTTCGAATAAATGGGCGAGACTATCTGATCCCAATGGCAATTGAGGAGCCATCTGTTGTCGCTGCAGCTAGTAATGCGGCTCGAATGACCCGGACATCAGGTGGTTTCAAAGCTACAGACACAGGTCCAGTTATGATTGCTCAAATTCAAACAGTGAATGTACAAACTCCATTTTTTGCTAAAATGAAGGTACTTGAAGAAAAGGAGAAACTTCTAGAGCTAGCAAATGAGCAAGATCCAATACTCGTCAAGTTTGGTGGAGGTGCCCGGGATCTTAGAGTTAGGGTAATCGACACACAAGTCGGACCGATGCTCATCTGTGAACTTATGGTAGATTGTGGAGACGCAATGGGTGCCAATGCAGTTAATACGATGGCTGAAGCGCTTGCTCCTGTTATTGAAAAGATAACGGGCGGAAAAGTCCTTCTTAGAATTCTATCAAATCTTGCTGAAAAAAGACTGGTTCGCGTTAGAGCGACTTTTGATAAAGACCTTCTAGGAGGGCCTGAAGTTGTAGATGGAATTATCTCTGCATGGGCCTTTGCTGAAGCAGATCCATATCGATGTGCCACTCATAATAAGGGTATAATGAATGGAATTGATGCTGTTGTCGTAGCTACTGGTAATGACTTTAGAGCAATTGAAGCAGGAGCTCATAGCTATGCATCAGTTAATGGTTACAGTTCTTTGACCAAGTACGAGAAGGATGCTGATGGAAATCTGGTAGGAACAATCGAAATACCAATGGCAGTTGGATTGGTCGGTGGAGCAACAAAGGTACATCCTGTTGCACGTGCGGCTGTTAAGATATTGAATGTGAAGACAGCAGTCGAACTTGGGCACGTTGTAGCTTCAGTAGGTCTAGCTCAAAACCTCGCGGCTCTTAGGGCACTTGCATCTGAAGGAATACAACAAGGCCATATGGCATTACATGCTCGCAACGTCGCGGCAACAGCAGGAGCTAAAGGCGATCTGATTGAGAAGGTTGCTGAAATCCTAGTGCACGAGAAGAATGTGAAAGTTGAGAGAGCAAAAGAAATCATTGACCAGCTCAAGAAATGACATTGCTTTTAATCAGACTACATATAGGTAGGTAGAGGTATCATCATCTATCTTCACTGGATTCCAGCCATCTAGTATAAAACGATATGATACTACGCGGGTGCCTTTCTTCAAGTCATCTGAGAGCTTGTTCCTGATTTTCTTATTGATCTCATGTCCTTGGTAGAGTGTAACAACTGTCGCTTCTGAAAGATCTATTTTGAAGAAATTACCTCGAATGAAGCTTGCAAGAAACCTAATTCTGTGTCTTCTTAGCATCAATTTTGACCATAACACACGGACTGGGTCTATCTCAATCCCGATGGCTTTCGCTTTGAACTCCTTTGCAGCCATCACAACAATTCTTCCATCTCCTGAACCCAAGTCATAGACAACATCATCAGAATTGACGCGAGCCATCTCAAGCATATTGCGAACTCTACTCTTGGGAGTTGGTATCCACGGAGCACCTACACTACCAGACCAGGCTATCCATAGTGCGAATGCCAATACAAGTAGCTCGATAACTATGAGTGAAACCCAGAAATCCATAACGATATGTCTAACAAACGAGATAATATGATAGTTTTGATGACGATACCGAGCTAGAGAGCTGAGAATTCTCGATGGAGAATTTCGTAAAATCAAAAGAAAATAGAGTCATTTTGCTTCGAAAAATCGTGAGAGATTCGAACACACAACATATTTGTACTCACGAAAAGTATCCTGCTGATGAGTAGGCCTACTCAAAGGTAGGTATCCATATCAGGAGTCTGTAAACTCATGGAGGACGAATGCACTCAGTGGGAACGTCTAGCTGGCGAGTATGCTGAGGTTGAGAAATATAATCAGGCAGCCATGCGTTACAAACAAGCTGCAGCATGCTATCTAGACAGAGTTCTAGAGATGACACGAAAAGCGGCTGAGTATTACCATATCTATGCAGAAGCCAGTGTTGAGAAGGACGACCACAAAGCAGCTGCCAATGCGTATTTCGAAGCAGCAACACAGTACAGACAAGTTAGTGATTATGGAACCGCACTTACATTATTCGAGAACTCTGCAAAGGAAGCTCTCCTAGAACGTATGACAGAAACTGCAGCACAAGCCTATTTGTGGGCAGCATTCTCCTGCCATAAATTAGGTAATTCAGAATATTTTCTAACTGCTGCAAAGAACATGGGAAGCTTATATGAAAAAGCATCCGAAAAAGCTCTAGAAGACGGAAAGGCAGAGAGAGCAGTCATAGATTTGTCTCTTGCTGCTATGGGATATGCCACCATAGATGAGATGGATAAAGCAAAGGAACTCATAACTAAAGCAAAACGAGTCGTGGATAAGACAAGATGGGAATGGCTAGGAACACTGTTAGCGTTCAGCGATGCGCTAACGGAGGATGAGCTTGATAAAGCTGATGAACTTCTAAAAGGTTTCAAAGAAGAAGAAACTATTCAGCAAGTTATGGGAGCATGTTTGGCAATTAGAGAAGATGTCGCAAAGAAAAGAAGGTAATAGTAGCTAGCCTACAATCACCTGCGCAGTCTTTATGATCTCCTGTCCTGATCTTGAGTCCTTTACTGCTATTGTGACGAGCTCATCACCCATAGACACTCCTCGAATATAGACTTGTAGACGCATTTTCTCATTTGCACCTAGAAATTGGAGGGATCTCATCGCACTCCCTAAAGATTGTTCAATTCCGTCAGATAAAGCGATTTTAATTTCGATGTTGTCAGCTGGACCCTCTCCAGTGTTTGATAGGTCTACATCAATGACAACCTCATCTCCAATCCCACAAGATATTCTCGCAGGTGATAATTCCATTCCTAGTTGAGAGGGAGCTTTTGCAATTCGAAATTGAATTGTATTGCTATGCTTGTGCGCAAGTATTCTGTCACCAGATATAGTCAGCTTGAAAGGTCCAACAATTCCTTCCCCGCTAAGAACCGGATTTACTGATAGCAGATATGATCCATCTGTTGCAGGTTCGTTATTGATGGCTGGTTCTTTTATGAATGTGAGACTATTAGATAGAGAGAGTTTGTAATCCAATATGCGAATAGAAACAGGACACTTGAAAATCAATTCAAACTCAAGCGGTGTTTTAGCATTAACTTCAGACATCTCTTTTCCAGCCCACTCAATTCTGATAGTTGTGTCAAGTGCAATTCGAACGCTATTAGTCAGAAACTCGACGAGCTCAAGTTCACTCTCCTTTGGTTTGTATTTTGAAATACAGGCGGTTAGATTCGCTTGTGTAGTTTCATAACCCTCAATCAGTACTTCTACGAACTCTTTAGCGACATCACATGCGGGAACCTTTGGAGGATTCTTAGTAGGAATGCGTTTCTCCATCTTCCTCAGTAGGTTGACAGCTGTATCGAAATTTCTTGATCCAAGGTGTGCCATCACAGACAATGCAAGAGTTCGCAGAGAGTCAGATAGCTTATTAGCTCGAAAGAGATGATCTGATGCCTCCTGATAGAATCCTCCAGCTTCATCATATAGACTATCAATAAGAAGAGTTTCACCTGCACAAATCTTCATTTCTGCAGCGCGGAGATGGTCTTCGTGCTCAAGAGCACAGTATGCCGCTTCTCGGAAGTATTTCACCGCAAAGTCAGAAGAACCAGCTTCGATGAATAGATTTGCCGCTTTTTCGTATTCGATACTGGCGTAATCATAATAGTTTTCTTCTATTTCTTTCAAAGCTTTCTCGACATGTCGTTTAGCTTTATCCATCGGGTCCTTCTTTAGGAACTTAAACATCCGCCTCTAACCTCAAACATAAGTTGGACTATAATTGAGCATCATGTAGGTGCTATATTGCTTTCGGCTAGGATGGTGAGAAAAACTTGACTTCAAAACCATATTGGAATGAACCTCTAACCAGTGAGTTTCAGGTACAAATAATGAAAGTTGAAAAGGTCGATGATGTCTATCGAATTATTATCGACAAAGATGTTGTAAGACCTGAGGGAGGAGGTCAGGCAGGTGATAGGGGTTCACTTGATGATGCGAAGATACTCAACACGGTTCAACACGATGATATCACTTACTTGGAAACGGATAGTTCACTAGAAGAAGGAAAGAGGGCTGTACTCCGAGTCGATATGAAATGGCGAAGGGGATCGATGAGGAATCACACAGCTGAGCACCTCTTTGTTAGTCAATTGAGGAAACAGGATAAAGATCTAAAATTGGGGTATATTTGGATTGATGCAGATCAGGGAACTGTGGATATTGAGGGATCTCTAGATACGATTATGATATTTGAAGCAGAATCCCGAGTACAAAGAATTATTCTTGACGATCTACCGGTTTGTACATCTATGATGGATGCTCAGTCGTTACCCCCATCTGTTAGGGCAAGAGAAGGGCTTGATTCAAAGTATGATATGCTAAGGATAGTAACAATTGAAGGAGTAGATGATTCTGCGTGCTCAGGGATTCATGTACTCTCAACAGGGGATATTGGATTTTTCAAGATCACTGATTTCAAACGGGACGCTGAGAAAACGAGGATTCAATTTTTCACTCATCTTAAGGCAGCACACCACACTCAGGACGTCTATAACGATGTTCTAAGTCGTAAGGCAACATATCCCTTTGAAATGGAACAAATCGGATCTGTTTTGGATAAGGCGAAGAAGATACAATCTGAAAGAACGGAAATGATTGAGTTAGTATCTAAATTACTCTCTAAGACGAATGAGTATCTTGAGATTAAGGATACCAAATTCTATCATTACTACCTCCCAGGTTTTGAAGCTAAGGATCTGAGAAACATTCTCAAGGACATTGAATTTGAAAAGAACTCCTGCATTCTGCTCTTCGCTCCAGGGGAGAAATCGAGCTTCATCTTCTGGACTTTTGATATGCCTAGAAACGCAGGATACTATTCAAAGGAAACAACTGAGAACCTTGGAGGTAAAGGAGGAGGCAGTAGGGAGTCCTTTACTGGAGGTTTCTCTGGTGTTGAAGACTCACATGAGCTTTACAACTTACTAGTACAGGGAATTAGTAAGACATTATCTGAATCTTAGGATTGCCATACAATCTCAAATACAATCATCACATCATCCCCACAGATTAGGTTGTCAGGAAGCTCTATTCGATATCTTTGGTATAGGAGACCTGGCATATAGGCGAAGAAGTATCCAGTCCATTTTCCGAATATGATCAAATAGTCAGTGCTTCTATTTCTAAGATAATCGACCAACTCAAGTCCGTATAATTCACCATGGGCTATATCAGGGGTAGTTAGACCGACCAAATCGATGATTTCTCTATCCGATATAAATCGAATAGCACCTACATCACATATTGCAAGAACTGCATCTGAAGGTGTGTGCTCCTTCACCCAATATCCGATATCGACCTGCATCTCATTAATGTTCTTGGTTGCTAATGCATGCACATTTGCCTGATGACCATAGTATGGTATTGATGGAAAGATGATGACTAAAATGATTATGACAGTCATTCCAGATCTAAGTAAATATGAGTTCTTCTTCGGATTCTCTTTTATCAATTCATTCAGGAATACAAAGAATCCCATCATGAAAGCAATGGCCATGAATCCGAAAATTGGTGTTAGATATCGACTGTTATTAACTAGAGATTGATAGGGCATTGTGAATCGATAAAGAAGAGTCAGAGATATACCCATTATCCACGCATAGGGACGTTTTATTGCTAGAGATAATCCTCCGATTACAAACCCAATTGAAAGGAATGGCATACTTGAGAGGAAAAATGTCCAGAATATATTCCAAGCCTCTATATCAGACTCTGATATACTATGCACCTTGATATAGAATGTATCTGGAAGAGGGAGTCCAGTAACTGAAAGACAATGTAGTACCCATGGAAGAACCACGATACCAGCTGAAGTGACCATCAGAAATATCGATGCTAATCGGCGTTTGCTGAAATCCCTTCGGGATATGTGCTGAATCAGACGAATGGGGAATACTATCAAAGCTAATAGAACGCCTTCTGGACGGGCAAGATAAGTCAAACCCGCTACAATACCCAGAAGTACATCATACTCATATTCAGTTCTATCAAGGATCCATAGAGGCTGTAGAAGTAAAAACATGAAGATTGGATATTCCATTCCAGATAACATCAGCCATGTATTTGATGGAATGAATACAAACGCAGCCATGGAAGAGAAGCTAATCAATTTACTCGGATAGATAGAATAGAAGAACTCTCCAATCAGAAATGTACAGAGGGTGTAGAAAATAATTGAAATGATTACAACACCCCACACGATAGAGATAACATCAGATGTGAAAAGAAATATTGAGGATAGGATTATCGACCATAAAGGACTTGTTGAGCCAGTAGATGGTGTACCAGGAGAATACTCCCAAGCTCTGCCTTCATAGATAGATCGAGCATATTCTAGATGAATCCAAGAATCGTCGAGATTAAAGCCAATTGAAGTTGAACTCAGTTGAACAGCAATATAATGAATGGATGTGAATAAGGTCACTACAAGTGATACTAATAGAATTAAGAGATGCACTGGTACTTGATCAAGAAGATTATTTATCCACTGAAATGGATTCTCTGACACCTCTGATTCTTCGATTGTTTCATCAATCTCCAAATGCTCCAATTCTGAACTCATAGAACTCAGAAATGAAATCATCCGTTCAGATATGAGTCTATCTTTTTGAGAGTTAGAGATTCACTAATTTGTATAATTCATCTTCTCCTTTACTTTCGGACATCTCTCTCTAGAACGATCTTGTTCGATAGAATGCACATGACCAAGTAAGAAGTACCAAAGCCATTCTCAATGATAGACATGTGGGATAAAAGGGTGGCAGCTATGTCTAGTGGACATTCAATTACTACGCAACTTCAGCTTGAAGATATGGCACAATCAGAAGACCTTACAGTTTTCTGCCCGCCAGGTATCACAGTGGAGACCGCGAAATACCCAATCCTCATGTCTGGTATTCTTGCTTCTACTCAGCCTGCTGAGTTTCTCTCCATCTATGACCACCCCACAGCTTGGCGGGGTCTCGACCGGGAGGCTATTATTACTATGCGTAGGCAATTGTATAGATTTCTGATTCCTACGGATGCTAGATCTCTGGTCCCAAAGGAGATTATTGAAACCCTGCAGCAAATTGCTCTCTCCGTTAGTCCCGTAGCAATAGGCGTGGAGGCTTCCACCCTTCCTCCACGCCGCCTTCAATCCATTCCAGGTCAATTACCAATGGGAACTGATGTTCACGTTAAATCCTTTGAATTACTATCCGAACCTGAAATTAGCAGAGTCGCTCAAAAGATAACTCAAAAGGATATTCCAGCTATAGAGGGAATAAATCAGCTCTTCGAGTATGATTACGCATTAGAACAGGTTACTCGACTAATTGCACTAGGACTTCTTGGAATGCATAAACATAGAAAACTTGTACCTATGAAAAATGCGTTCAAGATTGCTATTGATTCATATATCGACAATGCAATACTAAGATTATCAGAGAAACCCTTCAGCTCCACGCTGCGAATCCAGCAATCCAATCTTTTTGGTGATACTTTCATACTTGTTTCTAAGCCAGGTCAGGCGAGAGTCGATTACCTACAGATGGAAGTGTCAACAGAACGAGTCCTTAGAAATTTCAATTTCGAAAGTAAGCACTTCGGCTCATCCAATGCAAAGGCTTCTCTGTATGGAAGTCATGCAAGAATGCCAGCATATCAAGAGATGGTAAAAAGAAATGAGTCAAGTCATATTTTCATTTTCCATTTAACACGGGATAACAAGAATGATATCTTCGGACCGTGGATTGCGCGAGCAGGAGTTGAAGAAGCATTCTGTGGAGAGTCCTTAGAGCTCAATTCGATATCAAACCTTGAAGCCATTTTGGACGCACTCCTTTACCCTAACCTAAAGTATTGGGCTGAAGGAACTCCATTGCTTAAACGTCTTGAACTTGAACAAAGCTCAACACTAGAACATTATTTGTAAAAAAAGAGGAAACAGGGGGAAAATCCCCCTATGGTATTCTACAGTTTCTCTTTGGCCTCTTTCCTTGAAACTCCCTTGTATAGCAATGCTAGACCTAGGAGTGTCAGGATACTACCAGAAACCAATCCACCAGCTTCAAAGATGGCAAACCCAAGAACTCCTGCTGCCAGAGTTATTAGTAAGATACCTGCCAGGAGTAGTATCAAGCCGAATCCAATTCCAGCAGCTCTGAAAGCCATAGATCTTGGATACTTGCTTTCGATGACATACCCGGTAGCTGCTGCGACAGAAGCCTTGTACTTCCCATTACCATATCTATACTCTAGTTCCCAAACCGGGACATGAATCAGATATGTTTCTCCGACATCGAGACTATCATTCCTTGATTCGATTTTATCAACTTCCGATAGAATCAGTCTTGTCTGAAGATCTTGAGCTTGTTGTCTGGCCAATGATCTGGCTTGATCTTCAGCGATTTGACTATGCAGCACCTCGCCTCCGAATTCTTCAGCATGTGCATGGCTGAAGTATTCCTTAGCACGAGTAGGAATTGGATGAGCTGAAACATCTGCATCAATACCCTTTACTGCAGGAATCTTGATCTCATGCCTTCGAGTAAATCGACCCGATTCTGGTTTCCAGAAGAAGTCAATCCTCTTGTAGGCACCTCTCCTTTGAGGCCATTCATCATAGAAATTAGCATCCTTCCCAAGTCCACTATAAGTAGTATCAGCATCTACTCTACTAATCCAAAATGGATACCAGACTTGCTTGTATCCAACGAATCTTGCTTTTGCAGCAAGATCACCTGGAGCGCCTAATTGTTTTGAACACCAATCAAGCAAGGTTGTCTGAGCTTCATGTTGAGGGAAGTGGACCCTGATCATGTAATGGTCCGTGAACTTCGTTCCTTCGGTAGTCTGAGCAGTTCCGCAATATGGACATACTAGAAGAAGATCACCGGGGCCAGTATTAAAATCTGCATCACAAAAAGCACATCTCGCCATGATAATCACCCCTTCTTCTCCCGCTGCGTCATTAATAGCACTCTGAAGCCAAACGCAGCCATGATGATTCCGATGATTGCCATCACTGCACCACCAATAATGAATACTGCATCTTCACTTGGAAGACTCATGTACGCTAATTGCGAACCAGCACCCGAAAGAATTACACCAATTAGACCAACGAAGGTCCAAATTGCTCTCTGCGCCATGGTTATTGGAATTTCACCTAACACAACTTTTCCGGTTCTTCCATTTATTGCACACTTGTACAAATCGCCTTGGAATTTGTATCGAACCAGAGAGAATGGTGCTTGAAGATATGTTGTTCCACGGACATTTGTCGTTGTCCTGCAATCGAACAACTCAGCAAGTCCACTTGCAGCTTGACTTCTGTGTCTATCAGCTACGCGACCATGAACTGCTTTCTCATATTCCTCTTTTCCGATTTCAGCATTTAACATAGCAGGCTCTAGATCTTTGATTTTGTTGTAATCATACCTCTCGGTCTTGCTAACGTCAATCTCATTCAGATACTCCTCAAGCCCGTAGAGTGCTGCTCCTTTTCTAGCAAGCATTGGCTCGCTTGTATCTGTATGTATTTCATCCTGTACAGGTACATAACCAGTTTCATATTCAGTGACCGTTCGAGTTTGTGTATTCCCTTCACTATCACGATAGGTCTCCTGCTTCTGCACTGGCACCTGAACTGTTTTGTAGCCCTTGTACCAGGAATCAGCTT
>JAEORN010000121.1 GCA_016840825.1 Candidatus Thorarchaeota archaeon | reverse complement strand
GGTAAAGTCAGTAGTTTGAGAACCTACGAGATTCGATGGAAAAAGGAAATGGGCAAAGAGTTTGATGTTGGGAACTTCCTAGCGAATCTTCTCTTCAAGAATGAGAAGAACATGGAGCTAGCAATTCAGATGGGATCTCGTGACGAGAAGATGAGAGAGTACCTTACCGATCTTATAGGAGGTCTCAGATCCTATGCTGAGCTCCGTACTGCACTAATGAAACGTGTTCTGACCAGACATCCAATTACAGGATTGAAGATGCTCTTTTAATACCCATCCCAACTTGTGATTTGGCCTATCTGATGTCCATCTCTGGGCATTGAATTGCGCGGCTCTAAAATGCTTTACATAGAGAATACCTATGTTTTTTTTGATATCGAAAATCAAAATGAGGTCTGAATCACAATGCAGAATTACACTGGTCTAATCTGGTTACTAATACCCTTTGTTTTCATGATAGTAGTCCTTCTTCTATTCATCAGACCTCGCTCTGATGCCACAGCACAGAAGAGAGCATTTTACGTGGTTATTTTCCTAGGACTGCTCATAGTCGGGAGTTATTTCATCATCCGGACCTTCATAATACCTCCTTGAAGGAAGTTTCATCAAATCAAAACGGGTCTTCAATTTCTCATTTATTGTATCAGTTCCTTACAGGAAGGCAATCAGATTATCGAACGAAATCTCCTCCAAGACAATGGAAACCATTTAATGCTTAGGGACTTAGAAGTTCATATGCCAACAGTAGATGTCAAGATGTGGAAAGGACTCTCTGAGGAAGCCGCTGAGATGATCATCACTGGAATCACAAAAGTCTTCGTCGATTTGGGCATTCCAGAGCGAGCTGTTGAAGTCATCATTCATGAGATTCCAAAGAGTCATTGGGGAATCGGTGGCATACCTGCTTCAAAGTCGATGGCTGATACAAAACCTCCTTAGATTTGACTTGGGTATCTAATCTCAAGCGTTCCAAAATCTGCACTGTAAGAATACGATTGAGGTCATCGTTTCTTGACCCGTAGATGGTAGACTATCATGAGCGTCGCTATCAGAACCGATGCTATCACTACATATACTAACATCATGTCTGTAGGGAGTGTATTCTCACTATTCGTCCCAGATGTAGGTGATTGTGACGTTCCCGATGCAGTTGATTGTGAAACCTCACTCATATCTGTCCATGTATTGGCATCATACGAGTACACCCACAAATCCTCCATTTGCGTAGAGTGGTCGTTTTCTTCATCAATGAGTAATCCACCATATAGAATTACAACACCATGTTTAGGGTCAAATGCTAAACCTGAATTGATTCTTGGAGGCGGTGATTCATCAGGTAACGGATTTGTCCATCGATTCGAAAATGCATCGTAGATCTGTGTTTCATCAACAGCAGAATTCCCGACCTGCCCTCCAAATAGGATACTCTTCTGATTAATGGAGTCATAGACCATAGATGGCCATTTCAGATTATTGGGATCTCCAATTGGATCAAGCTCGGTCCAGGTGTTTGTTGACGTGTCATAGATCCATGTATCATCTTGATGCCCTTGATCCCACGTGTTACCACAGGTAAGAATGATTTTGCTGATGTTAGTATCATAGGTCATGACATGCCCATAACGAGCAAGTGGTTTGACTGTTGGAGAAAGTTCCGTCCATTCTCTTGTGTCACAATCAAAAGACCATGTATCATCAGTTGTCCATCCCGTATCATCAAATCCACCAAATAGAATGACAACATTCTCAACTGGATCATAAGCCAACCCTAGAGAATGATGTACTCCCGGGTTAATTGAGGGATGTACTTCACTCCAAGTCTGAGTTTCACAGTCGAAAGACCACGTATCTGTCACACCAAACCCTCCATAGAGGAGAATCTCATTTGTTCCTCCGCAGTATACCATCGCGGTGTTCGCTCTTGCTGGAGGTGAAATCCCGGTGTGTTCTGTCCATGTATTTGTGGAGTAGTCATAGAACCAGGTATCCTGCATGGAGTGAATGCCACCTTCAAAACTCGTACCACCATACATCACTGTCACATTGTTATACTCGTCAAACGCCATGCCCATTGCACTTCTAACACCTGGTCCTATATTATCCTGGCAAAGTGTGAATGCATCAATGAGTGGTACATTAAAGCAAAGCATACTGCAAAGTAATAGTATGAACGGGAGGGCCTTTCTCATCAAAATCACCTATTCAGATGTTGATGAAGGACCTCAGGTTGTATATAATACATGAATACTGGCGCAATGTCATATCGCAGTAATGACTAGCATTGGCCAGCTACTGGTTCCATCAAGATATGAGATGTCAGTCTTTGCTTGTTGATTATCATAGATGTCTGTCGCTCTGATTTGTAGGGTAAACTGCCCGGGATTTGGGAAATTGATATTAATCTCCCAAAAGACCCATACGTTATCGGCATCTATTTGCTGAACAATTGTCGCATTATTCCATGATTGCCCATCATCAAGAGTATATTCGACTAGCTTGACACGAGTGCCTCCGAACGCACAACCTCCAACATGAAGATTTTCACTCGCATTTACAGAGGTGGGTCCATTCGGGAAGAATATCTTAGAATCGATCGCGATAGGTTCTGATGTATCCCATCCTCGATCCTCCCAGTAGTCCTCTAGGGGCCTGTCAATTACTTCAATTTGAGTTACCCATGCTGGTTGCTTGACGCCATAATATCCTGGATTCAGAATACGTAGTGGGAATCCCTGTATTGGAGGTATCTCCACTCCATTCATGTATAATGCTCCTAGCACTCCATTGTTCTCCAGCTGATCCATTGTATGGGAAGCATAGTATCCATCAGCTGCTAGATACTTGACTCCGGTTGCGTTGTCAAAGATACCTAACGATTCCAGTAGGTCGTATACTTTGAACCCTCTCCATATTGCAGTTCCTACTAATTTTCCATTTGGACCGTTTCCGATGCACTCGATTGTAAGAGGTAGATCCATGAGGTCCAAAGCCTGAAGTTCCTCCAGCGTAAAGCTGGTTGGATTCTCAATCATACCCTTAATCTCAAGACGGTACGTTTCTCGATCTATACTGGGAACGGTTCCAATTCTTGTTACAAAATAGTCTTCGTTCTTGGTATAGAAATCAGGAAACTCATCTGTTTCATTATTCTCAAATAGATTGAGATTCATCACGACTAAAGTCACCAATACAACTATAGTGATAATGGAACCCATCAGAATCTTCTGATTCTTGGTCAGATGAGACATGAAGAAACACTACGTATCTTAGTGTCTTATGTCTTCTGACCAAGGTACCATTCATCACAACGTATTCTGCGAGAATGTTGTTACTCCGTAGTTTGAATTCATCCATATCATTTCTCTTGAACGATTTTATCCACATTCCTGCATTTTGTCAGGACTTGCAGCTTGGATAATGATTCAGGAATGATCACAGTTTTTGATCTACGAATCTCGTCAACGTATTTGTCAAACGTGATCCAATCTATGTCTTCACTGATTGTCAGTGTTTTGATACCACTGAAGGTAATAGGGCCACCGACAGATTCGAGCTCCTTCTTTGTTAATGTCAAGTCATCTAGTCCCTCTATCCTGAATGCTTTCTCGCTTGTTTCTTCAAGAAAGATACGCATGACCTGTGTCACGAGTTCCCCAATCGGAATACCGCGTCGTCTTGCTTCAGCGGAAAAGAGGCTATAGACATCGCTGTCTATGCCTCGTATTGTAACATTGGTTACTTCCGTCACATGATCACCCTCTAGTCTATGAGAGATTACATCTCCCTCATGACTATAGTCGGAGAATTCCTGAGGAAGATTGCGACTGCCATGAAGAAGGTTCCGATGAGAACCACTCCAACGGATAACAGGATCTCAAGAGTCAAAGGAATGATTCCTAAGAAGAAAAGCATCATGACTAGTCCAACAAAGGTTATCAGGAAACCAAAGAAACCAACAAAAACCCATGCTGCACCAGCTTCTTCTTTCTTGCGCTGCAGATCATCAATCTCCTGAAATCGTTTCCTCATGCGTTCGCGTACTTCACTATCTTCATTATTTGTTTCATCAGATGTCATATTTGTCACCATTATCACCATTATCAACAAAAGCATATAAGTTTGACTATGATGACGTTAATTGTACTGTTCGCTATTAGAATTGAATCCCTGGTCATAGACACCCAATCAAAAGAAATGATACTTGCTACTCGCTGACATCTACAATAGCTTGAATCGCTTCTTCCACTACACTTCCTGATAGAATCTCTCTGATAGCATCTAGCTCCATCTTGTTTCTGATTATGATTCCCATCTTATTGATTGGAAGTCCATCCTTCCCAGTGGGATTGATCTCGACAGCAAGATAAGCTGGCTCGTCCTTGTACTGGGGGATCTTCCTGATGAACACTCCTGAATCATGAATTCTTAGTCGCTCAAATCTCCTGCCATGCTTAAGCATGTCCCTCAATGATGCTTCCATTCCTTTCACCTATTCAACCTAGACTGTATTTATGAAAAGAACCTTTTGGGGTTCAGGTAATTCTCATCCTAGATAGCTCGCGTGATGATACAACATCATACGTGTTTCTTTCGTACATATATCCACGCAATGACAACCACGCATATAGCTGGGATTCCTATCAGAATCAAAGTGGTAAACAATGTTCTCGACGGCGCAGGTTGATTTGTTAGGTCTGTTATTTCTGTCCAGACATTCTCAGTATAAGAATAGGTCCAAGTGTCACTCATCTGAAGCCAAATATCCTCGTCTTGGTCAATAAGTAGACCACCATATAATATGACAACCCCATGCTTAGAATCGAATGCGAGACCTGAGTTAATTCGGGCAGGTGGTGATTCTTCTGGTCTTGGATTTGTCCATCTGGTTGTGTATGCATCGTAGATTTGAGTAGCATCCACAGCGTTATCACCTACCTGTCCCCCAAAGAGGATGCTCCTCTGATTAATGGAGTCGTAGACCATAGAGGGCCATTTCAGGTTATTCGGGTCTCCAATCGTAGATATCTCAGTCCATGTATTTGTGGATGTATCAAAGGTCCACGTATCATCCTGATGACCTTCACTCATCGTATTGCCACAAGACATGATGACTCTACTTATATTGGTATCATAGGTCATCACATGTCCATATCTTGCGAGAGGTTTCTCAGATGGAAATAACTCAGTCCATTCTCTCGTTTCACAATCAAAGGACCAAGTTCCGTCTGTTTCCCACCCTTCATCATCAAATCCACCGAAGAGGATGACTACATTCTCATTAGGGTCATATGCAAGAGCATGTGAATGACGCACTCCGGGACCTGTCGATGTCACTACCTCTGTCCAAGTCTGAGATTCGCAGCTAAAGGACCATGTGTCATCTACACCTTGTCCTCCGAATAGGATCATCTCATTCGTGGCATCACAATATACCATTGCTGTGTTCGTCCTAGCGGGAGGCGAGTTCCCGGTGTACTCAGTCCAAGTATTTGTGGCATATTCATAGAACCAAGTATCCTGTACAGCTCCTAAACCTCCCCCTTGGCTGCTTCCTCCGAAAACGACTGTCACGTTATTGTAGGGGTCGAATGCCATTCCATGAGCACTTCTTAGACCTGGGCCTACAATTACCTGCGATGGTGTGAATACCTTAGAAGCATCCACACTAGCGAATAATATGCTCGATATCAGCAGTAGGAAAATGATAGCTCTTCTCATGAAATCACCTACAATTATTATCTACTGAAGATTCAAACTGTATATAATACATGAATACTGGCGCAATACTCCAATGAAGCATTACAAAAGACTCATGTTCAAGTATTCTATAATATCCACTCGAGATTAGAAGGGAAAAACTAGCATGGAACCTCTTGGAACAATAACGATGTTCTTTGATTTCGTAGATGGAAAAACACGAAGTGTCTTAGAGGCACTTATGAAGAGGGCATACAACTACTTTGACTTCGCCGCTTTGATCGCTGAACGCGCTTGTATTGGGAAGGCACCTCAAGATCTACCCTTCATAGCGGTTCTACACTCCTTCAAGCTGTGGAATATGGATAGCTTGAACAAACTATCAAAGAAGTATGGCACGAATCCACTTATACGACCGTTCTTGCTTTATGTTAAATCTGGTTTAGGATTAGAAGTTGATTGGCAAGAAGTACTAGACTCCACAAAGGTAGTACTAGATTCTCATCCTGCTCCTTGGATAGCTCTTCAACTACAACTCCTTAACTACTCAGTAGCAATTGGAAG
>JAEORN010000120.1 GCA_016840825.1 Candidatus Thorarchaeota archaeon | reverse complement strand
TGCTCTCGTAAAAGAGATTATCATTGCAATGGCACAAGAAATGGACACTACATTCTTCATTTGCACACATATGACTGATTTTGCTGAAGATGTGTGTGAAATTATTGGTATTCTAAATGAAGGAATTCTCAACACTCTTGGTTCCCCTAATGAGATCATTGAAAATGTTGGAGCAAGAGATCTTGAAGATGCCTACCTAAAAATCGTAGGCGGTGAA
This sequence comes from Candidatus Thorarchaeota archaeon, assembly GCA_016840825.1. The sequence continues at coordinate 2,122 of JAEORN010000120.1, read as the reverse complement.
GTGGACCGTACTAGACTACTCAGTTGGAGGGACTAGGTCTGACCAAAAAGTGGTTAGCTATCGCAAAAACTGAGTTCTATGTCCAGACATCCCGATTTCGTAGGATAAGAAATGGAGCAATGTTGTTTCTTTTTTTATTTGGTATTGTATGGGCGTTATACATCATTCCCAACATAGTGGGATCCATTCTTGGTAGTGCAAGCTCTGAGATTGGAGTATTATTTATGGCAAGTTTCCCAAGCCTAATGCGCTCAGCAATGCTCTTTCTCTGGATCCTATTCCTCATCTATCCCATCTCTTATGCATTGCAAGAAATACGAATTGGACAATGGGAAATCATGTTGAGTAACAATGTAAGTACACGAAACATGATGTTTGGCATGTTCTTAGGCAAGGTACCTGTCTATGGTCTTCTCATCGTATATACTGCGCCAATAATTCTTTCGCCATTTGCCTTGTTCTTCCAAGTCAGTTTATTGGGTCAGATTATAATGTATCTCACTATTTTCTTCGTGGCTATTGGGACCTTGTTTTTATCGACTCTTATCACGACTGCAATTCAAGCTAAGCTGGGTGAATCATCACGAGGAAATGATATTGCTAAGGCGCTTGCCATGGTAGTAGCAGTTATTGTTCTAGTTCCTATGTATGGGTTGATGTATTTTGCAGAATCTCTGTCAGCGATTCTTGGAATGGATGTATTTCTCATATTTCCTTTTACTTGGGGAGCGGATATCATTTCTTGGAGTGTGATTATTTTCAATGGGATTGGTATACCATTCACGGCATTTGCGAGTATTTTAAAACTCAATGCAATTAGTGATTTTGCTCTTTTTGTTACTTTCACTGGATTCATAGTCTTTCTTGCATACATCTCAGCAGACAGAATCTTAACCTTCGGAGCAGGGCCACGTATTGAAAAAATAACCACAGTTGGTGAGGAGAATTTCATCATCAAAAGCATTAGAAGAATCTCTCCTGGTGCATTTGGAGTCTTAATAGTTACTTCAATTAAGGAATTCACAAGGAAAATGCAGAACGTATCAAGACTTCTTTATGGTGTAGCTCTCTCTGTATTATTGCCAGTCATTTTAAGCTATAGTATTGGATCAGTCCCAGAGGAAATTCCACCAGATCTCAATGCCCTCTTTATGATGTTGATGATAATATTCATGGGAATGATGTTAGCAATGATTACTGGAGTGACATTTGGAGGAATTGGATTTCTTGAGTCAAAGGATCAACTTTGGATAATGAAATCAGCACCTCACGGAGTTTCGAAATTTGCAAAAGCTCGAATTCTAGAATCATTCATCCTTGCCATACCGATTGCCATTGTACCTTCAATAACAGTGACGATCGTTTTTGGATTCAACATACTTGAAGCTCTGGTGATGTTAGCTTATACTTATTTGTCTACATGCGGAGCTGTCTTACTCAGCACAGGAATTACAGCCAATAATCCAGCCTATGAAGACCAGAGAAGCAGTGCCTTCTACATAAACACCTTTGCATCCATATTTCTCATAATGCTTGTAATCTTGTTTTCATTTTTCATAGGAAACCAAGTAATGATGATTATTCCAAGTTTGCCACTTTTTATGTTGGCTATGAGTGCGCCTTTAATAATCGTCGGAACTATTGTCTACATGATTGGGATAGGAAGAATGTCTAGAGCGGATATCAATTGACAGAAATTATTCAACCAGATTTACTGGGAGAGGGATTTACTGTAGTACTATTTTGGTTTGGAGGAATGAATAATGGTAAAGGCATGGGCTGCTATTGCAAAGGCTGAGTTTCGCGTTACGACATCGAGGTTTAGGAAGAAACGTTCACTGATCATAGTGATGCTTGTTCTAATTGGGTTGGTATGGGCATTTACGATTGCACCATGGATGATGAAGGGATTCTTTGATCTTTTTAGCACAGAAATCCAGCAACTCTTGCAAGTAGCCTATCCAGGTGTGATGAGGTCTGTTATGCTTCTTCTTTGGACCCTAGTGCTGGTCTTCCCAATATCCTATGCTTTACAAGAAGTGAAGATAGGTCAATGGGAAATCATGTTGAGTAACAATGTAAGTACACGGGATATGATGCTTGGAATGTTTTTGGGTAGAAT
>JAEORN010000119.1 GCA_016840825.1 Candidatus Thorarchaeota archaeon | reverse complement strand
CCATCCACTCTTCGGAGTTCATTGACGACAAAGGAACTGAGTGCTTCGGGTGTTTTGAATACGCACTTGATAAGTAGGTCATATGCTCCGTAGATTAGATGAGCCTCTTCTACTTCATCCAATTTCTGGATCATCTCTAAGATGCTTCGGGACTTTGTGGATTCTATCTTAGCCATGATAAATGCTATTATCAATATTATCCCACCATTAGTTCTAATCTACGTTCACATTCATGTTTGATATAGCTTTCCCCTTGGGTCATTCTTCAATTGAATTGCGTCGCTGTTCGATTCTCTTCGAATCGTGATTGAACACATGTTATTTCAGGAAGCTTAATAGCAGTGAAATTATCGCCCCGAGATACTCAATGGGGGTCCATGTCTGACCATGATAGCTCCAAAGACCACTACGCCCGGAAAGGCTGTGAGAAAAGCGAAAAAGGCCACGTTTGAGCCCAGGATTTTGGCATTCTGCTGCAACTGGTGCTCGTATGCCGGGGCGGACCTTGCAGGTACAAGCAGGATGCAGATGCCTCCAAATGTCCGGATTATCAGGGTCAACTGCACCGGTAGGATAGACATCTCCTTTATTCTAGATGCGCTCTACCAAGGTGCTGATGGAGTCTTGGTATCAGGATGCCATCCGGGTGATTGCCATTATACGAGTGGCAACCTGAAGATGAACTCTCGGTTTGCGCTTCTGAAGAAACTACTTGAACAGGCAGGCTTTGATCCTGAACGGGTACATCTTCAGTGGGCATCAGCTGCAGAAGGCGACATCTTTGCAGAAGGTATCACAAACATGGTTGAGAGAGTCATGAAACTTGGGCCAAATCCAGTGAGGAAAGGCGACTGAATATGGCCAAGAGAATTGCCCTTACACAGCTCAGTTCATGCTGGGGATGCGACCAGTCCCTTGTGGACCTGCACCTTAAGCTTCTTGATGTATTACCAAAACTAGACATAGTGTACTGGCCAGCAGTTGCTGACTACAAAATGGCAGACCTTGAAGCGATGCCCAATCACTCAATTCATTTTGGTTTTGTAGAAGGCAGCTGCCGAACAAAGGAGGACCTTCACCTTCTCAGACTAATGCGTCAAAAGAGCAAGATACTCGTTGCTTGGGGCTCATGCTCTGTATATGGCGGAATTCAAGGACTAGGAAATCAGTGGGAACTAGAAGACCTCTTGGAGAGAAAATTCCTCAAGGCTGATACTGTAACCGAGGGACTAATTCCAGAGGAAAATCTACCGGGATTCACTCGGCACATTGCGCCGAATCCAGACATTGTGGACTTCGAAGTGCTATTGCCAGGCTGCCCTCCGACTAGTGAGAATACTGTAGAGGCATTGACTGCGCTCATCAGCGGAAAGCCATTTGACCTGCCTAATAAGACAGTATGTGATCAATGCCCAAGAGAGAGGAAGGAGAAGAAGATTAAGAAGTTCTTTCGAACATACGAAGGCCATATCGACCCGACTGATTGTATTCTCGACCAGGGGTATCTCTGTCTAGGATTTGCGACAATCGGACTCTGTGGAGCACAGTGTCCTACTGCGAATACACCTTGCAAAGGTTGCTTTGGTCCACCACCTAACATCAAAGATCATGGCGCTAAGATCATCTCTGCCTTGGGAGCTATTGCAGATATGACTCCAGAAGAACTTACGAGTGCGTTTCTGGACCCAATCGGGTCATTCTATTTCACAGACTATGCATCATCCTATCTATCAAGAATAAGTGGAAAGCAGAGAAATAGAAAGAAGAAATGATAGATGGTAATGTGATTCCAACCTAGAGCGCGAAACAAAGAGTGAACTTGGTCCCAATTACTGTAGAACCCTCAAGAATATCCTCCACCTGAAAATCAAGATCACACATGGTTGAGAGCTCATGTATAAGAATGATGCCAAGTCCAAATCCAGGTGCAGCAGTTTGGGATAACGAATCACGTGAGGTCAAGAAGTCCTTTATCTCTTTAGAGAGCCCACCACTTCTGTCACTAATCTCCAGAATTGCATCAGACCTTGTTGATACATCTCGGACATACAATTCTTTTGAGCCATGCTTGAAAGCGTTATCAAAGATATTCCATAAAATCTCTTTCAATAACGGACAAGACCGAATCATTCGTTCCTCGCATATCTCTACCTGAACTTGGTCTGCTTCTAGGGAATATTCCCGCACAACGCGGTTCAGTATTTGGGTGATAATTAAAGACAGGTTGGTAAGAACAGGTTCTGATCCTTGTCTTGAAAGCAGTGCTGTAATCGCACGCATCTCATTTATGAAATCTCGCGCATCATCTAATGACTCAGATGCAATATTTATCCAGTAATCTTCCACCAGCGTTGTTCCTTCGGCAAGATCAAGTGCACTTCTCGCCACTTGAATGTAATTTCGAATATCATGTTGGATGAGGCTAGACATTATTTGAGACGCTTGGTATTGCTGGACGAATTTCTTTGTGACTAAACGTATGAACAGAGTGAGCATGGATGCACCCGTTATGATGACTCCAGCAGCTTGAACGGATAGCACATAGTAGTAAAAGCTAGGTATAACTGCGACAAAGGGGAAAATGATCCATGAGATTGCCCATACTATAAGGCCAGCCATCAACCACGCCTTCGACATATCAGCTACATCTTTGAACCCATGGACAGTATGTGCCGAATGAAGACATGCATATGCAACATACAGACCTGCGATGCTAAAGATAATGTAGAACTCGAGATTGAAAATAAGGCTCAGTATTCCTCCAATAAGAAAAGCAATCGCACCAGCAGTGTATGATATGATGTTCCTTTGTGTGAGTTCTATATCCGAGCTACCATCAAGAATCAATCTGGATCCTACATAGATACAGACAAGACCAAAGAGATCAAGAGGGACAAGTCCTTCAAAACTTGAGAAACCAGCCTGAAGACCACCAATAGAATAGGTGACCCATCCAAGAGCCCAATATCTGTAGCTCTGCTTCGTAGAATAACGAAAGAGGCCCCATGTAACAGTGCCATACAGCGTGAAGAATGCTAGAATGAGGACAGTGTTCAGGGCAAAGTCTATGTCTTGCATTACTCACGAAGCTTCCAGAGGTCTTGTTCTTGCATCTTTTTTCCCAATATTATAGTTATAAATAGATATTGTATAATATTTCGTGATACATGCATTCTGAGTCAAGCTGACAAGTAGCTTGTTCGAGAACTTCTATTCCAAGTACAGGGACACTCGACCGGGTAACGCAAATCGAGCCTTGTTTTGGGGGTCATAGGTAGGTCTGTCAGAGTTTTGCACATCAATCTCCATCTTAAGCTCCTTTTCCATATGACCTATGGAGTCTACTAAGGCATCGAGCTCCTCTTTTGCACTTGCTGAGTGATCCCAAAGACCATTCTCCTTTGAAATACGGTCCACAATACTCTTGACTTCCTTTCCGTGTTTTCGAAAGACCTCATTCGCCATCAAGTGCTTCATTATATCTCCAACAATTGTAGGTATGTTTGCATCACGAATGCTATTCATTGCTTTGAACATCCATTCAGGTGCTACGTATACATGGACTTTCTTTGCCTTCTTCCCCTTCAACAGTCTTGAAATCTCTCGGATGTCTTTGATTGTCGACTCAACGACCTGTTGAGCCATCTCAATATTCTTGTCAATCAGCTTCTTATCTGCGACCGGCCAATGACTCAAGGAAACATAGTCTTCATGCCCCATCTTTGACCATAGCTCTTCACAGATGTGCGGTGTTATTGGTGCTAAGAGGCGAATCCAGATATCGCAGACATATGCCATGGTGCCATCTCTTTCCTCCTTTGGAACACCCTCACGGTTCAGATAATGATTGATAGCCCGAATCATCTCTGAAGACGCATGAATAGCATACTCTCTGAGCTTGAAAGCATCTATCATATTGGTGCAGATGGAGAGCAATGAGTTCACACGAGATAGCATCCACCTCGTAGCGATAGTTGGATTGTCCTTCTTTGTGTATACTCGAGGGGGTTTTGTGGCATACCTGGTCACAATATCAATGAATTGCCGCATCCTATTCTTCATGGTTGGTACATCGCGTTCGCGCCAGTCCATCAACGTACCCGGCTCAGCGGCGGACACAACATAGATTCTGAAGATATCAGCGCCATACTTCTCAGGTATCTCTACAAGAGGGATTACATTCCCCTTACTCTTGCTCATCTTCTTGCTTTCCATATTCATGTGCTCACTTAGGCTTATCAGCTTCAGCCAGTATTTCTCAGGGAAGATGGCCACATGATGGAAGATTGCAAAGCTCAGATGGTTTGAGATATGGGAGGGGGCTGTATGTCTTTGATCGTTAGGATACCAGTACCCGAACTCGTCATGCATCTTTTTCAGTAGGTCTGCATCAATACCAGTATTCGTACTCACCTTGTTTGGGGTCCCTTTTCCCAAGAACACATAGTCAAAGAACTCGTAAGTCAATTGTGTGGGTTTCAGTTTGTTATTCCGGATGTGATGGGCTATTGTATAGAACGCCATATAGATAGTGGAATCTGACAGAGACTCAATAATCCAATCAGGATCAAAAGGCAATCTTGTGCCAATTCCTCTTTTTCGAGCACAAGGTCTCTGGGTCAGCCAGTCGAATGTAGCCTCGAATAGGTTTCTGAATGTCTCAGGGACAATACCCATGTTGTCGAGGGCTTTCCGTGCCGCCTCTTTCCAACCAGGACTTTGATAGTCTAGAAACCATTGACCTGCGAATACACCCACTTGCACGTTTGTCCCACATCGACAGACCACCGGTCGTTGGTCAGGTTCGTAGATGACATCAATTCTGTTGATAGTCTTCATCCATGTAACAACATCATCTTTCACATCCTTAATCATTCGACCGGAGAACTGAGCACAGTTGTCCCGCATGATGCCATCATAGAATTCAGCCTTGTAGATCTCCTGTGTTGCGTCTTCTAGAGCATCACTTTCTTTTTGTGATTTGATATTTCGCTTTTCGACTGCATCTTTGGCGGGATATTCACTATAACCCTTCATGTCTATCATGCCAATTATTTCGATTGCTCTTACATCATCTCCAGAAATGCCATATTCTTTCAGACAAGAGGAATCTTCCCACAGGTCACGCAGTGCAACGTAATCAAATGGAGCATGACCGGGGACCGAGTAGACTACACCAGTGGCATTATTCGGGTCCACAAAATCAGCAGGTAAAATTGGTATCTCGTGGTTGTCGTGGATAGCTTTGAATCGCTTCCCAATAATCCGTGAGCCGGGAAAAGTTTCCAAGACTCTTACATCTTTTGCCTGCAGCTTCAGCTTTTCAACGGCGGCCTTTGAAATAATCCATTTCTCTCCATCGACCATAGCCCAAACATACTTTGCCTTTGGATTAATCCACATATTGGTAACACCAAAGATGGTCTCTGGACGTAACGTGGCAGCAACCAAGAATCCATCTTCAAAAGGCCATTTTATTGCCGTGAACTCCTTGATCTTCGCTGACGCACCTTCCAGCAAGTCATCCTCTCCTACTGGATTACCATCCTTGGGGCAATACAATAGGGGGTAGTTACCCTGCTTTACATAACCATGCTCCATGAATTTTTGATACTGCCATTCTATGAACTTGTTATAGGTCGTATCACCAGTCGTGAAACGCCTTCGCCAGTCTATACTATAGCCTAATGCATCGAAATCCTGTGAGATTACTTTCGCAAAGAATGCGGCTGTTGTTGCAGCATCCTTGAATTTAGCCAGTTGCGCATTGACCTCATCTTCAGTATCAAAATAGAGCTGCAAATCGCGTTTATACATATCAATAGCTACAGGGTCTCCTGCTTGAACACGGTCTACCATTCCTTGAACCGGTGTTCCAGTCATATGAGATGCCATTGGAAATAGAACATTGAATCCCTGCATTCTCTTATAACGAGCAATTAAGTCGCCAATAGTATAGGTTCTTCCATGACCGATATGCAATGCTCCATTCACATATGGATATGGCACTGTCAAGAAGAATTTCTTTTGTCTTGGATTAGGATCCGCCTCAAAGATCTTATCTTTCTTCCAACGCTTTTGCCATTTCTTCTCGACCTTAGCAAAATCACTCATGTCTAGCAACCTCTTTTGATACTGAAGGATTAGATAAGTTCAAGATGATGCCCTCTATAAAGGACTCGCAAAAAGAGTATTTGTTAATATTCGAGAACACAATCCATCCTTTTTCACACTCTTCGATATGGATGTCTGTTGATGCTTATTAGAACTATGGTCAGCTAGAGTTGACCGATTTTGGTTCAATCCTTTTTGGGCATCTAGAAAGGATTTTTGAGTTTATATTTTGCAGCTAGGAAACCATCAGAATCGGTTGAATGACCTATGGGAAATAACCAATACAATCATGACATGGACATCCATGAGGTGCTGCTTTCATATAGCGATGCTCTTGCATTCCTAGAACGGTTAGAGGCGGATTCAGACATCAAGAAGTACTGCAATGGATTCAATCAATCAGGAAGATGGTTCTTTCAAATCTATACAAGTGAATTTGTTGCTGAACTTGCTTCAATCATTAATACATCTGTGAAGACGAGAGGAGTTCCTGGTCCAGTCTTGGAAGTGATGTGTGGAGATGGTAGGCTCGCCGAGTTTCTTCAGCCACATATCCAGAGAGAGATTGTCGCTACAGATGCGAAAGACGGACGTTATAACATTCCATATCCAAAATGGATTGAATCTCTCGACGCCCTAGCATCAGTTGATAAATATGGTCCCTCTTTTATTATTCTAAGTTGGGAGCCTTATCTCTCAACAACAGGAATCGATATCGTAAGAAAAGGAATCCCAACTGCATGGATTGGTAATCCAAGGATGTGTGGTCATTCTGATTTGTTCCAGATTCCTCATGTACCTGTAAAAAGCCAATTTGTCCTTAGTAGACATGACTCATTTAGACAGCGAAGATTCATGACAGACATCTATCTTTTCAATTGCGATTTAGATTATGATACTAAGTTGCAGTGAGGTCATACACTGCTTCATATCTTTGCAGCACTCTACATGCCCATAAGTCGATAGAAGGTTCTGCCATGGTGAAGGCAATCGTTGACGCAATGGATATCGATCTAAAGACCGGTACAACACTTGGGTTCTACACTTTCGGAGAGGACCGACCAAATCTGCTGCTCATTTCAGCAATAGATGGTGGATCTGCTACTGGTGTCTATGCAAGTTATCTGGTCATGAAACACCTTGAGCGACTTGATAGGATTGATGGATCAGTAACAGTCTTACCTGTAGCAAATCCTTTGGCCTTCAGACTAGGAACGAAAGTCTCACCTTTGGACTCAAAGGATCTTGATTCTGTATTTCCAGGAGACGAACACGGAACAGTAACTGAAAGAACAGCATGGGAGATATGGAGAAGGGCTTCTCAAGCAGACTACATCATTCACCTTAAGACGAACAGACAGAACTGTGTAAGTCATGTGTCCGCAATGCATAGAGAGTACATACATGTCAGAAACTTGGCGTCTCAAATTGCTCTCCCAAACATTGTGCAGAGCTCAGGTCAACGAGGCTCATTGACTGTTGAGGCCGCTCATGAAGGCATTCCGGTAATTTCGATCGAAATGAGAGGCGACTTCGACCAAGTGGATTCACAAGCTGCTGTTGAGGTCCGTGAAGCAATCCTGAATTTCATGCGTATCAAGGATATGATAACAGGAGAGAAAATCGAAACCTCTGTCACTCTCTCGGGGAGATTGAAACAGGTCAATGTCGATACAGAGGGCTTCTTTGTTCCTCAGGTCAATATTGGGGAAAATGTTCATGCCGGCACCATTCTTGGCAAGGTACAGGACAAAGTTGAGGTTGTATCATCATTTGATGGAGTCGTGGTTTCACTCAGTCGGATGAATTATGTTTTTGAGGGAGATATTATAGCGAGAATTGCACCGCCTTTGGGAGAGCCAAGAACTCAGTTAGAGCCAGAGGCTGATGAGCACAGTGTGAAACGCAGGAAATGGTGATAGTGAGCAAAGACACCAGCGAATACAGGTATCTAATGCGAGTCAACGTGGGAGACCAAATTCTTAGAGATGCAGGAAAAATCCTTCTTATTGGTAGCTGCGTAGATAGATTTCCAGGCATCATACAGGAAATCTCTGAGAGAGAGGAGGGGTTCGCAGTTCTACATGTCTGCTTGGAAGAAACCCATATGAATCAGGCAGGATTCAAAATCGGCTCTATCATCAAATATGCTGGTATCACTGATGTTGCTGTATTGACTATAGATGGAAGTCCACACTGTGTCCAGCTACATTATGTCATCGAGGATATCAAACGACACTTTGCTCCCGATATTAAGACAATCCATTATGTCATTGAGAAAGGAAAAGTCCATGAGATAACACCTGACGCTGTGAAGCGGTCTCGACATCTCTCAAAGATACAGAGTATGATTGAGTGATATGCAATTAGCTGGCGGTCCTAAATCGAGGGAGGATGAATCCAGCTTGCTTCTTGTAATCCACATACTCCTGTCCATAATGAATCAGGAGCTTCCGTTCTTCAAAATATGCACCAATCATTGTATACACAATCATTGCTAGAACAAATACAATTACCACCGTGAAAGGATAGAGAAATGCCATTGCTCCAAAGACTAGAACAGTAGCAAGGTAGAGGGGATGTCGTACCCGTGAATAGATGCCGTCTGTGACGAGTTCTGCCTTTCGATCAGTTCTCATATCAGCTACTGTACTAACAGATATCACAGCTGAAGCCTTCATAGCGACAGCCACACCAGATACCCCCAAGGCAATCCCAATTAT
>JAEORN010000118.1 GCA_016840825.1 Candidatus Thorarchaeota archaeon | reverse complement strand
TCACCCCCATCCATGCTAATGGAAACGTTTCGAATCTATCAGGTTGTTGAGATCTGAAGCTTGTCAACCATTTCCTTGTAACGGTTCCGCACCGTTACTTCTGTCACTCTCGCAGTTCTTGCAATCTCCAATTGTGTACGTCTGGCTCCTGTTAGGATGCTCGCAACATAAATCGCTGCTGCAGCCATGCCCTTCGGGTCCTTCCCGATTGTTAGCCTCGACTCCTTCGCTAACTGAAGAATCTCGATTGCCTTTGCCTTTGCCTCTCCAGGGATTCCAAGTTCAGTACCGAATCTGTGTATAAAGTCGATTGGCGATGAATGTGGAATCTTAAGGTTAAGGTACCTGAGAATCAGCCGAACACATAGACTCAATTCTTTCCGAGTAATGTGTATTTGATCAGTTATCTCCTCTAAGGGACGAGGAACCTGATGTACCCTGCAAGCAAGGTACAAAGAAGCTGCAATCATACCAAGAATAGTACGGCCCCGAGTCAGACGTTTTCGTAGAGCCTTTCTGTAGATGACAGCAGAGGTTTCTCGAATCGAGTAGGGGATACTCAATTGAGAGCTTATTCTATGCAACTCAGTCATCGCTACTGCTAAGTTGCGTTTGTCAGAAGAGTGAACTTTCGTTCGTATCTGCCACTTTCGTAGTCTGTGTATCTGTGCTCTCCGAGTCGAAGTCAGCTTTCTTCCTGCGGCATCAACATTTTGTCTTCCAATGATGGTTGTAAGTCCTTGATCGAACTTACTCCAGTCTGCCGGACCTCCCACCCTCTGACGAGCATTCTGTTCGTCAGCCGTAAAGGCACGCCATTCAGGACCCATATCGATAGACCTGTCAGACAAAACTAATCCGCAATTAGAACAAATAACCTCTCCACGTGTATGGTCAATATACATGGTTTCAGAAGAACAAGCAGAACAAACATAACTGGCAGTGGACTCTTGCTGTTTCCGAGATTTCGCTTGTTTACTGGCCAGTCCAATCATCTCCCTGCATCTCTACCGAGGGAATGTAGAGTTGCTGTTCGAGCGTTGTGTGTACCGATGTTGCATCGCTCAGGGCGTCTGAACGAAGCATCTATGTGGAAGCGCGATAGGGGGATTTGTTCTCGAGAGAGAACTGGTTTCGTCAAGCAACAAATATATATAATGGTTTGCACGGATTTTCCGTTTAGTTTTAAGATTATTTTATTAAAATACTTTTTGAAGTTTTGTTTTCTTTCAAAACATCGCTTATATTCGATATGTCGATATTCGACATTTTCCTCGAAACCGATGTTGTGAAGTGTAAATAACTACACTTTTTTTCGATATCTCAGAAGGAGCCCTCTGAGAGAGCGCATCGTTTATGAAGAAATCCATACGTTGTAATGGTTGATGGTGAAGTTTGATAATGAATCCATGGAGTAAGTTCTATCACGAAGTAATTGAATTTTTAGCTGAATCCGCTTCAGTCGATAGTGAAACCATGGAGAGATTCATTGAGATACCACCAGATCCGAAGCTAGGAGATATCGCTTGCACCATCGCGTTCCATCTGGCAAAGGAACGAAAGGAGAAACCCGTTCCAATAGCTAACGAAATAGTAAGTAAGATCAAGCAGAATCTACCTAAGAAGAGGTTACTCGATAGAGTAGAGTCCAAAGGTCCGTACATCAATCTTTTCTTTAATCGCTCAGAGTATGCAATTCGGACTATTGAAACAGTTCTTGAATCAGGTGACTCCTTTGGAAATACAAGTGAGTATAAGGGAAAGAGAGCCTTAATTGAATCTCCAGCAGTGAATCCGTCAAAACCGTGGCACATTGGGCATACGCGAAATGCTGTCCTTGGAGACACCTTGGGGCATGTCCTAAAGGCAGCAGGATGGGATGTGATTCAGCTCGACTATATCAATGACTTGGGTCTCCAGATTGCACAGCTTGCATGGAAACTTATGCAGCGAGATACCAAAAAGGCAGATGGTAAGTACGATCATTATCTCGGTCATCTATATGTAAGTGTCCAGGACGCTTTTGAAAATGATAAGAAAGTCAATGCTGAAATCAGAGAAGTTTCCAGAAAACTGGAAGATCTAGATTCTGAGGAGTCCAAGGTTAGCCTAAGGATGGTGACGGATTGTGTGAAAGCACAATACGAAACTGCTTACCGATTGGGTATCTTTCATGACTACCAAATATGGGAAAGTGCTATTGCACACAGCGGTCTTCTAGATATCGCACGTGAAATGATGTTGAAAGCTGACAACATCATAGTGCTTGAAGAAGGAGAGAAAGCAGGCTGTATCGTTGCGCGGCTTGACACACTTGAAGAGTTCAAAGATATGCAGGATCCAAACAAGGTACTCTTCAGGTCTGATGGCACAAGAACCTACACTGGTGCGGATGTTGCCCTTCAGATGTGGAAATTCGGGATTCTGAAAGATCCTTTCAAGTACACAGTATTTGAAACACAACCAAATGGGTTAGAAATCTATAGAACATCATTAGAGGGAAAGGAAAGGAACCTTGGTAAATTTGATGCGGTGTTTAATGTCATTGGATCAGAACAAGCGCATCCTCAGAAACTAATCTATGTGATTCTCGATTTGTTGGGTTATTCAGAGCAAAGCGCAAACTCACATCATATATCCTACGAGTTTGTCACGCTTGAAGATGCAGGATTTTCAGGTCGAAAGGGAACATGGATTGGATACTCAACAGATGTGGTTCTTGATCGAGCACAAGAGTTAGCAAAAGAAGAAGTGTCGAAAAGGAATCCTGAAGAGTCCGAAGAATTCACGAATAGAGTAGCAGAGCAAGTAGGCTCAGGAGCGGTCCGATATTTCCTTCTGAATGCTTCACCTGATAGGAAAATCACATTTAGATGGAAAGAGGCATTGGATTTCAATGGGGATGCTGCACCTTATCTTCAATATTCCCATGCACGAGCCACAAGAATAATTGAGAAAGCGTCATTGGAAAATCAAAAGGCAACGGAAATCGAGCTGCTCACACACGATGCTGAGTTTGCACTCTTGAAAGCAATTGCACGATTCCCAGAAGAGATTCTTGAAACCGTGAGAGGCCTGCAAAAGCATACATGGGGAACAGGATTCCAATCGAACAAAATTACTACGTATTGCTACAATTTGGCTACGCTCTTTAGTAGATTCTATGACTCCTGTCCAGTGTTAAAAGCAGAAGGAAGTCTCAAATCCGCAAGACTTGAACTTGTCAAGGCCTTTAAGATAACTATGGCGAATTGTCTTTCGTTACTTGGTATACCGGTTATAGATAGGATGTAGCTTAGCCAGAAGTAATAGTAGCAGATTCAACAACAAATGAGGGACTTATGATTGAGAAGGTTTCACGTACATCCGCTCCAATTCTACTTACACGCATGAGGAGGTCTCTCATATTTATTCCAATCAATGTATTCTTCACAGGATATTTGATCTCACCATGCTCAATGTAGAATCCTTCCATAATCATGGCACTAAGATCACCTGTCGTCATATTCGGACGGTCCCCTGTGTTTGCACAAAGAACACCCTTGTCTATTTCACTAATCATATCATCTAGGGTACCTCGACCAGATTCAACTATGAAGTTAGATGTAGAGATTGAAGGCAACCCTGCATATGAGGGCCTACTGGCATTCCCTGTATTCTCGACACCATCTTTGAATGCGGTATAGGAATTGTGCAAGAGTGATTTGAGGACACCATTCCCAAGAATCTCTGTTTGTTGAGAAGGATAGCCCTCCGCGTCGAATGGACGAGAGCCAGTACTACCCTCAAGAATACCATCATCAATAATTGTAAGGGATTCTGACGCTATTTTCGATCCAAATGCATCTGAGATATACGAACGTCCATATTGTACTTCTTCTGCGTTTATTGCTCGAGCAAAGCCGCCACCAAGAATTGTACCTGCAGCTAATGGTGTGAAAAGAACTGGTAGTGTCCCCCCTTCAATCACCCTTCCGCCTAGGTTGTTGACAGCCTTTTCTGACGCGGATCTTCCAATCCATTCGGGATCGAGGGCCTTCAATTTTCTGGTTACTTGGTATTCAAAGCTAGATGTCTGGTCATCATCTGATTTTATGACAGGATAAGAATACATCATAACTGAGGTGCTACTTGCAGTCTGAGATATACCAATTGAATTCACAATGGCTCGAAAGCCTGTTGATGCTGTTAGTTGTGCCTCGATGAATGCTTGATGCTTTCCGACTGCTTCAAGGGATGCATCGACAGTACGCACGATTAGGTTTGCTGCATCCTCAGAGGTAAGGTTGGATATATCTGAGTCAAACAGACCCTTGACAGACGGATAAGATCCATCAAAGGAGGGCAAGCTTACAAAGTCGGGGTCCTGGAGGGATGCTTTTGCCAACTTAACAGCTTTTTCTACAGTTTCAAGGTAGTCTGTTTCTTGAATTGTCGTCACGTATGCGAATCCAATTCTCTTATCTACGATGGCCCTAACACCAACTCCTGAGTCATAGCTTTCCTCAGCGGATTTTACAGAATTATTCTCCACATCTATCGAGAAAGACTTGGTTGAGGCAGTGTATACTTCAGCTTGGTCCGCCCCTAATTCGAGAGCTCTTTTGACTGCTTTTTCTGCAATATCAAGAAGTATGTCCATATCAAACACCACCCACGGGGATTGAGCGTATTCGAGCATGTGGACCTCCACTGTTATCAGGTACCATCTGACCAGACTTGCCACAAGTTCCAGCTTCTAGTTCAAAGTCTTTTGCCACTGCATCGACTTTTGGTAGAATCTCAAGAATCTGACCCGCAAGTGATACGTCGCGAACCATTCTCCCAAGCTCTCCATTTTCTATTAGGTAACCATAATTAGCTTGAAACATAAATTGACCCTTCGCGGAGTCTGTGTAACCATAGTTGAAACTGCAGAGTAGCAATCCCTCTCGAGTATCTTCTATTAGTTCATTGACATCCCAATCACCGGGTTCCATGAAGGTGTTACTCATTCTAGGAATTGGTACACTCATAAAGGATTGAGCTCGTGCAGATCCATTAGGTTCCATATTCAATCTACTTGATGTTTCCAGACTATGAAGCAATTCGACCAAAACGCCTTCCTTCACAAGATGGTGTTTATTTGTCTTTGTGCCTTCCCAATCGAAATCACTAGTTCCTCGCTGTCCTGGTAACGTAGGATCATCACTGATATTGAGATGCTCGGGTCCGACCTGTTTGCCGATTTTATTCTCAAGAACTGTTGAATGGGCAGGCCAATTATCAGCTTCACAAGCATGTCCAAAAGCTTCGTGAACCATCACCCCATTGAGGATTGGATCCAAGATAACATCAAAGATGCCTCCCTTAACTGCATCACTATCTAGAAGTTCAATGACTAATTCAGCAGCTGAAGTTCCGAGGGTAAGAGTAGATTCCTTTTGATATTCTTCGTATCCTCCTCGCAATCCAACTGACTTGAAAGCCCTTTGTCTATTGTTGCCATCTTTTGCTGTTGGAGCAGAGATTATTCGTGGTAAGGAGTTTTCAGCATAGACAGTGGTTCCCAGCGAGTTTGCGATATATAATTCAGTCCATAAATCACCGTAAACCGTTCGCGTGTTGACTATACGACTATCAAAATCCCTTGCTTGGTCGTCAATCATTTTAGTATAAGCAATTTTGTCTTCAATATCAACATCTTCGAAATGAGTTCGTAACTTGAACTTCGATTTGCCTGAAAAACTAGGACCCTCAAGGGTGAATTTCTCAGATGCCTTCTCTCGTGTCGCCATGGCTAATTTGGCAACAGAAACACCAGTTTCTCTCATTCCTGAAACCGTGAGATCTGTTGTTTGAGCAAAGGCCCATGCTCCATCAATAAACGCACGGATACCAGCACCTTTTAACCTAGAAGCCATTGATCGCTTTGTAATACCGTCAGTGATTTCAATTATTGTTGTGATGGTATCTTCAATTCGTACATCTGCGAAGGAAGCACCCGTTTTTTGTGCAGCTTCGATAGCAGCTTGAGCCAATTCTTCCATATGCATCGCCCAATTGTCATTTGACTGCAAAATGACTGCAATATAACTTAAGCTAAGGCTGCATAGAATAGTGAGTGTATATGTGCCCCTAGTAATACACACGTTATTCTTAGCTATTTGACACGTAAGATATGATACTGGAGGCACTCAATTGAGAGAAGATTCGATACGAACATCCTGCCGTGAATGCGATTCCGCTGAGGGAACTCATCTTTGTGAGGATTGCGGAATAGCACTATGTACAGGATGCCTCGAAACAAAAACAAGCCAGTATATCGTTTGCAATGAGTGTCATGCGAATCTTGGCGTTCCTGTTCCAGGAGAATCAAAAGAATCATGCTCTGAATGTGAGTCCACTAATTTGGGAAAGGGAAGGAAAGTTGAGGAGATATGCCCTCAGTGTCATTCATCAAGAATAGTTAGTGTGGAAGAAAAGAGAAGGGGCCTTGCTCAACAACTGAGAAATTCTGTGATGGGCCTACATTATGGACACACCAGATTGAGAGAGTTCAATAGCTCACTAATAACAGCAAAACGACTTCTAGTATCTCTTCGAATGGCAAATTTTCTACATTACAAATGGCTAGAAGATAATATCGAGAGTCTGCAAGAAGAAACATCTGCTCTGAAGAATCGAATAATGAATCAAGCAGAGATAATAGCTAAAAGAATATCTGCAGAAACAAAAGGACTAATTGACTACAATCGTTGGACTACTATCCAATTTCCATTCATAGAGGGGATTACCCACAGAGTAACCCAAATTGGAGATCAGTACAAGAGAAATGTAGATGATGCTCTAAAGACAGCAAGAGTTGCTCTTGATGACATAATCAACCAATTAGAAGGTCTTGATTACTATAGAAAACGGTTTGCCGGATTCTATGAGGTAACAGAATTATCTGTCAACGAACTCCCTGTCTGTGCGCTTCCAGAAATCAGGATTACAGGCAGCGACTTTCTTAGAAATGATAAGGCTACGGGAACATTATATATCACGAATCGGAGAATCATCTTCATTGCTGAAACTGGTCTAGTTAGAAAGAAAATGGAGATTCTCTTCGATTTCCCGCTTCTATATCTGAATTCAATTGAAGAGGATGGCAGATTCAGAAAACGCTTAGTGCTCCGACTAAAACAGGGCGAAATCAAGATTTCATGCAATGAGCAAACACAAAAAGTGCTTCCTGATTACATCGAGATTGGCAGAAAGTTTGATCGCTATCAACAAACTGATTTGCAAAGAGTCAGAAGAATTGAGCAGACAGATGCAAATGTTAGCGATGTTCGAATAAAAATCGAGAGCTTGATCTACTCATTGTTATCATCAAATAATCAAGCTGAAGATTATACATCAAACCCAAGATCACACATTACTGATTATGGTCATCATCAACGAACAAGATATGTCAATCCATATTCAGAGAATGATTTTGGATCGGTTCGATCTGATTTTCAAAAGCATCGAGGACAGATAGATAGGGGGTATGCCTATCCTTCACATCAACCTACTCGTTATGGGAATGATTTCAATTCCTTGCAGAGAGATGTTCTTGAACTTGAAGATGCCATAAATGAAACAAAGGAGCTCTTCCGAGCAGGAAGGATTGTGCCAGAAGATTTCATTAGACGCTTCAAAGTCCTAATGAGAAACTCCTATGCAGCACGTCAGGAAATACAAAAGCTGCAGAGAGATGAAAGGCATCCAAAATGGTAGCACTAGACTCCTAGCTCTCTCTCAAGAGCTTTGATTGCTTCCTCTAATTTCTCCGTTTCACTCACTGGCTTTGCAGCAGTACTTGAGACCTCAGCAAATCCAGCTTCTGCATCTATTTCAGCCATAGCTGCAGCTAAATCGTCAGTAGTGATTTGAGCGTCGCCAGTAGAGTCAAATGCTTCTCCGGTTATTCCACTTTCAATCTCAAATTCCTCAAGCCGACGAGCAATCTCATCGACATTTTCAACTACCTTTGTAGCATCTGTAGCATCACCTAAAAGTCCGAGAATTTTGGCAACCTGATTGAGGGCTTGGGATGCCTGAGCAGTAGTTTGAGCTCTAGTCACATGTGCAAGAATCTTCAATATTTGTAAACGAGATTTGTCGACTCCTAAGGCAAATCTTCTGAATCTAATCATCTCACCAGCATAGGTCCTATAAGCTTCCATATTACCAGTTTTTCTTGCACGAATGGCACGTGCTTTTGTATCGCGTTCCTCTTTCTCTAGCTTGTTGCGCTGACGTTCTAGCTGCTTTGAAAGGACACGTAGTTGTGACGTGACTTCATTGATATCGGGTTTCTTTCGACCCCAAGAGAAAGCTTTTCTTATTGGACCCAAGATTCTCACCATCTGGAATATTTTCAGCCCTATTCAGACCAATTACATGTGACCATTTAACACTTCGCAGGGCTGTTTGATTATTTACATGATATGTTATTAGCGCCTCCTTTTTTAATGAATCTCTGAAAAAGCCAACTAATAAGAGTGGATGAATTATTGAGTGTTTCATCCGATGTGAGAAACTTCAGTTAGTAATAGAAGTTCTTAACAGTCTTCAATGCTAGGAATCGTGAGGGAAAATGTCATCAAATGGTCCAGATCGTGTAGATTTAGGTTTGAAGAATCTCTTAGATCGAGCAATAGAACTTGATAATCGTGGAATGAAGAAAGAAGCATGCCAACATTACTTGAAGGCAAGCAAGATTCTCATCAAGCTATCAAATTCCGCCTCATTGCCATCGGTTAGGAAGCACTATTTGAAAAGAGCTCAAGAGTGTGTAGATAGAGTTCGTTTCATTTCAGGGATAAAGAACCTATCTAGCGAATCAGTTGAAGGATTGAGTCAGCCTCTACCAAGAAGCGAAGCACCAGAACCAAAGGAGGCTGCAAGACGAGCTGAGGCAATGGCTGAAGATGACGAGGATACAAAGCGACTCAAAGACATGGTTGCAGATACGATTATCTATGAGAAACCGAATGTAAAGATGTCTGAAGTTGCAGGCTTGGAAGATGCAAAACAGGCAATCACAGATGCAATCATTGCACCTATGAAGCACCCAGAGTTGTTCAAAGGAAAAGCGAGACAGCCATGGAGGGGAATCCTGTTTTATGGACCCGCAGGATGTGGTAAGACATTAGTCGCAAAAGCAGTTGCCTCTGAAGTGAATGCAACCTTCTTCAACGTATCCGCTGCAAATATAGTTAGCAAATGGTTAGGTGAATCTGAAAGACTGGTGAAGAGCCTCTTTGAAATGGCTCGCATGAACCAACCCGCAATAGTGTTCATTGATGAACTTGATTCTGTTGGAGGCGCTCGTTCTGGAGATGATGTTGGCGGCGAGAGGAGATTAAAGACGCAGTTGCTCACGGAGATGCAGGGGTTGGCAAGTGACGCAGAAGATCGAGTGACCGTTATTGGTGCAACCAACTTGCCATGGGATATCGATTTCGCCCTACGTTCCCGATTTGAGAAACGCATCCATGTCCCACTACCAGATAGACTTGCACGAAAACAGATTTTCGAGATCCATATGGAAGAGATTGATGTAGAAGACGATGTGAACTATGGTGAGATGGCCGACCTGAGTGAAGGATATAGTGGAAGAGATATCAGTGTCATTTGCAGAGAAGCCGCAATGGAACCAATTAGAGACCTTCAAGTTTCAGGACGAATGGATGATGACCAAGAAATAGTTGAACTTCGACATGTTTCGCGCAACGATTTCCTCAGAGCTATAGAGAATATCCGACCCGCGACCTCTCCCGAAGATTTGAAGAAGTACACCGATTGGGCAGAGGAGGGGTCCTAATCCGTGGGTATGAGAGAGAAACGCAGAGAGAAGGAAAAAAAGACAGATGTTGAAACAAAATCTGATGTCATTGATGAGCAACAAACCAAAGTGGTTGAGAAAGAAAGGAAAGTCCACAGACCTGAAGTAATCATTATCGAACCAAAAGAAATCGAGGCTGTTTCTGAAGATATAACAGAAGAAGACATAACGGAAGTCATTGACATCCAAGAATCACAAGAACTTCTTCCTCATTGGGGAACGATCTTAGAATCTGAGTGGATGTACTCCATACCCACAAGGGATGAGGATAGGAAAATGTGGGCTGAAGAATGGAGTGACTTTCTCTTGGAATGGGCACAAGCAAATTCAATTCATGTCTTCTCAGTATCAACGTTTCTGAAAGAGCCACCATTCAATGATTTAACTGGAAAGGTAGATGCTTTTCGATTAATTGGACAAGCCCTTGTCGATAAAGAAGTTGCAGACTGGCTAGATAGGGGGAGGCGTCAACTTAGGGTGTATTGGAGGCCTCTCGAGGATTGGGCAGATATCCTATATGATTGGGCCATAAAGACAGGAACTACACTCATAGATCTGAAATCAATCATTATTCAAGAGTCTGGAGAAGATTTCGCTCAATTACCCGAACGAGATATTGCATTTCTGCTAACCCTCATAGTTGAGCGGGGATTAGCAGTATGGATTGACAAGAAGAAACATGCGATCAAGATTGAGTTCTAGTAAGTGCTTCAAGAAGAATCAGAGAAATCACGAGGTTTATTACTGGTAGCATCATTTTCTTGGGGATTGCGAGCCCTGAGACCGGGGAAGTAATATCTTCCACCTGTGCTGAATCTAATATCGGCAACAGCCATACCAACATCAACTAGACTAGTGAGCACTTGTCTCGCCTGTTCCTCTGACCATTTGAATCGAAGCATGAGTTCCTCTACTGAAGTATAGCCCTTCATGGCTGCAAGGTTCACAACATCGGATTGGTCGCGTCTGAGTTCGAGGGGTCGTAGCTCTACAACCTTGACACCTCCGCGAAGTGTTCTGATACCAGGAATAAGCCCATGTTCTGATACTCGGTTGACAGCCTCAATAACATCGTTATAGCTGACGGATCGAAATTGAGGAACCCGTTTTACGACTTCAACGATAAGCTCTGCGAGACCCATAATTCCCTTCGATGCATGTATGGTTGCAATATCCAATACTGCGAGACCCAGTTGATCATAAAATTCATCTAACGTTAACCCGTTCAGTGTTTGTTGAGGCTGGCGGTCAAAGAGATTTAGCATAGAAGAAGCATCTGGAAATATCTCGATTATCCGTTCACCGTTGATGAATGATGCAATGTCAATTCCCATACGACGAAGACTATCTATTTGTACCCTGACTTCTTGAACCAAAGCTTCTGATTCTCTTCGATATGATCCAAGTTCTACAGCACCTAAATCATACATCTTCTTTAGCTGATCAAGCGTTGCGATTGAAGCATATAGTTCTGATTGGATATCCTCGTACATTTCCCGCAAACTCTTCAATGTTGTAGATACCACTGACTGGCAAGTAAATGCTCCCAGATTATCCTTTAAGAGAGAGTATTATGCTGTTTATACACAGGCTATCACTGCATATAGTACAATTCTTCGCTGAAGTTAAGCCTTATATCAAATCAAGCCTATTATCATGTGACGAAAATGTCACGAGGCGATTATACATACCCGAATTGGTTTCACATTAGTGTGAACTAATTCGAATTGCTCTCCTCGTGATGACTGCTTCTTCTTTTCGTAGCCTTCATGGGGAGAGGAAATCAGGTTTGTAGAATCCAACATGGAGGTTAACGAAAATGTCAGGTCATGTAGCTTCGAAACGAAGAAGAAAAGTAAAACGTGAGATGGTAAAAGATGAGATAAGATGCTGTGTAGATGCCTTTGAGGACTATATTGGAATATCAGAGAGAAAGACCCGTTTTACAAGTCAGAAATATAATCGACCGACAAATGGCTATAGCGAAATTCATAATCATTAGTAGAACATGAAGTAGCCAGAGTGCCTTTCAAGGGGCACTCGACCTTTTTGTTTTTCTCTTAAGGAGTGATTCTATCTCTATCACGAGGTAACAGAGTTGCTTCTCGTATGTTTTCAATCCCAAGTAGCTGCATTGTAAGTCGTTCTACACCTAGGCCTAATCCACCATGTGGAGGAGCACCATATTTGAAGGGATCGAGATAGAAACTGAACGCTTCGGGATCAAAGCCTTTTGCTTTGAAGCGTTCAACTAGAAGGTCATAGATGTGTATACGCTGACTTCCGGTTGTAATCTCCATTCCTTTGTAAGTCAAATCAAAACTCTCAGTCATACCTTCATCTGTTAGACTTGGCATAGTATAAGCAGGTCTCAGCTCGAGGGGATAGTGTGTGAGAAAGACCATATCGGTCCCGTATTTCTCTGGAAAGATTCTACCAAGCAACCCTTCACTCTCTGGATCGATATCGTCCTTAATGGATAGATCCTTTCCCTCGGCATTCAGGAGATCGATAGCTTCTGCATACTTTACTCTCTTGAAAGGAAGCTTGGGAACAATCAAGTCAACGCCAAGAAGTTCTAGCTCAGGAGCCATGTGCTCTCTAGTTTTCTTGAAAGAGTGATGAAGCATCTGCTCTTCCATTCTCATAACATCTTCAACTCCGCTAATCCAAGCCATCTCGAAGTCGAATGATGTATATTCGTTAACATGTCGACGAGTATTGTGCTTCTCAGCTCGAAAAACAGGTGCGATCTCGAAAACTCTTCCAAACCCAGCTAGAAGCATTAGTTGTTTGTAGAATTGAGGACTTTGTGCAAGGTATGCCCTCCGTTCGAAGTATTTAATCTCAAAGAGATTTGCACCGCCCTCAGTAGCTTCTGCCACTATCTTAGGAGTGTGGATTTCAACAAAGTTATTCTGTTCAAGAAATTGCCTAGCAAAACGAACAAGGGAATGTTGAATCCTGAAGATTGCATTGATGGTTGGTTTCCGAAGATCAAGAATTCGATAATTCAGCCTTGTATCTAGATCAATATCGACTTTTCCTTCAACGACATCAATTGGGAGCCGATCAGATGTGTTGATGATTCGAATCTTTGTTGGAATCACTTCAGCCCCAGAATCGAGCTGATTCGTCGCAACCACTTTACCATGAACAGCTACAGCCATCTCAGACTTCAGTTGTCCTGCAATTTCAAACACATCAGCAGGAACTTTCTTTTGAGGAAGAGTGACTTGTGTAGTACCCTTTTCATCTCTTAATATTAGAAATTTGATTTTCCCTTTATCTCGGAGAATATGAACCCAACCTAACAGGATTACATCAGAATCCACAGCGGATGAATTGATATCACTAGTGAAGTGCGTACGTTGTTCGTCGCCAATTGGTACAATGCCTGCTTTATCGTAGAAGTTCATTGGACTCACCATCAAGTCTGAGGTTTGATGGCGCATTCATTTCATTATGAGGGTTTTGGAATGGGGGAGAGACCCTCTCAAGCTATACACAGGAGAGGTCTCTACGTAAGCCTTGCTACATTGGAGCTGATTCCAGCACATAGACTCTCTCCCTTGCATCGTCCTCATGTTCCTCTTCCTTGATTAGACCAAGATCTTTCAGTCTACTAAGTCCATAGTTGACAGTTCGTGGAGGAAGAAATGTGCTGCTTATCAGATCCTGTCGCGACATGCGACGTCGATTCTTAAGAAGCACGTATAGAAACTTTGCAGAGGGAGGTAAAGCTAAGAATGAGCGTTGGGCAAACGCGATCCCACCTGAATGTTGTTGCCATGTACTATTTACCTCCGTAAGTTTTGATAATGTCTGTATGTTTTACAGATAAGTATTCGCTTTGAATCAATGCAGAACTCATAAGAGGGAGAGGTCTTGAATCCAGAGTGAGTGAAATGCCAATAAAGCTCGATAGTCTGACAATTAAGGGATATAATGATAGAAACATAATGAACAGTCTTCTTATACCCAGGAGCGCTTCTGGTCCAATTTCAGTTATCCTACCAGGGCTTCATTACACTGTTGATATGCCTATGCTATACTATGCTACTGGAATACTTCTAGAAGCAGGTCATAGCGTCTTAACCGTTGATACTAGGTACTCTGGGGAAGAGGAGTTCATGTCAGTATCAAATCAGGAAAGGGCAGAATGGATGTTCAGAGATGCGGAAGCAGTGTATGAAGCAATTCAGGATTTGGAGAATTATACTCTTTCAGTAATAGTTGGAAAATCACTGGGTACTATAATGATGAGCCGAATGGTTCAGAAATATCCAGAGATTGCGGATAAGAAAATTCTCTGGCTAACTCCGCTTCTCAAACAAGAATGGGTTGTAGAACAGATGATTGCCCATAAAGGCAACTCGCTTGTTGTAATCGGAACTGCAGATCCCCATTATGATGACAATATAATTGCGAAACTTGCTCAAGAAGGAAAATGCGAAGTCTTCGCTGTCCTGAAAGGGAATCATTCATTGGATGTTCCAGCAGGTGTATTGAGTTCGATGGAACAACTAAGCAACATAATGGCTCACTTCAAGACCTTCATCCAATAAATTCACTTTGGCTTTTCTAGGATGAGCACCCATTCTCCGTGCATCCGTTCCTTTCTTGGTATCTTAATGAAGTGACGAATTAGTCCTGAAAAGAAACTACGTTCCAATTTGAATCCAATGGAAGAAGATGTGGCAATCTCTGAAAGAATCTTATGAGACTCAACTCGAATCCCACGAATCAGATTATTACCAATTGCTAGACAGTATTTCGCCCCGGGACGCAGCACGCGATATGTTTCAGAAAGCTGTTTTTTCATATCATCAAAGAATTTGTAGACTATGAAAGAACGCCTCGGATCACTCTTGAAGATTCTTCTAAGTACGTTATCAAGAGTAGTATAATTTGAAATCTGACGTTCTAGGTATTCTTCTTTGTAGACTGTTTCAGTACCGATGTATCTACGCTTCATTTTTGAGAGTGGTTCGTCTTCGATGAAACCAAGCCAATACATTTCTAGCTGATGCGTCCGGGGATAGTCAACTGCATTAATATAAGGAGGAGAGGTAATTGCTAAATCTACCATTGTGTCCTTCAATGGCATTGATGTTGCGGTGCTACAGAATATCTGAGGTATAAACCACTCTAGTTTGCTAATCTTTTCCGATAGATTTTCCATTGATTCTATTTGATTCTCAAGCGTTTCAAGGAACTTTGAGATTGCTTCTCCTCGAAGGATATTTCGTTTCTGTTTCTTTCTAATAACTGTTCGAGTGCAATGAGGGTCTGCATTAGATACATCACGTATGATTGATGAGAAAACCACCCTTAGGAAATCGAAGATATGACGATCGTAAGATCTTGAAAGTCCTTCTATTGAATTCTTAATCACTCCCAGTTCATGAAGTACATACGGTCTAAACCATGAGTCCCGGTAATGAAAATCAGGTATAGTACCCACCTCACTTTTCTGGTCATAGGAATCGATAATTACTTCGCGAAGTAGGTCATATATGCTCGTTAATTGAGATGATGAAATTGGTGTAATCTTCACCCTTGAGATTAATCGTGCCATGGGATCGATATCAATCCCAACTGCCTTTCGTTGCAGCAGAAGAGATTCCAAAAGGACGGTCCCACTTCCACACATTGGATCTAATACAATGTTACCTTTTGCAGAATACTTCTGTACTAGATACCTGGGTAGTTCAGGAAAGAATTTTGCAGGGAATTTATGAATTCCATGTGTGAGGTAGGATTGGTCTTTACTTACAATGAGAATATGCGACCTATCGGAGATTGTAATTTCTGGAGAGATACTTCCTACAAACTCATGTTCGTACTTTATGGAGTCAGAGGTATTGTCATCCGAAGTCACTTTATTCCCAACACCGACTAAGCATAAATCTCTGGTAGTATACCAAATCAATTCGCAATAATAAGCTGGCGGCTAATTGTTCGGCAATAGACGAATTAACTATGGTACAATTCCGTTCGTTTATATATCGCGCATTCCTTACATCTCTTTGCTTGAGAGGTAGAGAATTCCTCCTTTCTCATACGAAGAAAGAGTTTGATCTCTTCTACCTCTAGCTATATCACTCGGAGAAAAAAGCAATGGCAGATTTGAAAGAAATCGCTAAATGGCTAGTTGTGATTGGCGGACTCCTCGGCTTGCTTGAAGGAATCCTAACCATTCTCAGTTTGGGAATCTTCGGTGGAGGACTTTTCGTTCTCGATCCATTGGTTATGGGCATCATTGCAATAATCCTTGCACTAATAGCTCTTGCCACTAGTGGAATCGTTGACATTAAGGCACTGAAGTTCGACTTCAACTGGATTGTACTGATAATCCTAGGCATCCTAATGTACATCTTTGGTTCCGGTCTTGGCGGAATCTTGATTATCATAGGCGCAATCCTAATGTTAGTAAAATAGAATAAGACACTCATGTCATGGAAGAAGTTTCCTTAACATGAGTGTTGGTTTCTTTATTTCTTCGGGCTATTTGCTTTCTTCAGAGATTGCCTTGTCAAATCTCTGCACTGCTTCATCGATGTCATCATTGGTGATGACATAGCTAGGAGTAAAACGGATTACATTCTGACCAGCACCAAGCATCCAGAGGTTCTGTTTTTGAACAGCGTTCTTGACAATTCTATCTCTTAGTGTCTTCGCTTTCTCTCGACTCGCTTTGTCTCTAACGAACTCAATCCCAATCATGAGACCAAGACCACGAACATCACCTATCACTTCATGCTTTTCCTTCAATTCCTCAAGTTGCTTCATCATATAGACTCCTTTCTCGGAATTACTCTTGAGATATCCTTGATCTTCTATATGCTTCAGAACCCATAGTGATAGGAGTGCCATCTTTGGTTCAGCTGAGAATGTTTCTGAATGACGCGTTGGACCTGAATACATTGGTGCAGGGCCAATAGAAGCCCCCATTGGATATCCTCCACCAAGCGCTTTTGCCATAGAGATGTAGTCTGGTACAACTCCATGATGCTCGATTGCACACCACTTTCCTGTACGTCCCATACCGGCTTGAACTTCATCGGAGTGGAAGAATGCACCATTATCCTTAGCAATCTTATAGATGCCCTGAACCACATCTGAAGGCGGTACAATCAGCCCCCCTTCTCCTGCGAGTGGTTCCATCACTACTGCTGCAATATCATTTCCTTCTACTTGAAGCGCATACTCTAGGGTTTCCAAAAGGTAATTCTTATAGTCATCATCTGTCATCCCTTTTGGTTTTCTGTACATATACGGATACGGCACACGGATAACATCGACACCTTGCGGGAATGTATTCTTATGACGAAAGTTTGTAGATGTCAATGATAGGGCATATCCTGTTCTTCCATGGAAAGCAGGCCTGAATCCGACAAATCTGCGTTTATTTGTCAAATCCATTGCAGACTTCATGCAACCCTCTACTGCACGACCTCCGGATGTTGTGAAGACCACTCGTTTCCTGTGGCTACCAGGAGTTATTGATGCGAGTTTCTCCGCTAGAAGAGTTTGGGGAATGGCATCAAAGTCCATTCCGGGTAACTCGTGAATGACATCGCTAATTTTCTCCTCGAAGTCGAGCTGAGGTTTGTATCGAAGACCGAATGCTCTAACAGCAA
The DNA here is from genome assembly GCA_016840825.1 of Candidatus Thorarchaeota archaeon. The sequence goes on along the minus strand of JAEORN010000118.1, from coordinate 6,316 downwards.
CTCCTCCCGTGAGATCCAAGTATTCAGTACCTTCGACGTCATAAAGTCTGACGCCCTCACCACGCGTGTGATCAAGACAACCGTATACATCTCTGTCGTGTGTAGTAAGTGCCAATGCATCACTTGCTCTATTAATCCAATACTTGTTGGTCATGTTCTTAGGAGTAAGATCAAAACCAAGCTCTCGTAAAATCTGATAGTGTTTATCGTCCATGCTTTTCACAGTCCCGTGGAAAGGCAGTTGTTTCGAATAACATCCCCATTATCTAATTTACGATGCGGGCTTAATCGAAATGCTAGAACATCATCAGTATAGCACCTATTATTATGAACACCCCGCCTAATGTTCCCCCACTAATGTAAATGACAAATCCAAGAATAAGGAACGCAAGAACATTTCTTTGGAGCTTAAGCAATGGGATTTTTAGAACTCCCAATGTAGTGAGAGTGATGAGTGATAATAGGATAAGTACAATACCAATGAAGAGATTGGTAATCGCTCCTAATACACCCCAAATATTCAGGAAAGGAAGAAAAGAAACTGAAACTCCTAGATTAAGGAAATAGAGCAAACCAAAAACAAAGGAAATGATGGCTCCAAAGATGATCATGACTTCTCCTACAAAATAGGTATCTGATTTTCTTTGGATGGCCACCATAATCTCCCCAGATACATTTAGCCCTTGAAGATCAACAATATGCCAGCAAGGACTATCATAAATCCAGCGAGCGTTCCCAGATTCATTATCCATCCAATTATATCAAAGGATATCCCTCGACCGACGATAAAGATGGCAATAAGCCCAAATAAAGCAAGTAAGGGTCCAGAACGATTAACCTTCCAGTATACAAAACCACATGCATCAAAGGATAGAAGTGTCATGAGCAATAATGCAATTCCAAGTACAAAGTCTATCAATGATTCAAAGTTTCCACCAAGCACACCATTGACTGATGCGATTAGCATATTCAGAGCATAGATGAAAAGCACTATTCCACCAAGGACAGTATATCCTTGAGCTGCACCTTCAGCCTTACAACCCATAGTTATAACCTCACAATGAGCATTAACTCTCTCTAGTCACCGAGGTAAATAAGCTTCCTCATTTTTCTGGAACTACCCTCGTAATACATAGGGTTCTATTTCCAGATTCACTCCTTTTTACATAGCAAAATAGTCCAAGGTGAATTAAGTGAGATACTCAGAATACGATGAGAGGCGTCAAGAGAAACCTGTAAGATTAGATAGAACTGAAGGTACTGTGATAATTGAGGGGAAGGTGTATCCTGCAAAAGAGATAGTTGAAGCATTAGCCCAATCAGGATATTCTGAGATACGATCGAGTGGAGATGCTCTCATACTTGGAAGGAAAAGAATTGCTCCTATCTTCAAATCACCAAAGGAGCGCGCAATGGCACCACTATGCCATGGAAGTCTTGCATATTGTTGTCCACTATCAAAACGTTGTGCTGAAAGGGACAGAGCACTAGAAATCCTTGGGCTTAGTGCAGAAGAATATCAGAATATGAAAGGCGAGGCACACCATCGATTCCTTGATGTGTCAATGAGAACTGCCTCCCATACATCTGGATATGATTGGGATAATGCGCCTTCAAGTAGAACCATAAACAGACCTGCATCAGATAGAGGGTTTGGCACTGATGATTATCGTCGAGATTTTGATAGACTTGAATCAGTTTTGGATTCCCGATCGTCAAGAAGCTCGACTGAAAGATCTTCATGGGATACGGATACTCGGTCAATTAAGGATTCCAGATTCCAAGATTCAAGACAAGGAAATCCATTCACAGACATGAGATTGGATGGAAGTCTTATGGAAGAGATGAAAGCAGCAACAAGGGAATTGGAAGCTGGAAGCTCCTGTAGACTAAGGTCTGATGCAAAAGTGGAAGGGATTGGATCGTTATTCACGCAGGGAGAACTCAGTCCATTTACTGAGGACACAAAACATGATTCAGGGAGATTGAGTTTCTGTTTCTCATGTGGAAGGACTTTTGATCCAGACACGAAGGTTTGCCCATACTGCGGAGTTCCCCAATAGAGAGCTGAAACTCTAGAAATTTCCAATAGCAGCTTCGCGTCTACGCGAATAATCTGCGGGATAATGGAAGCTAGTCACTATCCTATCAATTCCGGCATCACGACCTAGACTCTTCAGTTCTTGTACTTGATCAAGTGATGTAACTCCCCATCGAAATAGAGATGCTCTACCACCGCGTCGAGTGAATTCATTGGTGAAGTAGAGGGATTCAACAAGTTCTGTATAATCGTTACTCCCTTTTGCAGGTAACATCGGTGACCATGGAAAGAGGTTGATAATCACATTGCCTGTGATCTCACCTATCTTAGCATAATCATAACCATACTCATTCTTCCCACCTTCAGACAAGCCAGTTTCAGGATCTAACAAAACTTCAACAGCCAAACGGAGAGGATATTCTCTCTCGGTAGCTTCATCAGCTTCTCTAGCAGCAGCCTGAAGGACAGCTAACCCATTATGTACTTTGGATGCTCTCCACTGATGCCATTTTTGATGAAATTCAGAGTTTTCAGTGATATACTGATATGTCAATCTTGATGGTTCCTGATCAACCAGTGGAGCAAACTCATTACGACAACGATCACAGAAGCAGAAATAATCTCTAATGAATCCGGTTCCAAATAACAGAATCTCTTCGATAGGATAAGAACCAATCTCCTTGACGATCTCTGCTCCATATTCCCAGTATTCAGGACGGTTGGGACAAATTTGATGCTCCATCTTCTGTCCGGTGCTCGTTATTGTCTGGTATTTCGGGTCCTTAGCAAACCAGCTATCAGTATAGAGGTCCATACCTATGACACCATTGATCCCCAGTGCGTGTGTAAGCTCAACCCACTCCTCAAAAAAGTGAACATGCTCTTGCTGGACCGGGACTGTACGACTTGGATAGGTTGCGTGTCCAGTCGGTGTCTTTCCCACCATACCCACACTTTCCATGTAAGATGCGTAGGTGGATAGAAAGTCCTTTGCGGACATCTGAACATCCTCAGGTTTCAGTAGTATGACCATTTTCTGCATGAAGAATTCTCGATAGTTGAGCTTGCTCATAGGATGGAACCCCGTCATTGATTATGTACAATTATCTTGGATGTTAGGTAGGCGTTAGCTCAGCCTTCGCTAAAAGGCTTTCTTCGCTGGACTAATTTATCTCAGAAAAATTGGTCAAGGGTCGTAAAGCCCATTAGACCGTCAAAATTGAGCCCAACTGCATCCAACACTTGTCCAAACACTGATTTCAATGTATCAATATATTTATCCTTGTCAATCCAAAATGACTGCTCACGTGCAAGAGAAACAGGGAGTACGCCATCTCGATCCTTTGTTTTGATATATTCTACAATAGATCCCGGGCCTAATTCTTCCGGAGCCATCATCGCAGCACGAACATGTTGGGGCTTAACATCTCCGTAGCTGGATAGACTTTTTGTCAATTGAACTCGAAACGCCAACTCTTCAGGAGAGTATGGCTCAGCTTTTCCCTCTAATCTATCCAGAACGCAATGAACAATTTTACTTATTTCCTCACGAGCTGTATCAAAGCCTTCAGGACTATCGACTTTTGCTAAGACATCTAGCATATCTTTGAAGGCGGCTTGTACAAATGAAGGAGTATTCCTCTTCTTGCCACTGAGACCTTTGACCTCTACATAGCCTGAATCATATACTCCAATGTAGTTCTTCTTCCTATCAGAAAGAGCTACATACTTGTAGGTCTTCTCTACCTCCAAATCAATCCCAAGTTCCTTACGTGACCACCGTACAAGTTCTTGTTGCTGATCCTTTGAGGGATTATCTAAGAACACAGAGTCTGTATCGCCATAGAGAACTCGAACACCCATTGATTCAGCTTTTTCTTTTGTGCGTATGATTGCATTTCTTCCATACGCAGTAACGCTTTCAGCAGCAGGCATACAAAACAATTCGAAGTGCTGTGCGCCAGTTACACCATACGATGCATTAACAAAAACCTTCAGAGCTTTCTCAACAACAGTGTTCCAATTTCTCTTTTTCACATCAAGTGATTTGTCCTTACTTTTTCCTTTGAACCAATTAACTCGAGTATCTCTGAAGAAACCAATTGTATCACTAATCATTCCTCTATTCAATTTACAGATCCAATGATTTGTTTCAGGAACCCTATTACCTGTAGCATTTTGACATTCCTCATGAGGACAATCAACTGTTTCATAGCTTATATTATGAGTCTTCATGATGGTTGGATATAGACTTGCGAAGTCAAGCACGGTAGCATCGAAATGTACGCCAGCTACTGGTTCAATCACAATAGCTCCTTTGAATGCCTTATCCTTAATCATTGCTTCAGTCTGTGCAGAGCTCTCCTTTAGCATCTGTATCTCATATTGTTGAGGGATTAGGAAGTTCCGAAGTCTATGTTCTTGTCTAAAGAGAGATTGTATCCAACTCGAGATGCCAAATCGCGTAACATCCTCCATTGATAAACGAGAGATACGCATTAGTAGGATGATGAGCCTGAGTAACAGATTATCATCATATTGGGTTATTCTTTGAGTGATATTAGAGTCCAACCAGCAGTAATGGGCTAGTTCGTAGTATGGTAAATTATTGATATCATCACTTAGCTCTAGCTTTCCTATCCCTAGAAGTCCCTGACCGATAGCTTCCAAGCTATTCTGTTCATAGGCTCCTGATAAAGCATAGAGTCGTATTGATGGATTCTTGAGGAATCTAAAGAGGTCTACATGAATACCACCAAGCATCAATGCAGTATCTTGATTGAATGACATCCGTATAGGACAGTCCTTATCCATATCAACACCCAGACGCTTGGCTCGATTATACAAGTATTTCAAGTCGAATGTATCCCCGACGAATGTCAATACAATTGGATACTTGTCAATCATTCTGAAAGCCTGTATAATCATCTCCTTCTCATCGTGATAGAATATCGGCTCGAGATCTTTGGGGTAGTCAGGAGGCTTCTCTCCTTTGGGGTGATTATTTCGAAGCAAGACATAGCAAAGATTGAGATTCTCATTGTCAGATAGCCCAATGGCTGTAACAGGCTGCTCAGCCAATCCAGGGTCCGGGATTCGGTTCTTCTGGGGTGCATAGACCTCAATGTCGATAGCAATCCTTCGAATATCAGGCACCTCAGTGAAGAACATGGGAGCATATTGCTCTACTATTCGTTCAAGTCCCTCTGTATCTCCTAGCGATTTCTTGAATTCTTGAAGCATAATGTCGTCTACTTTTGGATCACAACGTACAAGATTTCCGTTCTCGATTTTATATGGAAGACCCAACACCAAATCATTGTCATATGTGTAGCAATTTCTATACCTGATGTTAGCTTCCCAAGCATGACTTACAGTTGCCATATCTGGAGTATGTTCAACCAATTGCTCTCTGATCGAATCTCTCTTTCCTCCAATAGCAAGCGGATCATCTGCAATTATCTTTGTCATCGGTCGCATCTCATCGCGAAGCAAATCCCGTAACTCTACTTGCTGTGTTCCAATAAAACCAGCATTCTTAGAAGCCTTAGATTGCACAACTTGTGGAGGAAAGTCGGTAAAGCAGTATGGCTTGTGACCAGTATTGTCGTACCAGATGTACATCTTCTTTGTTTCTGGATTATACAATCTGGCAATGGCCTTTTTGATATCACCGCCAGCATAATCTACCGAGAGAAGATATGATGGTTGAAGGTTCTTTGGTTCCTCACGATACCCTGCTTTATGACTGATGGATTCATCCTCATAGACGGAATCTATTATTTCATCAATTTCCTCAGGGCCAAGATCTTCTTCATTTCGAGTGGAAGTTCTAGATGGTTCTTGCGAGTGTCGAGGACTATCTGATGAAGAGGGTTCTCCTACTTTCTTATCTGGCCTAATAGCTGTTGACTCTGCTGGTTGCTCAGTCTTTTCAGTTCCAAAGAAATCCTCAAGATTGGATTGATTATTTTGCTCTTTTTCGTCCTTCAACGATTCCACTCAAAATTTATGGCTTTAATTGCCTTGATAAGCACTTCCCATTATACATTGTGATTCAAATAAACGCGCTCTTCATTAGTAGGAATTTCAATCAATTATCTATGACATCGGTAAAAGAAACAAGAATCATACGAACTCTCATTGCGCGTTTATTACCCGGTGAAGATGTCCTAGAATCCTTGGAGGGTCTTGTTGTCGATAATGAGATACAAGGAGGACAGATTTCCTTGATAGGTGCGATATCTCAAGCAAGACTAGGATACTTCGATTTAG
>JAEORN010000002.1 GCA_016840825.1 Candidatus Thorarchaeota archaeon | reverse complement strand
GGGATTTCTTCGATTGGGATTGCAGGATTCAGAACTAATCGACTACAGATGGTTGTTCTCTCTATTTGCTTCTTGACATGAATAGGCAACATGCTTGCTGAAAATGCATAGATCTTAGCTATGGTGAGTAAAGCTCGGGATCCTAGACTGATTGAAGACCAACCTGTGTCTGTTCCAACAATACAGATATTTGACTGTCTTTTGCAACTTAGTGAGCAATAACGGCAAATATCCGGTTCCATTCGAACCGCACCAGTTTTCATGCACACCCATACTACTCCTTCATCTAATTCTACTGCGCAAGTTTCACCAACAACTCGAAGGCCGAGCTCTATGGCTATGGTATTTATTTCATTGATCTCTTCTATTGAGTTATGAGGAGTTGATGCTTCAGGGACTGTTGGTTCATAAAGTGGACAAACCTCTTCATCAAGGGCAACTATCATCGGGAGGGGATTTCTAATGGAACTTCGAGAGAGGAGATCTTCAGCAACAATCCCCATCACATCATCAATACTCTGAACCGCGTATACTGGTAGTTGTGAGCCAAAAAATGCGTCTAATTGATAGGATCCAGCTTCTGCTTCTCGAACAGAGCCTACTACTACTACAACTATTGGGATTTCTTGATTCAAAGAGAGTCGATTGAACATGTCAGGAATCTTCTCAATCTCGTGTGGCCGAAGAATGAGGATGATTGCACGATGACCTTTTGAAAAGCTACGGGATAGTCCTTCCATTCTCTCTGAGTACGGGATTGACCATAATTGAAGTGATACACTCAGATCATCCGGATATTCAATTTTCACTACTCCCAAACTCAGACCAAGTGTGTTATACAGCTGGTAAGAAATTCGGTCTCCAGAGGCTCTACTAAGGAAACCAGTTTGCAGTGGCAAGTCATTGCCTAAGATAAGGATCTTGAAAATATTTTGACCCTTTGCTCTATTCGGAGTAGTCATTCTCAGATGATTACATACGAATTCGTGAACTAATACCTATGGGTTATAGTAACTAATTATTTACAACATTTAGGAAGATATTTTTCATACCCTGGTATGCAAACATTGAGTATAATGGTTCGTATCTATAGAGCTGAGGATTCAACAAAGGCTAGTAGAGCGGGATATGAAGCATATTATGTTGCTGATCTCACCTTCCGTAAATCTCTTGATAGTTGTGGTGTTATTCTTGTTGACATTGCAAGAAACGAAAAAAGCTCTCCACATGCTCATGAACACTTGGAAGAAGTCTTCATCGCTATGACTGAGATTCGTATTTTCATAAATAATACTCGCTACGATCTTAGAGAAGGAGATGTTGTTGTTGTTGAGCCTGGTGAGGCGCACTGTTTTCAAACAGAAATAGACAAGACCGGACGAATTCTAGCTTTGAAATTTCCTAACATCAAGGATGACAAAATTGTACCAGCTAGAGAAAGTGAGAACTAGTACTCACCATAATCAAATTCGTCATCATCTTCATCATCGAATGTAATATCCACAGGAGCTTTCTGAAAACCTATAAAGGAAGAACCAGGAACAGCTCGTTCAATCGCAATTTGTATCTCTCTCCATTCACGATGTCTGCGTAGTCTTCCGATAATGCCAGCAGCAGTAATTAAACTGAAAGCACCTATGCCAACAATATAAAGTTCTAATCTCGACTCGAATATGCTTGATACCGCACTAAGCGCTAAGACTACGATGGATCCAATAATCAAAACGTTTAGTGAACAATCGCATGTGATATTAAGTTGCGGTGGTCCTACTTGAAAGTCCTCTGGGTCTGCTCCCGGTGCTAGATTGAGGTAGTAGTTAAAAGCTGAAATAATCAGCACTACAACTACAAGAACTGTCCAAGATAGTATATCCAATTTTTATCCATCCACTTCTATGACTTTGCTTCAGCCTCTGGTTCTGCCACCTTCAGACAGCTGAATCCATACTCACCTTCGAATGATATCTCCGCACGTTGGCTTGGAGTTATCATCAATACTACAGAGTACTTTTTGACCACTTCAGGGTTTGCATCTGAGACTTCATACTTTCCATTTGTGAGTGCTATTTTATGTCCTGTCTTTAGTGCACTGATTTCAGGATGGTTCCCGACTGCAATCGCCACACGAGCTTGTAGCTTGTCATTTCTGACTACTAGCATTTCTACCCCATCGATTTTTTCTAGTGATAGAACATCCATCCATCCTATTAGTTCCTTCTTAAGCTTCTTTTGATCTACAGGTCCATCTGTTGCCATTCCTTCAATAGGTGGTAGTTGTCCCTGTATTTCGTTTAGAATTGGTGTGATCAGTGACGTGTTCCAGCCTTTCTTCACGAAAGCTTTCAGTGCATGCTCTGCAATCTTCTCAAGCGCTGGTTTGAATCTATCATGTGAAGAAGATGACACTTTGTAGAGCATCAAGAATGATCCCAGAGCTCCTCCTTCTTTGTTATATGCGACACCAATCTTGTATGCTGTAACAGCCAATTGCCATGCGTTGTCATGGTCATCGAACTGGAT
>JAEORN010000117.1 GCA_016840825.1 Candidatus Thorarchaeota archaeon | reverse complement strand
GTGATTAAACCATGGTAAAAGTTGACGAGTTCGACTTCCCAGATGATCTCCGCTACTATTCAAGCGAAACCGATTCACTATGGTTGAAGGATGAGGGTGGAAAGATCAGACTAGGAATTACAGAGTTGGGTGCATTTGCCGCAGGCAAGATCAAGTTCATCAGACTACGACCTGCTGGCAAGGATGTAAAGTCTGGCAGGAGTATTGGAACACTGGAGTCAGGTAAATGGACTGGTGCTGTGAAAGCTCCAGTTGGCGGTATAATCGCTGAGGTCAATGATGACCTTAAGGACAATCCTGCTCTATTGAATGATGACCCATATGGCAAAGGCTGGATTGCTTTAATCGAACCTGAGGACATGGGTGAATTCACAGCTCTTATTGGCGGTGGCGATATCGCGGCTTGGGCCAAGGACGAAGTCGCAGCCAAGAAAGCTATGAAAGGCGAATAAATACCAGTACAGATTCTGTGTGGCCGGTTATCCGGCCTACACACCTTCATTTTCTTCTTGCAAGTTCTCTTCTCAAACTCATAGCAGCATCATAGAGAATCTCAGGTGGGACAAGGACATATAGTAGATTCCTTGAATATCCAGACTCAAAGACAACACTCTGAAAGATGAGTGTCTGGAGACTCTTGTCAATATCTGCTATTGCGTGACGGACCCCAAGCTCTTCACATTTTACTTGTACGATCTCGTTGAGAGTCTGTCTATCTACATAGGTTTCGGTCTTGTATCTCATAAGGTGTTCAGCAAGTGCCTCAAGAACAAGAAGAGTCATGAAGTCATTCATGCTGATTGTGTCAATAGTATCCATGTAGTCCTGATCGTAAGCAAATTGTGCAATTTCTGATGTAGCTGCTCGGACAGTGTCCGAATCGATCTCTTTCCCTGCTGATGCCATTGGCCACAGTGCTTTCAGAGCTTCAATTGATGTCTTCGGTTTAGATGCATCGAACTCACACACAATATCCGTGATATATCGTACAATCTCGTCAGTCAATCCCTGCGTGAATGTATCTTCAACCCGCATCCGAACTATGTCATATAGCTGACCTTGCGTGTAGGTGTCCAATGGAACCTCAAAATCATATGCCATCGAACTTGCTGCACCTTTTGTGAGTAACCTGTAATCGTGGCTATTAAGGACCCCAATAGTGCTGGCATTGATTTCTTTTGATAGTCTTGCAACTTTTGCATAGATTTCTTCATTGCGCTCATCTATATTATCGATAACAAACACACCTCTTTTCGATGCTGCTGAAGCAGTACGCTTGAATTGCATCCAAAGCACATCCAAATCGAACGTGAAGGTTATTGGCGTGTTCGTCTGTTTGTGGACCTTGTCATTTAGCTCTGAGATAATCTCCAAGGTATCCTTATTCTTCGCATCCACATAGATAGTATATGCGTCGAATTTCTCAGGTACTAGCTTAGTGAGGAAGTATCGAGAGAAGACAGTCATACCCACTCCAGTGATACCGTGGACCAAGCAATTCACTCCATACTCATCCGTATAGGAATCTGCATAGATGCCTCCGATAGATTCGAGTTCCCTGTCCCTGTGGAGAAGCTTCTTCGGGACGTAATAAGGATCAAAGAGCCCCTTCGGGCTGGTGTCCACCCTCTTCATAGTTATCATAAGTTAGTCTTGCGGCCCATATATAAAGACCGCAGAGACATAACCGAAAGTATTCTACTTAGAATCTATACCATAGATGCTAGAGTGTCATTGCAATTCGGGTCAAGTAGGAATGAATTGAATCCACCGCCCAGTACATTCCTTAACTCCATTAACCTCGCGTTCTTTACTTCATCAGAAAATGGCCATTTATGCTCAGGTTTCGGAGTTATCTTCAGCTTCTTACAAAGACTTACAATATCCAGCAAGCATTGATAGATTTCATTGCCTGGTTTGTTCTCAGGTCTGATCTCTCGCGAGTGGAGGATGATCCCGTATGTTGCGGTATTATCTCCCAAGTACCATTTACTAGGGCCATGCCCGTACTTCGCAAATGGCTCAAAATCATGACTTCTGAGAAGAGCATTAACCTCATCAATCCCATCTTGCATCTTCAGAAGACTATCTGCGTAGAACCCGTATCCCTCAAAGAGTGCAACTTGATTCCCCACATTTGGTTGACGTTTTGGTAGTTTAATACGTACATCCTTCATGTAGGCCACCTCTTCTTTTGGAAGTTTCTTGAAATCAGTGATTTCTGCTATTTGTGACATTGCATCTTCTGAACCTTCAAGTATATGAACGGGTGGAGTGAGGTCTCCACGCACATCAGGGTGTGCAGATGCGATTACTTCTCCATATTCAATTGGTATCCTTCGTTCAATCATAGCATGTAGGGCTTCACCGGCTTCATTATTCGTTGGATAGTTCACTATTCCACCAACCATTGGTTTCGATTGGATGGGCTTTATTGTCAAGCGCATCTCAGTGATGAAACCAAGAGTTCCATGTGCACTCGCTACATCATGAATAGTCATCTTCAATCGATTGAGATCCGCTTCAAGGTCTGCATCATTACTCTTGACTCCGTCCCAAGACACTGTGACAGTTCTTCCGTCATATAGAACCAATCTTATTCTTTGGGTATTATCTCTCATCGTACCATTGACCCAAGTATCATTCCCGCCTCCATCGGTACTGAGAATCCCTCCGACTGTCGCAATGTCTCTGCTACTTGGAGCAACGAACAATTTCATCTTCATAGGAGCAAGGATTTCATTGATTTCATCTGGAGTGGCTCCGGGCTGTACATCGATATATCCTTGGTCTTTTGAAACTGTGAGAACCTGTCGCATCTGTAGGCTACTTACCATTATCCTATCTTCATTACCGCCAGTACATGCTCCGCTTAGTCCAGAACCTCCTCCTTTTGGTGTTACTCCAAAGCCTTGTTCATTCGCTTGCTTAATGGCAGCTACAAGTTCTTGCTCTGTCTTCGGATAAAAGACTCCTCTGATTTTCTTGAAGTTCAATCTATAATACATCGAAGCATTTGCACCAATTGCATAATTACGTAGTTTCACTCTAGTCGCCCCCCTTTTCTAATACGTCTGCAACCAATTCAATGATATCTTGAGTTTTGAGATTGTTACTTAGAAGTTGCTCTCTACAAGATGGGCAACATGTGAGTACTGTGACATCCTTTAGCCCTTCACTTGCCGCTCTCATTTTGATGATTATGTCGCTCAGATTCGAATCTGTCATACGCAAAAGTCCACCTCCACCACAACAACTAGGTTCAATGTCGCGGTATTTTACATTCATCTTATTCATCAATGAGCGGGGTTCTTTCTTAATGCCCAGAATTCGATGAAGCTCACAAGGGTCATGATATGCATAGCTCTCTGTGGTTTCGAATTCAGGTAGCTTTTCATGAATCATGTCAAAGTACTGAGTGTGGTGAAGGGCATCGATATCTTTCAGATCATGATGCTCTTTGAGCTGGATTAGGCATCCTGGACAACATGTGATTACTTTGTTAGCTCCTGCATCTACTATTACTGATTTATTGTGCTTTCTAAGCTCAGAAGCTCCTTCATCATCACCCATGAGGTATAGAGGATGACCACAACAGAATTCCTCTGCACCCATTACCATATAATCTGTTCCTGATTTTTCTAATGATTTAAAGAGTGATCGTAAAACATCTAGTTGTGAGCTCCTAAAGGACATCAAGCAACCTAGGAATACCATGACCTCTGCCTTTTTGCCTGGCTCATAGACTCTGTCCGACAGACCTGGTATCTCATCCTCTAGTTCATCCAACCAGAACATGGCTCTATCCTCTGGATCAAGTCCATAGATATTCTGTACATTCTCTAATGCGTCCTGAAGTGGACTGAGATATGCGAACTCCTCTGGATGCTCATGAATGGCCTTTCCTCTCTGTTCATGCCAGATTTTCAAAAGATCAACATCAGAAGAGCAGGTTTCTTTGCATCTACCACACATTGTGCATGTGAATAGGAGTTTTCGAAACTCCTTTGCAGCTTCGGGGTCTTTTTCAACTTCATCCATTATTTGAAGGAGATAGTTCTTCCCTCTTGGAGAGTACTGCTCCTCACCCATCGCATCAAAGATAGGGCAAATTTTCAAACATGAACCACAACGTACACAGCGGTCGTATGACATTTTTGTAACTCCTAAATAGAGGACAACCGTTTTTCTGAAATCATACATAAAAAGGGGTCGCTAAGGTCGTCCTCTTTCAGCTTGAACATCAAAATGGTTGAAATTGATTGCATGAATGAAGGTTTCTGTTCTGTTACCGTGGTCGGTGCGTATTTATATGGAAACCCTAGAGAAAACTCTGCAGTTGGCGAATGTACGAGTGAATGTCTTTGCTCATTCCATTGTTTATTTAATCGGACACTTCGTCATGAAAGCCCGTAAAGGTCGATATTCGTGTCGCGAAAGAAAGGAATCGGAATTGTCATCTTCTGTCTGGTGTTAATAATTGGCTCTGTATTTCTACTGCCTTTCTTGCAACCCGGAGATGGTCCAGATGAGGATCAAGATGTCGAGATAATTCCTCACCCCTATAATGACTTGAACTGGTGGGACCTACCGTGGGAGCTAGCAAGAGCATCTGATTTAACGGGTTATTTGATAGAAATCGATAGGTACCCCTATCGTCATATGTTGACCGCAGAAGACGAGTACCTACAAGCTGCGGAATACATCTCTTCTACTCTTAAAGGATATGGACTGGAAACATGGTATGAGGGAAATTACAATTCCTTAATGGCAGTCAAACGTGGATTTGGTGATGATAATCGGGCATTAGTGTTCACAGCATATCTTGATACTGAGCTAGGATACTCATACACTCTGCAATATAATACTGGGGCATGCGCGATGCTTACTCTCATGGCTGAGATTCTTAGCAATTATCGCTTGTCAATTGATGTCTATCTCTGCTTCCCTTCCTATTCGAAATCTGGAAATTATGCCCCCAATGGAGACCTGATTCCATTCCGTTATGGCGCTAATGATATTTCAAATTACTTCATCAATGAGTCTGTCAATGTCATGGGTCTGTACAACTTCGATGGACTTATGCTTTCTAACAACGGCTATATTGCAGGATATGATCCTACTGTGACATACAGACGTTCTGATTTCCTTGCAGAACTTTTACAGGTCTTTCTCCTTCAAGGAGGTTATGATATTCTCAGTATCGATGAAAATGAATTCTCGATGTCAGACCAAGTCATCTACCTTCAAAAGGGATTACCAACAATTAATGTTCATAGTGCAGATGAGATCGACCCGCTAGACCCTCCCAGTGATACGATACATAGCTCTGACTATAACCTTGAGCATGTCACTGCATTAGCACAGGCATGCGCTGCACTCTCCATTTACTTATCAAATAGCGGCAATGGCGAGGACATCCAACAGCTCTTTGTTTCAGAATTGGAACCGCTGAGATCGATATATGCTTGGACAATGATGAGCACCAGCCAACGAATTACTGTCAGAGTAACAGCGAATAGCACTGCACATCTCGCACTCTCCCTTCAGAACTATACTCGGTATGAGATAGATGATATTGCAGTCACAGGGGAAAATGTCACAACAGAGTTCAATCAGGATTCAGGTATAGGTCCTCGAAGATTTCGAATATACAATACAGGCAATGAAAGCCTTACACTACGAATTGTATTCGAATATACAAGTGACTTTGATGGAAATTCCATAACTGACGCAGTGCAATACACATGGCCGGATCCGGTACCACCACTAGATTGGGACCATGATGGACTTTCTGATTCCATGGAGCGAGTAGTGGGTACAGACGTTTTCATTGTTGACACTGATAAGGACAATATGACTGATTCATATGAGTACTATTTTGGGTTAGATCCCCTAGCAGATGATACACTCGAAGACCTCGATCTGGATGGTCTGACTAATATTAGAGAGCACACTCTAGGAACATACCCCAACTCTACAGATACGGATCAAGACACAATGGATGATCTTTGGGAGGTCACATTCCTTACAAATCCGTTGATCGACGACTCACAAGAAGATCCTGATAATGATACCTTGACCAATGTAGAGGAATTTGAATATGGCTCTGATCCGCTATCAGCTGATGGTGACTATGATGGTGTCCTAGATGTTGAAGAAGTAGCACGTGGAATGAATCCTTTGAGCTCGGACTCAGATAATGATGGATTACGTGATCAGTTAGAGCTCATAGAGGGACTCAATCCTTTGGTTCCCGATTATGATATTGATATAGCTCCAGATGGTCAAGATCACAATCCTAGGATTAATTCTATTCTTATCATTGTTGGAATTGCCTTAATTCCAGTTGCAATTGGTACTCTATACTTCAATAGACGGTTGAAATGAACATCTTACTAATCATCGCCTACATTGGCAATAGTGGAAAAAAGAGAAAAGTGCGGCGAGTTTTCGCCGCAACAAAATCTTAGGTTGGTGGAGCTTTTGGAATAAAGCCCTTCTCGTAAAGAATCTCTGAAGACTTACGAGCAGTTCGAATGACATGTTCTGCATGCTCGTAGAGGTCTTTCTCCTCCCAATGAACTCTAGCGATACCTTGTTCAATGGCCTTCATACCAACAGCAGTTGCTTCAGCTGGATAGAGTTCCCATTGGTCCATGGTAGGAATGACTTTCTTCACGTTCGCTTCCTTAGCGCCTAGGTCTGCAAGAGCCTGAGCTGCTGCAACACACATCTCATCTGTGATAGTATTAGCACGGACATCAAGAGTTCCACGGAAGATACCTGGGAACCCAAGTGAGTTGTTAATCTGGTTGTCAAAGTCACTTCTTCCGGTTCCAACGATTTTGGCACCTGCGTCTACCGCATCCCAGGGCCAAATTTCAGGCAACGGATTAGCACATGCATAGACAATAGAATCGGAAGCCATCTTTGAAACCCACTCCTTCTTGATGCTTCCAGGGACTGGCCGTGAAGCAGAAATGAGCACATCCATTCCCTCAATGACCTCACCTAGGTCTCCTGTCATTCTATCCGGATTGGTCTTTTGGGCAAGGTCATACTTGAAGGTATCATAATCCTTCTCAGCAACGATATCCTCTCGGTCCTTGTAGATAGCTCCCTGACTATCCACCATTATTATATTCTTGTAATTCACTCCCGCCGCAGCAAGAAGATATGCAGTTCGGGTATTCGCTGCACCTACACCAAGCATGGCAACTCGAATATTCTCAATATCCTTCTTAACAACATTGAGACCACCAAGCACACCTGCTAATACCACAGTAGCTGTACCTTGTGCATCATCATGCCAGACTGGAATCTTCACATCTGGGTCTTTTCGGAGTTCCTCCAGAACCCTGTAGCACTTTGGTTTTGAGATGTCCTCCAAGTTAATGCCACCAAAGGTTGGTTGTAGTAACTTGACGGTACGAATAATCTCATCAGGATCCTTCGTGTCCAAACAAATAGGCCACGCATCCACACCACCGAGATACTTGAATAGAATTGCTTTTCCTTCCATAACAGGACCAGCAGCATATGGTCCGATGTCTCCCAGTCCTAGGACACGGGTGCCATCGCTAACAACAGCGACCATATTTCCTCTGTTCAACATATCATAGGAGGCTTCTTCGTTTTCTTTGATTGCTAAGCAAGCCTTAGCAACACCTGGTGTATACCAGATTGCGAAGTCATCGAAGCTACGTACCGGCGCTTTTCCAATACTTTGAATCTTGCCTTTGTAAAATGGGTGCAAGATCATAGCGTCCTTACCCGGCTTCTCTGCCTTCTTCTTCAGTTCTTCAACTGTCTTATCATCAGAAGTCAATATTGTTGCCCCTACTTCTTTGTACTAGCCGGCTGAAATGAGCCAGACGTTTTCGAGCTGGAAGTGAGCCTATATTAAAGAGTATCCATTGTGATACATGGCTGAAAATAGCAAAACTTCCATATCGTTAATCAAATATCATTCGGCCTTCATTCTGTAATCATGCACGAGTCAATTGGTTCCGATTTTTTCCAAGGAACACGTTATCATCGGGACAGGGTTCCGAACCATTTCTTGGATTGGGATAACAAACCTGAAACCTTCAAGATCTACCCTGAAGCTGAGAGAATAGAGCTTCCTGCTCCTATCATTCAAGATGGCCCTGGAATCTGGGAAGTGATCCACAATCGGAGAAGTAGACGTGCCTATACGGATGAGCCTTTGAACTTGAGTCAGTTGTCTCAATTGCTATGGGCGACTCAAGGCGTCACTGGTGAGATAAGCATCTTTAAACTTCGAACTGCTCCTTCCGCTGGTGCTCTTTATCCCATTGAGACCTACCTATATGCCAATAGGGTTACTGGACTTGAAAAGGGACTGTATCACTATAATGTCCAATTTCATCACCTGGAGCTGATTAAGAAGGGTGACTTCTCAAATGATGTGAAGAAAGGAGCATTGGACCAAGGCATTGCAGGGCAGGCTGCGGTTGTATTCATTTGGAGTGCAGTCTTTGAAAGGTCTACTTGGAAATACTTACAACGTGCCTACAGGTATATCTTCCTTGACGCGGCACATATCGCACAGAATCTTGCTCTTGCCACAGAAGCATTGGGTCTTGGTAGTTGTCAAATTGGAGCAATATATGATGAGGAGATGAATTCTCTTCTGAATTTGGATAGTAATAAGGAGTCAGTCATCTATCTTAGTAGCGTTGGGATTCCTCGTAGAGGATGAACTTACAGCTCCAACCTCCAATAGGTGAGGACTTGTTGTGCATGTTTTCCGCTCTTTACCTTCTTCCTTCCTTCGCTTCCACCAAAGATAGATTCGATTTTTCCATATCTATCTATTAGGAAGGTTACTCCCTTTACAGCTAGGAATTCTCTACCAAGTATCCTCAGAGGTTTGTATACTCCATATAGCTTCGCTATGGAGTTGTCTTCATCAAGGAGAAGCGGAAAATTGAGTAGATTTTTTTCCTTGAATCTCTGGTGTGATTCCGTTGTTCCTCCTGAAATCCCAACAACTGGTATTCCTGCATCTTCAAAGACATAGAAGCTGTCTCTAAATGAGCAAGCTTCCAGTTTGCAGTTCGGAGAGTCATTTTTTGGATAGAAATAGATAACGAGTCTTTTTCCAAGGTGATCGCTCAAACGAAACGGTTTTCCCGTTTCATCTTTCGTTTCAAATTCAGGGGCTTTATCTCCTACTTTTAGCATCTTGAACTCAGCTGCTCTATAGCTTTAATCCCCAGAATTGAGTGATCTGAGAGGCATGATGACTAGACTTTACTTTGTCTAGACCTTCTGACCCTCCAAATATCGCCTCAATCCTACCTTCTCCATCAATAAGATATGTGATCCGTTTAACTCCGATGCCAAGCAGACTTAGCTTACTCTTCGCACCGTAGAGTTCTGCTATCTCTAAATCCTCGTCCATGAGTATAGGAAATGGGAGGTTGTGCTTCTTTCGAAAGTTTTGATGAAGCTCCGCTGAACCTCCAGAAATCCCAAAGATGGGAATACCAGAGTTCTCGAAAAGTTGGTAATCATCTCTCAGTGAACAGGCTTCAGCAGTGCATCCTGGTGTGAAATCGCGCGGATAGAAGTAGAGAACCACCTTCTTCCCACGCAAATCACTCAATTTGAAATGGTTCCCAGATTCGTCTATGGTTTCAAAATCCGGGGCGAAATCACCAATTGCTAATCCCAAATCATCACCTCTAAAGCTTCAATCCCCAGAACTTAATCACTTGATCTGCATGCTCTTTGGTGTTAACCTTTTCAAGACCTTCTGGTCCGCCAAATATACCTTCTATCTTCCCTTTTTCATCTATGAGGAATGTTGTTCGTTCAATGCCCATGTACTCCTTCCCGTACATCTGCTTCTTGACATAGACACCATATAGTTTTGCAATCTCAAATTCCTCGTCCATCAATAATGGGAATGGAAGATCATACTTGTTCTTGAAGTTCTGATGGCTTTTTGCAGAACCGCCTGAGATTCCGTAGACTGGGATGTCACTTTTCGTGAATGCGTTCCATGCATCTCTAATAGAACAAGCCTCTGCAGTACAGCCAGGCGTGTTATCCTTCGGATAGAAGTAAATCATCACCTTCTGTCCCTTGAATTTACTTAATTTGAAGGGATTTCCTAATTCATCAACCGTTTCAAAGTTAGGTGCTTTATCTCCCTGTTTCAATATACCATCACCATAATTCACAATAGTTAAATATCGTATCTATTCAAAGGATTTAAGCCTTGTGTCATATGACGAATCTACCGACAAGGCTTAAAGTGGCACTAGTTGACAGACACATATTGGGCGGTGTGATGATGGAAGGACCAATACACTACGAATCTATGAATCGATTTTACATCTCGTTGATTATTTTGATCACTATCGTTCAAGTACTTGGCTTTGGTCTAGGATTCCTTTATGATTACTCATCTTTTGATTTGCTATTGCTACTTTCCACATCAGTTGTAGTTCCTATTCTTCTATCATTCATCGGATTCTATGTCAGTTGGAAATTAAAGCAGCAAAATATCAGGTATGAGGGTATCGAATGGAAATATGATCCTGTCCAGTTCAAGCTGGAGGAAGTGAAGAAGCTTACATCAGAATATCGCAAGAAATACGCTCGTTTGGTTGCAGTGCCATATGTTTGGTATTATTATCTCCCAATCTTCTTGACCATTCTTCTATTCACTATGCCTCTCTACACATTTTTCATTGATCCGTCATTGACACAATGGAATCTGCCCATCTATATTATAATTCTGAATCTGATCTTTGGGGTATGTTTCTGGGGAGGGTGGCGGTCAACTTCCACCGAGGCATCAAAGGATTTCACATTACCTCTTATCAGAGAATGTTTGAAACTTGCTCAGACTCAAAGCAGGGTTGTTGGGATTTCTCATGTGCGAATTATAATGGACAAAGCAGAGTATGGAATATATGAAGTATATAGAAATCCCAGAGTTGTGGTGCGAATTGAGGGGATTGCGAATGAATCTTACCTAGAATCGTGGACTGAAGAGTTTGGTTCAATTGACAGGATGATGGTGAGGATTCTTGAGAGCGATGCAAAACCAGAAGTCGTTTGGTGGTGGCAGAATCGAGATCGGTGGTTCAGAAAATACATTGGCGAATCTGAAGATGGATATTACGTAAAGAATCCTGTGCCATCGAGAATACAAGAACTGGGAGTTAAGGATGTAAAGCTAGTAACTGAGAATGCTGTGGCAATACTGATTCTTGAATGGTTGAAAGTCCGCGACCAGAGAGAGAGCCTTCTAGAGATTCTAAAAGAGCTTGGTATCCACTACTAGGATTTCGAAAGAGCAATAACCAAGCTATGAAAGAGGTATATTGAGTCAGCATGACAGAATCTTCAGAATATGACTATTCTCTTTCCTGGTACGACTATGGGTCGATATTCCTCACAATCATTATTTGGACAGTACTATCATTTGAGATAATCAATCTGATATTTGGTTTGATTCTTGAGAGTAGTACAATTTGGTTCATGCTTTCTATTATGTTAATTACTTCTTATCCAATTCCCATTGCAGTACTTATCTGGCGAATGAAGATGTCTGTCGAAGCAATGGAACCAATATGGAGTCTTGAGCTACGATATGTTACATTCAACGAATTCATTGATATGAGTAACGAATACAAGAAGAAGTATATTCTATTTACATCCAATATTAGCTATGAATGGATTCTTGTTATACCCATTCTTATTATTCTCTTAGTTTCATTTCCAGTTACTCTGAATCTGTTGAATCCAGCAGCCCTGGCCTTTTTGCCACAAGTATTTGGAGCATTCATGATTCTACTTGGAATTGCCTATACTGCGGCCATATTCCCTGTTTTTCCTAGCCCTCTTGAAGATGAGTTTCGAATTTCCTCTCCGCAAAGATTCGCAAAGGCATTACACATGGTTGTTGACCTACCTGCACTTTCATGGATTGGAATCAGGTTGCACATTGGAGAATGGCATGGATATTACACATTACGTGAGCCAGTGATTGCTGCAAAGATTGAGAACTTGGAGAGTGCGGCGACTGTGATTTTTCAAGTCGATTCCAAAGGTATCATCGAATCTGTCGAAATAACAAATGATTCAGGTAGGGATGATTTTCCAAAGGATCTCAGTAAATCCTATCCAAAGTCCTCAGAAGTTATCGGAGTTCTTAGAGAGTTTATGCACTGGTATGCTAGTATCTCAGCAGATGATGAACTACTTGAAGAACCCATGGATGAGCTTGGTATGGATTCGCTAAAATGATCGAGCTGCATGTTCCCAAAGAAAATCGATTAGCTTATACCTTTGAACATCAACTGTTTTCATGTTGGCAGGGTGAGATATTTGACTGAAGATGAAGTAATTTCATATAGCCGCCAAAAGATTGTTAATCGGGTTTTTGTGGTCTTTGTATTGGTGTCTGTTCTAGTTTCTTTATGGCTCTCAAATTCATTTGTTGACGCGTTTGACATTGTCATTTTCTCATACATTGTGATTCCTATGATTATCTTCCTTTCATCTGCATTTATTGGAGGAATCTCGAAACGGGCAATTGATTACACTCCTGGGGAATGGAAGAAGGAGAAAATCTGGATGGCACCTGAGGCGTATACAGAGATGTCTGCTAGAAATAAGGAAGCATATGGACATCTATATGCGGATCAAGGAGGGATTACAGGTTGTCTTTGCTCGTGTATAGTCCTCCCTTTTATTGGCATCCTACTTCTTGTATTTCAACTACTGTCTCAACCATTATTCAACCAGCTGGTTGATTCTCTTCTCTTCGTCGGACTTCTGAATATATTGAGTGCGACTCTTGGATTTCTCTGGGGTTTCCGGATACCCAAGATTGATCCCGAGGTGTTCTTCAAGCCGCCAACTGATTCTGATGTTTTAGAATTTCTTGATGCCCTGACAACTCTTCCTGAATTAAGAGCCGGTCTAAATGTTACTATTGGAAAAAGGGGAGGAATTCAGACCATATTAGAAGCAAAGCCCAAGGTTCAAGTCCAAGGATTATCTGATACAGCTTCCTTGGATATCCAGGTATCGCATTCGGGGTTCGCATATCCCTATTTAGTCGGAACCATCTATAAAGGCCCTGTGGTAAAAGAACGTAGTGATACCTTTAGTGTTGGAGCTAGATATCCCGCAATACTCGAGCAATCGATGGATGATGATGTAACGGTGTATGTAGCTCGTTTTAAGATACCTGAGAAATCGAGTAGTGTTCCCAGCATTTCAAAAAATGATTTTAGAAAGCTTGCTAGTTTCATCGCGACAAAGATGCAAGAAGCAAATCAATAGGTATCATAACAGGCACCTTTAATTGGGGTTATGATTGGGTCGTAATTATCATCAATTGATAGGATTGATACTGATGGCGAATCAGAACTGGACCAATAAATGGATACTCATGTACATGGCTGGTTTGATAATCCAAGCAATCATTTACACAATAATTGCTGTAACTAAACCTGCTGACTTTGTAAGCCATCTCTATTTCTTTGATGTAGCATTGATTGCTATTGGCTCTATCATCTTCCAAACAATTGGCTTTGGAATAATTATGAAGAAGACAAAAGAAGAAGATCCTGCAATCTACGGTCAAGGTCGTCCCTTCAAACACAAGCTTCGAGAAGAGGATGAGGACGCAGCAACAAGAAAACCAACCTTTGCTAACTGAAACTAGCAAAGGATGGTTATAGCTATTACCATGTGATTCCCGGGAATACACGCGGTGGCATAATCGTAGGGATTGATCCTGGGAACCAAATATTCAACAGTGGAAGATATGGTGCAAGAAGTAGTGCCACAACTACCAAAATTGCAAAGGTCAATGTATGAACTGCATTCACATAGGTATAATATGGCCTGATATATCCATAGAATGCAAACGCTGGTATAGATAATGCCGCCATTGCTAAGATCTCAACAGGGGAGAAGAAGAGCGGTATCGTGATTGGCCATAGGAAATAGAATATCCATGTTATTTTCTCGCTTGAGGTTTCATGATGAGCAATCTTGTGAATACCATCAACACCTTGACTTAGAAAGAAGACTGGTATTAGCAGCCACCATTGCAATCCAACAAAGAACATTGCACCTGCATAAAATAGGAGGTCTCCTACGCTTTCTACTCTCTCCCAGAGTGGATTTCTGGAGATATACTCTGTTGCTTCTGTCATATAATATCCAATCATTTGCATCAAGACTAACCAAGGAAGGAATACAAAGGATATTACTATCATGACAACAGCGGCCTTGGGCAAATCAGGTATCTTCCCTTCGTGGTAGTTATCTAGTGGATAGATTCCATGGAGTGTAAAGGCTGTCAAAAAAGCCAATATACCACTTGGAATGATGAAGAGTGGTTGAAGTATATACACAAATGGCCCTAAGAAGTCTAAGTAAATCATATAGACATTGGATGTTAGTGAGTCAGGAAGCATGTACCATACTCCGAATACAACTAGCAGCTCTGGGACTAACATCTTGAACCGATAATCTTGGATGAATTTCATAATTGGACCTGGTTCTTTGCCTTCAGTTTCCATCTTATTCACCAGCCATTTCTATCACGCGCCCACTCTATACCTCCACTTAAGGATATCCGTATACTATGATAGTTTGCCGTAAAATACAATTATATTCAACGAAACTCTGCACAGGTCCTTTTCAGAATTTCAGGATATTCTTTGTCATGTTCATGAATAATACGTGAGAGCTTTGGACTAGCTCCAGAAAGACCACATTGAGTAGAAACCATTGAATTCTCTTCGAGAAGATTGATATTCACACCAGATTCAATCAGAAGGGAAATAGCTGCTTTCAGAGATTTTTCAAAATAGGAAATCACAGATTCAGAATATGCATCATCGACATTCGGTAAAACACCCAAAGCTATCGCTCCTCCAGATTCTAGAAACTTGTTGATGAGTTCTGCCTGACTAGCATCTACTTCTGGAGGATAGGTTATCATATCCAAATGTGCTATCTTAGGTTTACTTTGCCAAATGAGATGAGTATCGTCTTCTGTCAACACTCTCCAATCATAGCAATAATGGTAAGCTGGAATTATCTCCTTTGGGTATAATTGGTCCGTGATCTTCATGATATGATGAGCTGATAACCCTGGCACATTTCCTGCGTTTATTGCTTCAGTTACGAATCCAAATGAAGGATCATCTTGGCAAACGATTAGCTGTTCAACATCTCCATTGAAGAACTGAACATATCCCCTTACTATTCGTGCTACTAACGATGTGTAAAACTTAAACATCTGAGGTGTGAGGTGCTGTCTTCCATCATCTCCCCTAATACTATAGCACATTGTAGCTGGAGCTGTTGCTTGTACTTTTAAGAATTTGAACGGAACATGATTTTTCAACTCATAAAGAGATCCGAAATATCTCTCGTTTGGCACTAGCCCCTCTTCATTCTGCAGAATGTCCTGAAATGAATCAAAATCTGGGTCATAAATGAAAGTACCCTTCTCTTCAAATCCCGGAAGAAGCGCACCGAATTGGCGAATCATATCCTCATCGGGGTTTGAAGGTCTTTGAAATGCATATGGTAAGCATAAATCAAGTATGTATTCAAGTGCTGAATTTGCTGTTTCTTCGACAAGACTCCCAACTCCCAAGAAGTGACCCTTTAATGGGCTTGGTAGTAATGACTTGGTCAAGTTAGTCTCCTCTAGTTCCTGCCGTTTTTCGCTTTAGGACCCGATTACAGGATTGAATAGCTGGACAACCTAGACAGTCATCAGATACTTCAGATGCTTGGTGATCGCCATATAGCAATACTTGCTCAGATACAGGAGTAGCGGCTTGTGTATCTTGTTCTCCCTCTTGTGCTCCATGTTTTGTTACATGACACTTATGCTTCTGAATTTCCTCTAAAAATTCCTCAATATCACCTTTGACTATAACCGCCGAAGGTCCAACTTTTCTCAAAACATATTTGTTGAAATCAGGTATAAGCGTGAGCTTCTCAATATCCTGTTCCGAATCTGTTTCAAATATCCACACTTCGGACAATGTGGCAAAGGTCGTTTGAGATGTCCAGTCCCTAATTGACCTGATTACATTTGCAGGGATGGGCTTTGAACTTTCTTTCTCTAAGAAATCGATGATGTCATTCTCTCGATAGCCCAACTCGATAGCATGGAATATTGATGACTCAGTTATTTTGAATGTACTTACTACATCCGTTTTTACAGGTTCTGTGATTAGCATCAGCTTATAGAGTGTGTAGTAGTCCATTTCTGTTGAGAAGACTGTCACCTCGAAGTTTGGTAGTACAATGAAGGTTTCTTGACCTGACACTTCCTCTCGAGGAAGTCCAGCAATAACCGCACCACCAATATCAGTGAGCTTTACAGCGAGTAAGGATTTTCCTTTATATGCTCCTTCCACTAAACCTAACATAATCGGAGTTTCTAGAGCAATGCTAACTCGCTCCTCGGTTATTTGAATCCATTTGAGTGGTTGTCCATCAATGAAAAGCTCACTTCTTATCCAATCCCGCATCTCTGAAACACTTATCCAATCCTCAGTATTTGCTTCTCGTAGCCTACAGATGACAAGATTCAGGGTATATTCTGTGGGTTGGTCTGGAGTTGCCCATATTGCACGGGTTCTACCGACTGCTGAGAGTAGGAATTTTGTCGCAACTCGTTCCTGTTTCCCTTCAAAAAGAGCTTTTACTCTCCCAGGAGTCACTCTATCTTTATCAACAATCTCATAGGCCCCAGCTTTTCTTGCCATTTTCTGAACGAGGTCAAAACGCTCGTCACTGTGCTGAGACATTCCTTCTTTGATGTGGTCAATCTCTCTTTTTGGAAACTCCCACGAACTCGTCATCTTGACCTCATGCTTTGCCAAGTACGAAGTTAACAGCAATGTATCTATGAGGATAGTGTCGCGTTCATTCACCAAGTTTCTTGCTTTCTTTGGTTTCTCTCTGATATGCTCTGTTTTTTCAGAGAAATGTTTCTTCAGATGAGGTATGAAAAAGTCTAGAATCTTAAACTCAGCAACTTCGCGTCCGAATTCTGTCAGTCTTGACATCATTCTTCTAATGATTATACCCTTCTTTCTGAGGTCCCGTTCAGTTTGGTTAAGCTGTCCATAGCTGTATATCTTTCTGAAAGGTTTCAATCTATCATAGCTCATAGCTCCACCACTCAAGGCTAATAATCCAAGAAGATCATTCTCTTGATCTGAAAATGCGGAGAACATTTGATCGCGAGCTTCTTTCTGTTTCATCTTCTTAGCAAGGAGTTCTGAAAGTTGCGTTCCAGATGAACTGCTTCCAACATCTATCCCCCAATACTGACAAGCGACAACAAGGTCCTCTCTAAACATATGGTCCAGTTCTTTTTCCAGGGTTTCCTTCGCCATGTCAAGACCTCAAATTGATAGTTTGCAAACAAGCGCCGAGCTTTTGAGTATATATGACCATTGCGGTTTAGGTCGTACTAATTAGCTCTTTTTCCTGATAAAGGAAGAGTCAACCTTATTTTGAAACAAATTCTCTTCCATTTTGGTGCAGTAATTGGAACCTGTTCTGTGGAGTATAAAATACCACCCCAAGACTTGGGACGACTTTGTTGGTCAGAAAGAGGCAATCACCCAGCTCCGCAGTTATGCAGAATCAAAGACAGTTCCGCATCTTATTCTCTATGGCCCTTCAGGCACAGGCAAAACCGCTGCCTCTCAGATTTTTGCGAAACAGGTCCTTGGAGACAGCTACTCGTCAAATTTCAAACTTCTGAATGTACGAGATATAAGCATGTACTCGATGACTGATGCGAAGAGGAACATTCAAGCTTTAGCTAAGATTGACAGAGCTGATAGAACTGAATTAGATGAGTATATGTCAGTTATCTACAGAGAAGCTAAAGCTGCATTAAAGGCAAAAGGTCAATCTAGAGACCCCAACAGAAGCCAGCTACTACATCAAGCGGTGAAAATGTTCGCATCAACATATACAGTAGCTGATGAGATGGTTAAGATATTGGTCTTGGATGAAGCCGATGCACTTGATTCTAATATGCTTCAAGCACTTCGTCGGACAATGGAAGTATATTCTGATTTATGTCGCTTCATACTTGTAACCCCTTCTCTTGCAGGTTGGAATCCAGCTATCGCATCTCGATGTGTTACAGTGAATTTCCGATCAGCAAAACATGAGGACATTCTGAATCTTTTAGTAAAGATAGGTCAGAAAGAATCAATCCAGATTCATGAACATGGTCTAATCGCATTGGCCCGAATATCATCTGGTGACATGCGCAGAGCTATAAACCTTCTCCAAATATGTGCTTCAACAGGGAAACCAATTACAGAAGATATTGTTTACAAGTTCTCAGAAACTCCGCTAACATCTGGAGTTAGATCAATGATATCCTATGCCATGGAAAACAAATATCCGAAGGCAAGGGATATCTTACGTTCTCTATTAACATCTGAGCAATATTCTCCAAATGAAGTGATCCTACAAATACAAAGAGATATTGTCAATCGCCCCTTAGACCCCATG
Organism: Candidatus Thorarchaeota archaeon; assembly: GCA_016840825.1. The sequence goes on along the minus strand of JAEORN010000117.1, from coordinate 8,924 downwards.
AAACTCAAACATCTGTTGGAGAGAATTGCAGAGATAGATCATCGAATGATTCAAGGCAAAAATCCCCACATCCATCTAACCGCGCTCTTAGCATCAATTGGAAATACAGTTACTGAAGGCTAACGAAGAGGTGCTATATCATCTCGATTGATATTTTGTTTGCTTAGAATATCAGCTTGATTTGGGTCCAGAGTTTGGTTATCATATAGAAACTCAGCTTGGATATACCCATCTGTAACTGATATTAGCTCATTCTCATGTGCCAAGGAAAGTATCTTTCTTATTGAGGTAGGAGGACCATACCTCAGTATAAAAGATAGAGTGTATACTGCGTCCTCTAAAGGGATTGGATTCCCTTGTTTCCTGAATAGATGCGTCAACATTAGTAGAATGTGCTTGCCATTCATACTTCTCTATCGGTTCAAGACTCTTTAAGTACATATTCCACTTTCAATACTGATATAGTGAGGAATGATGACCTTCCATGGATACTCCATTAGGGAAATGAATGAGATGGTAGCATCTGTACTAAATACAGATGGTGAGATTCAATTGAGTACATCTCTATTGGAAGGATGGTCCTCTGTGAATATTTTGGGATTTCTTGATAATAAACCATCATTTGTCCTGAAGCTACCGAAATCTTCCGAGATAAATGATTTCGAGCGTCAGTATAAGGTTCATCTTGAACTAGCTAAATATGACATATGCTCTCGACCACTCTATATGGGCAGGCTCTCCGATTCTCACGAATTGCCAGTTTTGATTCTTGAATATGTCGATGGACACATCTATGAATCACCTTATGAAATACTAACTGAGGATATTGAGAAACTGAAAGACGCTCTCGCCAAACTGGCAAGAATACACTTGGAGGATGTTCCTAGATACTTAGCTGCGATAGACTATCTTAACGCAATTGCACGCCCCCTTGAATTTCATATCTATGATTATGGAAAAGGACTTACCAAGGGTCTACAAAGTCTGTTTGATTCTTTTATTGAGTTGTCTGATACCTCTCGGTCCCAACTTGAAGGGTGTGCATGGAATCCCGTTACAATCCATGGTGATCTTTTTGAGCGAAATGTCGTTTTTCAAAACGACCGCGCTGTGCTTCTAGATATGGAAGAATGTTGTGTTGCTGATAGCTCCTATGACTTAGTCTATCTATTCGTTCAATCGTATTCCACAGGTACTCTGTCTTATCAGCATCCACTAAGGGGATGTTGCTCGCGAGAGCATTGGGATAGTCTTGAGATTCTTGCTTTATGTAGTGTAATAAAATGGAGCCTTCAGCGATTGCTCGATCTCGAACTTGGTTTAATCGAACTCAATCTTGCTCAAATGGTATCTGTCGACTTGATCAAGGTATATGTAGACGAAAAGATGGGAATTCTATCCACGCTTCTGCAAAAATAATTCAGATAGAATCAGTCTCCCAGCAACTGCTCAATTTCTTTCTGTTCTATTCTAATTTGATTTCCTTCAATAATAAGACGAACTAGCTTTTGCTGATATTCTTCCTCTGAAATCCATCCGTTACTTCTCGATTCATCAAGATCGAATCTTCTATCTCGAATCTGAGTGAATGCTTTGTCAAGTGCTGCATGCCTGATTCGAAGTAATGTTGGATTTTGCATGGTCGAATGCTCCCGGTAATCTATCTCAACCATATCTTCACATCTCCAATATTATATCAATTCATGTTATAACATATTATATTATCATATAAATGAAGCGGTGTTGACTCCATTGAACTATTTGGTCTGCGTACGCAGCCAATACATTATTCTGTCACTTGTTTCACTATTTAAGGGGGTTAGACTTGAGCCTTGATGATATGCTGACCAAAGGTCGAGAGCTGTATAGCACTGGAATAGAAATAATTGACAAAGAGGTTCCTGAAGGGTTTCCAAGGAATGCATTTGGTGTGATTAGAGGGCCTGGTGGTGGAGGTAAATCAGTTCTTCTCAACGAAATGGCTCGTTATGTTATGGAATCAGGAAAGAAAGCTATCTATGTTTGCTTTGAAGATACTCCTGTTTCAGTTCTACAGAATCTATGCTATCTTGGCTTGGATCATAAGAAACTGCTTAGTTCTGGTCTGATTCATCTTGTCGATTGCTTCTCAAGTCAAATCTTAAGAAAGACTGTAAAATATGAGCACACTACACAAGTGCGTGAACCAACAGAACCAGACCAGATTAGTGATGCGATACATAATGTAATCATTGAAAATGGAAAGGCCGAGTTTGGCGGAATCTTTGTGGATAGTATAACTGAGCTATTTCTACAATCCCATCCATTCAAAGCGGTCAATGCAGTAAAGGCTTGGCGTGCAACATTCTGCAAAGATCTATACATACCTTGTTGGGCGACTTATCATACCGGTCTACAGCAGTTTGCAGCCTATGATGATATGATTACTTATAGCAGCGATATCATCATAGATACTCGTCATGAGCCAGTCTTTGAGGGAGCAGGTGTCTTAATCAAACAATTCAGAGTTACGAAAGTGAAAGGCGCACCACACAATCCTATGTGGGTTACTTTCGAAGTTGATCAGAAAGGGATTCGTAGGTTATCTCTGGATGAGCTAAAATCTATTGCCCGAAAGATTTCTACATATGAAGCTGGAAGTCCTAAAGATAAGAAGGAATCCTAGAAGAAGCTCTCAGGATTTCTTCTCCAGATTTCTTCATCTTCAGATGCAATGACGTATTGATATCCTTGCTCAGTTAGGAACAGTTGCCTTTTAGCAGCGAAATCCATATCTCTAGTGTCTTTCGTGATGATTGAATAAAATCTAGCAAAACTCCCATCTGATTTTGGTCGGAGAATTCTACCCAATCGCTGAGCTTCTTCCTGTCTAGACCCAAAGGTTCCCGAAACTTGAATTGCAACATTAGCATCCGGTAAGTCTAGGGCAAAGTTCGCAACTTTTGAGACAACCAATATCTTCTCACGGCCTTCTCTGAACGCTGAATAGAGATGTTGTCTATCCTCATTGGAGGTCTTTCCAGTGATGAGTGGTGCTTTGATATCATCAGCAATTATCTTCAATTGATCTAGATACATCCCAATTATGAGAACATTATCTTCCTTATGATAGTCAATAAGTTCTTTGATGAGTTTCAATTTGATTGGATTCTCGGCTGCGATTCGATATTTCTTTCTATCCTCTGCTAATGCGTATTTCCTTCTCATCTTGTCTGGAAGATCGATTCGTATCTCATAACAGATGGCTGTAGCAATCCACCCTTGATCTTCAAGCTGCTTCCACGGCATATCATAACGCTTTGGACCTATAAGACTGAAAACATCCTCCTCTCTCTCATCTTCTCTGACAAGTGTTGCAGTCAATCCGAGTCTTCTAGTTGCTTGAATCGAAGCAGTCACACGAAACACTGGAGCTGGTAATAGGTGAACTTCGTCATAGATTATAAATCCCCAATTCCTGGCATCAAAGATATGGAAATGCTCAAACTCATCTTCTCGTGACTTTCGATAGGTCAAGATTTGGTATGTAGCTACTGTGACCGGCCGGATCGATTTATCTTCACCAGTGTATTCACCAATTTGAGCTGGTGTGAGTGTCGTTTTGTCGAGAAGTTCAGTTATCCATTGTCTGACAGCGACAACATTAGGACACAGGATGATTGTAGATGTTTGCAACTCATTCATTGCACCCATTCCGACCATTGTCTTTCCTGCTCCACAAGGCAGAACAATGACACCTGAACCACCACGTACTCCTCCCCCTGCATGAAACGTAGCTACAGCATCTTTCTGATATTTCCTCAAGTCGAAAGGTTTTCCACCCAATGTAACTTGCCGAAGTTCGAAATGCAACGGTTCACCTTCGGCATATCCTGCAAGATCTTCTACAGGATGACCTATCTCAAGTAATGCATGCTTCAAGTTACCTCGATTTACAGGGTCAACCAAGAAAGTCCTTTCATCTACAATCTCTATCAGAAATTCCTTGGCCTTGGTACTTTGCCAAATCTCAGCTGCTAGATCTTCTTCTGCACACTGGAGGAGCATATCTTCTCCTTCAGTGAAAAGAGTGATTTGCCCATACCGACTCATGTACTCGATAATCTCTCGTGAGATGTTACCTGGAATGGGATATTTTGCATAGTCTTCCAACGCATCGACAACTTCTCGAGCGCTCATCCCCATTGCTGCTGCATTCCACAATGATAGTGGAGTGACACGATAGGTGTGGACATACTCCGGGCTCTTGACCAGTTCTGCAAACCTTGCAAGAGAATCTCTTGCCTCCTCATATTTGGGATTGTCTACTTCGAGTAGAACTGATTTATCTGATTGAACAATTAATGGATTCATTGGATTTGGCATGCAACTGTCCTCAAGAGCGTTTGATTTCTTTCCCGAATGTATATTCAACTTCAAACTGGAAATCGCGGTTACGCGAGATTTCACAGTGATAAATCCTTCCGTTTGGTCATAGGAACCTGTGGTGATATCATCTTCGACTCAAATATTTGTGCATATTCCTATAGTTTGACTTATAACCAGTGAAGCGTTGCAGTTTGTAACTTTATACTCTAGAAGGTCTGTATCGTGGACACAAAGCAATTCCTTACTGTTGTACTGGTTCTGAGTGTGGTTATTGGCGGCATTACAGTTACTACGCTCCTCATGCAACCCCTTCTTGAGGAACCTACTAATACAACATCAACTAGCGACACCACAACAATAACGTTCGTTGATAATAATGGTGATGGAATTCCTGATCTTCTATTAAGGGATCAAGATCTATTGCAGTACAACATATCTGTGCCAGATTGGGAATTTCTAATGGTCGATGTCGACAATTACTCAATTTCTGATGCCTACGGGCAATTCCTAATCCTAGAATTCTTCGCCACCTGGTGTGGTGCATGTGAATTTCAGAATTCAGATAACGTTGAGATTTACCAAGCATTCCCAGAAGATGAATTGGAATTCCTTCAAGTGACTACAGCTTTGGGTGATACTGATCAGATGTTAAGGGACTACATCGAGGAACATGGACTCCTTTGGGATATTGGCTATGCAAATGAGAACGACGACGCATCTGTTGAATTCTTTAAGATACGCTACATCCCTACGCTTGTGCTTATTGATCAGACAGGCATACTAAGATGGATTCATGAAGGAACTTGGCGATTCAATGAATTCAATGCAACAATTGTAGAACTTATGGGCTAGGAGTTTGATATACCACCGATGTTGCTTCAAACCTTTGTAGAGGTAGCAGTAGAGATAAGTGCTGCATTTGCAACAGGATTGTATGTTGCTACTTCTCCGTGTCTATTTCCCCTTTTGCCCCTTTTCCTTATTAGAAATCTACAATCAGAGGATAGTCGAAAAAGAAGCATTCTTGTAACTGGAATTCTAATCCTAGGGATTCTAGTATCTTTAGCCATTTTTGCTTTTATATCTACATTTGTTGGTTCGTTCTTCCTCTTGTATTATACCTATATTCAAGCGTTTCTTGGTGCAATAATAGCATTCCTAGGAGTAGTGACCCTATCACATAGGCTACGTGAAATCCTACATCTAACAAGACTCAGTATGCGAGACCCTGGAACGCCAACCACCTTAGCTGGGGTATTCGTTGTGGGATTCACTTATACATTACTCGCAGCTCCATGTACTGCTCCTGTTGTCATTTTTGGATTACCCTTGCTGTTTGGATTTCAGACTAACATTTTCATGTGGCTAGCACTCTTCTTCGCGCTTGCGATAGGTGTAGCGATACCATATTTGGCAATAGCATTAGTGACAGGAGAAGCAAGAGATAGAATGGCAAGTAGGATTGCGAATTCTGCGAGGACGATTGAGATTCTTGTTGGTGCTCTCTTGATAGTTCTAGGAATATGGCTCATGTGGCCATGGATCTATGGTTTGGTCGTAGTCTAATTAGTGGACTACGGACCTTTCTTTGTTCTAGCCGTTATCCTCATCTATATATGATAGGCAGACTTGCCCGATTTCTTAGGAATTACACATGGCAGATACTAGAGGGCTGATTAGTCAAAATAAACTCTATACGAATCCACGTGTAATGATACTAGCAATAGATGCTATGTTGATCATGCTAGGTTTTGGCATTGTTGCACCATCGATGGCATTCTATCTTATAGCTCTTGAAGGTGGTCTAACACAGGCCCCTGGTCCTGACTATATTGTTCCGGACACTGTTGTCGCAGAATTTTCACTTATTCTTGGAATTATGATGGCTTCATTTATGGGAACTAGAACCTTAATGGCCCGCTATTTCGGTGGATTCTCTGATGATCATGGAAGGAAACCAATTCTAATGATTGGCCTCATTGGATATGTATTCCTTCTCGTTTTCTTCGGTATGGCTCAAAATTGGATTCATCTTCTCATTGTACGAGCAATGCAGGGAGTCGTATCAGCTATGGTTTGGCCAGTGGCTGAAGCTGCGCTTATGGATATCGTTGGATTGGAAAAAAGAGGGGAGGGCCTTGGTCTCTATATGATGGTTTCCAATGTGGGTTTTGTCTTGGGACCTGGGCTTGGTGGAATTCTTTACAATATTTGTAGGGATATCCTACTACTTCCAGTACCTGATGTTTTCAGAGTACCTTACTATATTGGTGCGCTAATTGTATTGCCTGCCGCAATTCTTACAGGCATTATTCTCAAAGAGACCTCTCCGGGTAAGACTACTCCGCCCGAGCAACCAGAAGATGGATCAAAAGAGGAGCAGCCGTCGATGCTTCCGAATCCGGCAGTGCACATGACTCCTAAACGCTCACGAATGATAAAAGTTCTCTACATAATGGCGCTCACAAATGGATTCGCAATGGGATTGGGACAGCCACTCTTTCAATTGTTTCTCATGAGTCATATTACCAGCGATATCGGGCTGATAGGATTGATTATCTCAGGAGCTGGTGCAATTGGAATGCTTTTTTCCATTCCTGCAGGTCGTGTAGCAGATAAACGAGGTAGGAAAGGTCTTGCTGTATGGGGTGCAGTAGGTAGTCGAATTAGCTTAGCAGCTCTTCCATTAACTACAACTATTCCACAAACTAGTCTAATCTGGGTTGGACAAAGCGCTTCCATGGCGGTATCTCAACCTGCCCAAAGAGCAATTCAGGCTGATCTTGTGCCTTGGGAACTACGGGGCAAACTATTTGGCACAATACAGGCGTTCTTTAACGCTGGTGCTACGATTGGACCCATTGCCGGAGGTGCTTTGTATGCTTTCTTCTCCCTTGTAGTTTTCCAGTTTGGACCTATTTCACTCGGTGGCTATGTTATCCCTTTCTGGATGGCAGGATTCATTGGACTCGTTGGAGTCATTCTCTTATGGAAATATGTTGAAGAAACTCATCCTGTCAGTAAACCGGTTTCATTGGATGAATAGTCTATTGGCGTCAACCACATTGCTTATATACTAAGAATGAGGGGTCGCTGTTTAGTACGTAGTTTACTAATGACAGTTTGGAGGTGCAGAATCTACATGAGATCGATAAAAACAGAAGAAATTTTCACAGGCAACTGCACAAGAGCTGTCGGAAGACTCTGATTTTCCAATCTTTCTTTGTGTTTGATAGTCATTCTACACGTCGTGACTTGATTTCCCCAGAAAGGGCAGTCTTGTTTGGCAGTTGGCTAGTTTTCTAACCGGATTATTGTGTGCTTTGAACATAAGGCGTGTTTACTGCTCGATCAATGAGTGTGAAACAAGAGTTGCAAAATAACAAGAAACGTAGACACCCGAGCCCCCATCCAAGTAGGTGCTGAGAATGGGTGTCGTAGAGAAATTCAATCCCCTCAAAGGAAGTGCACTATCTCGTAAGAGAGATAATGAAACTGACGGAAAATGGGGAAAGGAAGTCGAGATAAACGAGATTAACCTAGAGGAGGTCAGGCGTGATGCAATTTCCTTTGGACTCGCAACTGATGTGGTCTATCAGATGAAAGCTGGCAAGGAAGCTTCGATATATCTTGCAGATTGGAAAGGTCATCCTATTCTTTTGAAGGCATATCGCTTCTGGCAAACTGCACAGGCAAGTAAAGCCAAGGGTGTGTATGCACCGACAAAGATGGAGGCTCTTGCGGCAAAGGAGTATGAGATTCTACTATTGGGCTTCACAAAGGGAATGAATGTTCCTACACCGATTGGTCGAGTTGGAAATTATCTGACTATGCGGTTAATTGGTGAGGGTACTGAACCTGCTCCTCAGTTGCGAGATGTACGATTGGAGAATCCAGAAGATGCGCTTGATGCCATTCTTGATCAATACTTGATCATGTATCGTGACGCGCATTTCGTTCATGGTGACCTCAGTGGGTATAACATCCTCTGGTGGCAAAACAAGCCATGGATAATTGACGTACCACAGGCAATGCATATTGGCCCTTGGGCTGATATGAAATCTGCTGTATCATTACTGCGCAGGGATATTACCAATGTTCTATCCGATTTCAAACGGTATTATGGTATCAGACGTGACACCGACAAAATAGTGGAGATCTTCCTCTCTGAATACGTTCCTGAGAATCTTAGGAATTTTGATGAAGATGTAGGAGTGTGGATTCGATGAGTCGAGTTGAGAAGCATAATCCACTGAAGTCTGGAGCCATCACCCGAAAACGTGATGACATGAAGGGAGATGGCGGAAAGGTAGACATCCCCGAGATTACCTTCGAGTCAGTTCGAGAAGACGCGATTAATTTCGGTCTCGCTACTGATGTACTGTATCAGATGAATGCAGGAAAAGAAGCATCGATCTTCTGTGCTGTCTGGAAAGACCACCCTATCATCCTCAAGGCGTACCGATTCTGGCAATCCTCTCATCAGCTTTCAAAGAAAAGTGGATTCATTGCAGCTGGAACTTCGAAAAGAACCTACTGCATCTTGGGAATGATGG
>JAEORN010000116.1 GCA_016840825.1 Candidatus Thorarchaeota archaeon | reverse complement strand
CTTTATCCATTTACTCCTGCTTCGCTCAAGAAAGAGCTCGCGATGTATTATATTACCAATTCCAGAATACCAAGGTTCGGTGTTCGTTTTGATTAGATTTCTAATTGCCATTCTTACTCTCCTCCACTAACTTTAGGAAGATCTCTTCCAGTTCGTATTTCTTCATCCCAAACTCATATACTGAGATGCTCTCCTCCATAAGCACAAGGCGAAGTAGCTCCTCTTCAGCTATCGAGTCATCATTCACAGAAACTGACCACACGGTCTTACCATTGATTGGGTGTGCATGAATTGAGTTTACCCAAGGCTGTCCAATGATAAACTCGTACGCTTGTCTTAGATTACCCTTGAGAGTTAATGTGTAGACTGTGCCTTCCTGTCCTGCAAGAAGTTCCTTCATGGACGCATTCGCAACCAGCATTCCTTGGTTAAGTATCGCTACACGATCACTGACTCGCTGAGCGTCATCTAGGATATGTGTCGAGTAGAAGATGGTAGTTCGGTCCCTTAGCTTGTCCATTAGCTCTAGGACTTCTTCTCGGCCTTGTGGGTCTAGTCCTGCTGCGGGTTCATCTAGTATCAATAGCTCTGGGTCATTGATAAACGACTGAGCAATACCTAGGCGTTGTCTCTCTCCGCCTGAGAACCCTTTCAGCCTTCTATCTGCCTTTGAGGTAAGGTCAACAAGCTCGAGAAGCTCCTCTATTCGTTCCTCTACATCAGCATCCTGACCTTCATAGAAGAACCTCGCGGCAAATCGGAGGGTCTGTCGAGGAGTCATCATCTCGGAGTAATGTTGGTTCTGTGCCATGTATCCAATCCGAGATCGGATTCTCTTGCTGTCACTGACAAGATCATGTCCTAGCACCACTCCTCCGCCGGCAGAAGGTCTGGTCAAACCCAAGAGTAGCTTGATTGTTGTAGTCTTTCCAGCGCCATTCGGACCCAAGAACGCAAAGACCGAGTTCTTAGGAACCTCAAGATTGAGGGACTTGAGCGCCATAAAGTCCCCGAAGGCCTTGCTCAGACCAATAGTCTGGATAGCAGAGCCATTCCCTTTCGTTGTTGTTTGTGTCAAGTTTATCACGAGGTATACAAGCACACCAATGGGATATCTATCCATGTTCGAAATCGAGTTGAAGAAATCTCGAAAAAATACAGATTTTGTACTCTTTTTCAACTTGCAAATTGAAATAATAGCTTGTAGGAAATCTCTAGAGATTCGCCTCTGAAATAATCTCTTGAAGACGTGGTTTGCGAATCGATTCGAAGTTGTGTGACGGTCCGGCAATGAATTCCTTCACACCTTTCACAGGATAACTAGACCTGATTTTCGACGCGATCTTTTCAATCTCCTTTAAGGAGTCCACAATTCCAACTACTAGTAAGAAGTTACCAGTTGCCGTTAGAAAATAGTTCCAGATTTCCTCGGGATAATCTCCAAGGAGTTGCTGCAGTAGCTCCTCTCCAGCTATCTGTTTTTCATCCCATTGGATATCCAAAAAGAATGCCAGTCTATCTCCAGCACCAATACTCCATCTATGAGTGAATTGGATTGATTTGCTCTCTCTAAGCTCATCAATGATTCTCTTGACCTTCCGGGCAGTCAATCCAGTTTCACTAGCTATCTCTTTCACTGGTTTACGCGCATCGCTCTGTAGGCTTTTGAGAATCCGTAATTGTGTCTTGGAAAATGTAATAGATTTCCCCGGATTAGTTGCTAGCACTCGTATATCAACACTCTTGACGTGCTTCATCGTCTTCAAAGCAGTTGAGAGCTTTAGCAGGCCTTGACTGCCTACATATTCCCCATAGATCAGATAACCACCACCAAAGATGGAACTGACTTGAATGACACCAGGAATCGACCCAAGCTCTGAGATGAACACATCTTGGTTCTCGCCTCCGTCTGTCATGATCCACAAGATCAACGCCTCACTGCCCATCATTGATAGAGTTAGCTGAACGCTGAATTCCCTAAGGATTCCAATCTCCTTGAGTTGATCAACCCTATTCTTCACTGCAGTGGATGAGATGTTTAGTTTGCTTGCTATATCTCGATAGGGCATTCGGCAATCCGATCTCAACATGAATAGGATTTCTTTGTCAATCTTATCTGGTCTTGGCAATTTAGTCCAATGATGTTCTCATATTTCCTGAGTTATATCGATTGTGAGGCAAGGAACATGGATTCAACTGCCAAATGACGGAGTTAATAAGCACCAAGTGGTATATGTAACGCACTATTGCGAGAGATGATATCAACGATCTAGATTGAGAGAGATTGATCAAGTCCTTGATATCAAAGATATGTAGCGTCGCAGTAAAGGAGAGAGCGTGCAGATTGAGACAGAAAAGAATCTATTTTCTTATCGTATCTCTTGGAATCGTCCTATTTCTGGTTAGTGCATTATCCACTATGAATCCCAATGG
>JAEORN010000115.1 GCA_016840825.1 Candidatus Thorarchaeota archaeon | reverse complement strand
ATCCGAAGAAGCAACCCTTAGTGCTTAGTCTCGATACACTCACTCAGCAAAGAGGCATTGATCTTGTAGTGGAATGTACTGGATCTGCAGGCCCCACAGCAGAGAGCTTTTCTCTAGTGAACCGAGGTGGGAGGATTCTCGTGCTTGGTATCTGTGAGGACCCCGTTGAGGCGGACTTCATGACAGGTGTACTTAATGAGCTCACGATAGATTTCAGTTATCTTGGCTACGCAGAGTTTCCTGAGGCTATCGAACTCATCTCAAGTGGAAAGATTGATGTCACACCATTGATATCAAAGATCATACCACTCGAGAGAGTTATTGAGGAGGGATTTGAATCACTCACTAGTTCAGAGAGTGAAGATGTAAAGGTCCTAGTTGAAATCTGATGAGGTGATTAGAAAATGACAGATCGAATGAAATTGGCAAGCGAAGAATATCTTTCAGCATTCAAATCAATTTTGAATGAGGATGCCGAGTATGCTAAGCTTGCAGAGAATGTAGATGACTCGTATACACTAGTTCTTCAAGCTGAGCCAGATAAGGGTGTGGAGGAATCCATCACTGTTGGCTTTGCAATAAAGGAGGGCAAGATGACAGATATCTGGAGAGGTGAACGAGAGACCTCGTTTATTCTTTCAGCTCCCTACAAAGCATGGGTAGACATTCTTCTAGGAAAGATTGGAGCGAATCGTGCATTCATAACTAGGAAACTGAAGATCTCAGGTAATATGCCTCGTCTTCTAAAGACAGCCAAAGCTACAGACAGGCTTGTTGATGTGCTCAGAGGAGTTCCAACGGAGTTTCATGGAAGCTATTCAGAGCATTCATTTGGATGATATTGCAGGACAAGGAAGAAGTAATGGTGCTGTAAGGAGATGTAACATTTCAACAGAAATCAACTCAGCGACTCATTTGCTTGAACTTACTGGAAGCCTGATAATGAATTCGGTTTCGGGACTATCAGCAAGCTCCATACTACCTCCATGAGATTCGATGATTAGTTTGGAAAGATAGAGTCCTACACCCTTATCACGTTGCTCTAGCTCCATTCCTTTCTTGAAGAGATTAGCTCTCTTTTCTGGAGAAATCCCTGGACCATTATCTCTGATTGTAACTATGTAGCCAAGTGCATCAATTGAGATATTCACTTGGACGGCGGGGTGCTCTCCAGCATGCTGTGAAGCATTTCGGAAGATGTTCGTCCAGACTAGTGACAAGAGTCTATTAGCTGTGATTGACTCTTTCTCAGCCGCGGAGGTGCTAGAAACCTCAATCGTAATATTCCCGTGAATCTGTTCGCTTTCTAAAGCGATCTTCCTAATCTCCTCAATCAGATTCGTTCCGGGTTGCTCAGGAGGAAGTCTGAAGACCTGAAGCAATTTCTGCATGCGAATACTGAAATTCAAGGATTGCTCGAGATTCTCATTCACGTTTTGCAGATTCACAGGAAGCAGTAGTTGAGAGAGTTCCACAGAGTTGATGATAGCTTGAAGGTCATTCGATAGGTCATGCCTGAGAAGTCTAGTATAGATCTCCAGGTCTCTCTTTTGTTTATCCAACTCTATGGATTGCTTTTCGATCTCACTCAGGTATGAGCTAGTTAATCGAGAGAAGACGATGACTATCAGGCAAAGAATTACTACTGTGAGCATATGAGTGTCTAATTCAGAGAAGGTGATTCCTTGTATGAAACCTGCTACAATTAATAGGATTACAGATATCACTATTCCTTGAAGAATCACTACTTTCTCATTCGTAAAGAAGGATCCCAATGCCAGAGCGACAATGATCCAAGGCATAATCCGAGGAATATCCGAGGCTTGCCAACTTGTAGCCAGGAACCAAATCAGAAGAGGAACAAACGTATACACAAAGATAGTGATCGTCACCGAAACTCGATAGTATTGAGTTCTTGAAAATGAGTAGAGAGCAAGAGAACCAATTATCACTCCAATTAGCAGAAGACCAACATTGATTACTAGGTCGCCAAAAAGAACAGTTAGAACTATGAAAGGAATCACTGCAAGATGAAAAGCTGATAGGAGGCTTGCCAGTTTACGTTGGATGTGCCCTTCGATTTTTGGATTGGGTCCTATCATGATTTTGAGTAATCTATGTAATGCGCTATCTCGACGGTTCATGGAGAAGAAGTCCTGCAGCTTTGGTTTTTCTCAAATTGGACCTAATTTAAAACATCTTAGTGTCATTATCTGATATCAAGTCAAAATTCATGATATTCACAGATAGAAGAAGTGGTGCCGCTGGGATTACGAGTTGATTCTTGATAGAACTTCTTCGTAGTACTGAAGTTCTCTTCTATACTCCTCTTTTTTCCAGCCCTTTGTTGATGATGACTCAACGAGCAACCTTAGAGATTCTAGGAATGTTGGGTTCTCATTTATTGTTGAAACAAGTAATTCTCTATTAAAGAACATCAATGAGTTCAATCGTCTATGAGCTAAATATCCAGAGATTACGGCTAGAATGAGTAGTGCTGATAGCATGAATAAAATGATAGGATTACCTAACAGAGAAGGTAGCAATGCTGAAACTATGAGAAGAGTGACGAAGAGAGCGAGAAAGAGAGAAGGGATGACGAGAATAATTCCCTGTGAATCCTCTATCAGGTTGCGCTCTTTCCTTACTTTAATGAGAGAGAGAAGCTGAGAATCATCCAACATTTCAATCTCACATTCGTCAATACATACTAGTTTTCTATCTTGAGGGTCTAGTACAATATAGGGATCTGAATCTTGACTTCCACCTATCATTCTTCGTTTGACTTTATGCTCTGCAAACATAATGTCATTCTGCAACATTCCCTCAAGTTGTTTTGATTTATTGTCTATGTAGTATGTATAGAGTGGTAGGTCTGATCTTTCCACCTCAACTCTCAATCGTGTCCCACCTGCATAGCCTACAACAAGAAAGGATTTGAGGGTTTCTTAGAAAGAAGAACTGGTACTAGCATTCATGTTCCAAACATTTCCTTCTTAATTACGCTAGGTGACGCTCACATTACGATTTCCTTAAATATCGGGAAAGGGGTTCTATTCAGCCAAAAGTGGAAGGAATCAAACCATGGATCGATCTACAATCTCAAGTAAGATTGCTATTTTCTTCTGGGTGTTCACAGTCGTGATTCACATCTCTATCTACGTATCCTATTTTATAATGGGCTCATTGTTTCTCGATGACCTTGCATACAGCGACATATCATGGGAAGAGTTGGTCGATTCGTATCCCCGTCTAGCGTACATAATCTCAGAGCATCTGAGGATGATGGGGATTGCTGTTTTGATGGTCGAGTTGTTCATTCTATACATGGTCTACTTGATTTTCTGGAAAGACTCAAAACAAGCATGGGTACTTGCTACAATCAGTTCTGTTATCATCTCGGTCATGGAGCTTGTGCAGACCTTTCCCGTACTCGGATTCAACATTCCATACATGGCATATATCATGATGACTGTCATGATCGTGCTTGCGCTTGTAATTTCAGGAAGGGAACTCTTCAGCAAGAAAACGGATTAACTCATGGACTACCTTACAACTCTCTATCATAGGTGCAAGACCAAATTTGCATCTAGTTTGATGATTTCTCACACTATGTCTTGGAGATACCATCCTTTCCTCTCAATTAGTGAGTGTTGTACTATTGGTAATGTCCATACTTCTGAAATAGATAGTGAGATTATGGAATCGTATAGTAGAAGAAATGGCGCCGCCGGTCATCTCTTATCTATCTTCTTTTCAACGGAAAGGAGTCTATCTGCATAGCTATCGCTGACCTTGCTTGTGGCTTCAGAAAGAGGCGCAAGCTTGGT
>JAEORN010000114.1 GCA_016840825.1 Candidatus Thorarchaeota archaeon | reverse complement strand
TTTTTAGCAAATTCTGCCCAACGTTTAGCAACCTTTGTTGCACGGTCGTTAATTCGTTCGCCTAACTCATCATCTCCTGCTGGATAATAGAGTCTACTTACTTTTCGAAGGAGACTGACTGTTTCACTATAGTTCTTTTCCTCCTCTTTTATATCGGCTAGGTTCTCGAGAGCATCGGCTGCCTTGATGTTAAGCTCATTCTTCTCTTCATCTGTTTCTACAAAATCCTGAGCTCTAAAATAGAAATCCGCTGCTTTCTTGAAATCTGCAGCCTCTTCAGCAACTTTCGCCGCTTTCAGATTTAATCTCACAATCTCTTTGTAAACAGCTGGTCCCTGTGGGAGTCGAATTAACATCAATGTTGCACTATCAAATGCTCTGAATGCCTCGTCTGCGTCATAGAGGTCTCTATAGATGAGAGCACTTTCTTCGTAGATTTTAGCTGCTTGTTCATACTCCATCTTTGTTGCTAGCCGACTAGCTGCAGCAAGAAGCAACTTTGCTCCCATCTCTTTGTTACCCTCTTCCAGTGCATTTCTTGCCTCTTTCAGGATATCATCATTGGAAGCCAAAGTGGAGTCTCCTCAATTCTGCTTAGTTTAAGTTATCATTAGAAGTTCTTGTATTCACGTTCCTCATAACAGTTGCCGTGATGATTCAATTACTCTCATGTTATTCTCAGAACACTCAAATATTACAATCACATTATGAGAAGTTGGTAGATGAAACCCATTGAGCAATGAAGCAGGACTACAGCTTGGTCTCATCGGGATAGGGAAATCTGGGCGAACACATCTGGCGGCATTAAGTTCTCTGAATGATACGGGTCTTTTGAAGATCAAAATCAATGCTATCTGTGATATAGACGTAGGCAAACTGAAGTTGGCTGCGAAGGACTTCCATATTCCAGCCATCTATACTGACTATACCGATCTAATTAATGATCAGGCTGTTGATGTTGTTTACATCTGTACACCACTCAACAAACACACAGATATGGTCAAGGCCGCAGCAAGAGCAAAGAAGGCGATCTATTGTGACAAACCAATTGCACATAGTTGCCCACAAGTTCGTGAAATGAATGCTGTAACAATCGATTCGTCAGTCCCAATCAGTGCAGGTTTACTATTGAGATATGATCCCTTTTTGCTGCATGCAAAGATCCTCATTGAAAAGTATGAATTTGGAAAACCATTACTTGCTCATATTCGTGATGATCAACAATTTCCTTTGAACCAAAGCGACTATCTACCGTTGAGCGGCAATGGTGCCATATTAGGTAGAGGGATTCTCTTGCATCAGAGCATTCATGACATAGATGTACTAAACTGGTTCTTTGGTGACATAGAAAGTGTTTATGCCAAGGTTGGATATCATGGAGATCTTAGTATAGAAGATCAGGCATCTCTTATTCTACAACATAAGACTGGCGCTATAAGCACAATTGATTCGTTATGGCATTGGCTAGATCGCCCAAATGAAAAGAGGATGGAATTCTTTTTTGAGAAAGGATTCATTGGTATCACATTAGAATCAGGGAACACTCATCTAGACTATCATCTTCGTGGAGAAAGTCCAGTGCGCGTTCATTCTGAAAAGGCGGAAAATACACTTCTTGAACATCTTAGTAGATCCCCTAATACACAATCTCTGAATCTTCGTGAACCTCTCTCTAATGCAGGAATCAACAAACAACTTGCATTGAGTTATTCCTTCCTGCAGGCAGTCTTGTCTAGAGAAACTCCTTGTCCAAGCTTTTTGGAAGCTGTTTCTGCTCACAGAATCGTTGATTGTGCCTATGAATCTGCAAACAAGAAAATCCCAATTGATATTCTTTAGACACCCATTGGACATCCTTAAGTAGCACTGGATTACCCACGAGAACGAGTTCAGCAATGCAGGAGATACCGCTCAATCAGGTTGATACATCGAACTATGATGTGATAATTGCAGGTGGCGGTGCTGGTGGCCTTCTCACAGCATTAGCATTAACAGCAGAAGGTAGGCGTGTTTTAATTCTTGAGAAAGCTGAACGATTAGGCGGAGTCTGGCACAGTTATTGGGTGGATGGATACCGTGTTGACCAAGGACTTCACGTAATCACTCGAGTCACACGGGGTGCGTTTGCAAGATTCCTAAAGACCTACTTGTCCCCACCTCCCGTGTTTGTACTTCATGAGGGGTGGCAGTTCCGCGTGAATGACAAAGTCGGTACAATTCCATCTAGCATTGGAGAAACCCTTCGCTGGCCCTTGACTGGTTGGAGAGGTCGCCTGGGACTGGTACGTATCGGTGCAAAAATCAAAACAATGAAGCTCGAAGAGATGCAGAAATACAAGGACATATCGTTTCTAGAGTTCATGCAGGCTAAGGGAGCAACAAACCAGGTTATGCTGGATGTGATGCAGAGCGCAATATACATGGCTGCAGGTGTTCCAATCACTGAAGCTTCAGCTTATGAGGCTCTCAGGACACTAAAGGATACAGATAAGGAGTCTTCTAAATTAGAGTCGGCAAAGAGACTTCTATTAGGGTCTGGGGAGTACGATGAGGGTTATGTCATAGGTGGGATGGA
>JAEORN010000113.1 GCA_016840825.1 Candidatus Thorarchaeota archaeon | reverse complement strand
GGACTCTCCTCATATGTCCATGTGAAGCTCCTGGTGAAATAGATATAATCCTCTGAATAGTATCCATTCCAAGTCAGGTTGTTTGTAGACACATGAGTCCAAATCAACTCAACAAATCCATAGTTCCCATCTCTGTCACTATCAGATTGCCAAGCTGAAAATTCTGTACTAGTTCCGTGAGTGTAGAAATCCACGTCATCCAGAAATTCAATATCTTCTAGTACATTTTCCACATCTACTTCTGCTTCACAGAATGACCTCTCCAATTCATAGTTGCTTGGTATTACTGCAGTCGCAGGAATGATCATCAGTACCAGCAGAAAGATTAGACTCATCCATTTTTTCAATCAATTGCCCTCATGTTTTTAGTGTTGCAGAGGCATTCCAGTCCTCTATTTATATCACTTTATTCTAGAAATCAGTCCTCCAACCTGAAAGACTCTTGAATTTGCAGTAGGTAATTAATTCTAATTGACCAATCACATAATGATTTATATCGAGAATCACAGTATCGACATGTACCATTCAGCGTCGCAATGGACTGAAGGCTTGTCGCTCAGGTCCAGTTGAACAGAGAAAGGTTGGCAGAAACTCATGGTCACTATCTTTATCGTGGATGACGAGGCAATTCTTCATCGACTGTACAAAGATGTCTTTAGCATTAAAGGTCATGAGGTCGTTGCTGATGCTTTTGATGGCGCAGAAGCAGTTGAGAAGTTTATCAACCTCAATCCAAAGCCCGATGTCATAATTCTTGATCATCGAATGCCAAATCGGGATGGGATGAGCACAATGAAAGAGATCTTAGCCATCCAGGCAGATGCCAAGATTGTGTTCATTAGTGCAGATGCGAATGTTCGGGAGCAGGCAATGAGTAATGGCGCTGCAAGCTTTGGCCTGAAACCAGTGACAATCCGACATATGCTTGATTTAGTAGAAAGCGCCGTATCTGAATAATTCATGA
Source organism: Candidatus Thorarchaeota archaeon (assembly GCA_016840825.1). Next base: position 1,845 of record JAEORN010000113.1, on the reverse strand, counting down.
GACGATGGTTGATTCTAAAGTCTTCAATTGGTGGTGTTGAGTCCTGAAAGACAATAGCCATTCTGGAGTTATTGTTGCAGGAGAAATCCCTCTTCTAAGGGTTCTACTTAAGATGGCTCTAGAAGACTCCGGCTTTGATGTAATTGGTGAGGCAGAAGATAGAGAGAGCCTACTTATCATGTGCCAAGGGAATAGTCCATCGGTGGTACTAATTGACTTCAGCATTGAACAGGAGGCGCTTGTACGTTTGATTGAGGACCTCCTAGACATCGATCCTGTGGTAGCCATTGTAGTCATCTCTGACCTAGTTGAAGGTCAAAGCGAGACCGTTCTCGCGGCTGGCGCACGCGCCTTTTTACAGAAACCTTTCAGCATGTTCGATATGACAGATATTGTGAGAAAGGTGAAACCAGTCTACTAGTTGTGATCTAATTCTGTTCTCCAAACCACATTCGTACTGCTTTCTCCCGTATTAATGCAAGTTCAATCTGGTAACCTTGCATCCGGAAAGGCAACAATTCCCTCCGAATCTATCTTGAACATCACACGGCGCATGTCATGTTTAGCGCCCCTCATCTTTACGACTCTCATGGTGCGTACGTAATCTCCGGAAGAGTACATAGTATCAAGTTTTACAACACCATCGCAGATGAAGTAGGGCATCTCGTCGTTCTGTGCGTTTTCGTGCGCCTTTAGCTCATGTGTTAAAAGAACTGTATTTTGACCATCCGCTATATCACGTATGAATCCATAGACAAGCTGACGAATTTCAGAGTGGTCTCCTGCAAGTTCCAATAATGGCCCTAGTCCGTCAATCACGATTCGCTTGGCTTTGACTTCTGTTGCTTTCTTCCTTACGAGCTCAGCAAGTCTTGGAACAGTAAACGGTTGCTCTCTGAGTAATGGATGGTCAAAACCAATGACGTATTCATAACTAGTTTCAGTTGGAACTAATTTCAATGTGCCGCTTAGAATCGTGAGATTATCTGATTCAATAGCATCCTTTGGATTCCAGCCGAAGTCTTTCATGTCTTCAAGAATCATATCAGAAGTTTGGTCCAATGAGAAGAGAATTCCCGTTTCTCCCTTCTTTACGCCATCGAAGAGGAAATGCCAAGTCAGGATGCTCTTGCCCGTACCAGGACCGCCTGCCAATAGTGTAGATCTACCTTTGACATATCCCCCTGAAAGCAGTTCATCTAAACCTGCAACTCCACTACTTACTCTCTCTTTTGGCATTGTTACCACGGATATTTACTTACATGCACTGATTTAATCTTTGACAATTGACATTTTGCTTGAATAGCACATGCACGAAAGCTATATCACTCAAAATCCTGACGTATGCGAAGGGAACCACTAGAATCCTTTTGAAAGAGAAAGAAAGAAAAAAGTCGAGAAATCTGCATTGCAAGCCTTTGTAGAGAGATAGGAACTGATGTGTGTTGCGGAATAATCCAATAATCCCAGAATTCATGATGTATAAACCAGGTTTAGAGGATTCTGAATTAGAAGAGATTGCAAATAGAGTCAATGCACATGCACGAAGCACAGAAGACCGCTTCTTGATATTTACTGATATTCTGATTGAGATTGTGGGTGGTGGAGAGTGGCGCAACAGGAGCCAAGCTTTCCTAGCAATGTGCGGCAAAGCTTGTTTCTTGCGGGGGAAATATGGATACAATCAGATTCTAGCAAGAGAAAGCCAGAGTCTGAGTTGCAAGGGATATGCTGCAGCTGCTTACTGTCGTCAGAGTCTTGATCCACGGTGGTTGAATAATCTAAGAAATATCACTAATCAAACTTGGCAGGCAAAAGATTACATTGCTTTTGCTGAGTTATCTG
>JAEORN010000112.1 GCA_016840825.1 Candidatus Thorarchaeota archaeon | reverse complement strand
TGCCTCTAGACTAATGGTTATAGCTGGAAGAAGGATATATGCTGGTGCAGCTCGAGTTTACCATGCGATAGCAGGTGCAATATCTCGATTCCTATCGTCAGCAAAAAGAGTACTTGTCCGAGTTGGTGGACTCATTTATCGAGGATTTGTCTTCTTAGGTGTTCAACTTCTTAGATTCATAGTTATCATATACGCTGCTGTCATCATTCTCGGGATTGGGAATATAGGTTTTGGAATGCTCTTCATAACAGGAGGGTACGATCCGTTCTTTGTCCTGTTTTCAATGGCTCTTTCATTTTTCATTCTAATGTCTCCATCCCTCTTGTTTCGAGAACGCCACAAGTCTCCCATGATGCAAGTGATAATCGCTGGTCTAAGCATTGCACTGGGGGGATTCACATTCTATTATGATATTTCACTTCATATTGGGATCCGGATTCCTTTGGCTCTTGCTGCAAGTCTTCTTATCCTCACAGCTGGTCGATCATGGCTTCCCGACAGATTTCGAATAGGACTACCTATTGCATCTTGGCTCTCACTATATTCAGCTGGAGTTTTCTATCTCTATCAACTTATTTTCGCCAACTCCCCATTTTTTGGTATTCTAGTTGCTCTCTTTGTATATGGGCTTGGCTTCCTACCTCTTCAGACTGTTGATTCTCTACGTCGTATTGCTGCTGGTTTATACCTCCTTCTTTCTGTTCCTACTGGTACTATTATTAGCTACATGACAACATCCAATTTTCTGTTGCTTGGTCTTGTTCTGATTATTCTTCCTGCCATAGTCTTACATAGCCAATACGCTACAGCGATACGAATGATTGGTATAGGACTTGTAAAGTTGGGAGGTTATATTGCAAGAGGTATCTCATTTGCTGGGCGAATGATTGTAATGTTCCTTGCCATTCACATCATCGGAGCATCTGCAATCTTCAGTATAGTTCTTAGTTTCATCTTTGTTCAATTTTCTCTATCCACTCTGCAATCCATAATCTTTCCCGATTATGCGTCAGTGATAGTTTTCCTGTTAATTGCATTAATTACTTGGACTCCATTTGTATGGTTAAGGAAATCAGATCATGAAGACCTATTCTCTGGAATTTTAATGATGATAATTGGTTCTATAGGAGGAATTACTTTCCTCTTTACCCTATCAAATGGCATTCTACAGGCTTTGTTATTCACAACATCACTGATAGCTTTTCTTGGTGCCTTAGCTATTCCTGAGATTCAACGTATTGAAACACGTCTTCACGCAATTGTGATTTCACTTGCATCATTCATGTTCTTCTGCTTAGACATTTTTGCTCTTGATACCATTACTAATATCGGAATATCCACATTTTGCTTAGCCCTTCTTGCTGCTCCGTTCATATCAGCTTCTAATCGAATTAGAATTGTTTACCCAGTAACCACTCTAGCGCTTGTTGGTATGATTTTCTACTATCTGCTTGTGCCTATGATGGATATCATGATGTCAATCAGTTTGTTTATCGCCATTGAGGCGCTTCTGCTCATGCTTCCACATTCAACTCGTTCTTGGCAGGCATGGTGGGCATTCTCAATTGCATCAGGGTATGCAGTATATGCCATCTCCGCTCCATTTCCGGCTATAAGGATAATAGCTGCAATATTCGTTGCGATTGAATTGGTGCGACAAACGCCTGATATTGAATATCGATTCTTAGAGTATCAAGAAGTTCTGGACATTTGCCGCGCTGCGATTATCAGCTATATCGCGTGGGTATTCTTCTCTCCAATTCTTAGTATTGCGCTAGCTATTGAAATCTGCCTTGTAGTGTTTCTAGCAATTTCTACCGTGTCAATCTGGAATGTATCATCCCCTCGAGTTCAAGTTGGTTTGGTAGATAGTTTCGCGCTCAGTTTATCCCTTCTATTGATCACGAATTTCCTCTTCGTGCTTCAATTGGAGCTGATGATTTCTATTTACATCTCAGTACTCCCAATATTGGTCGCACTGACATATGGGGCATATACTGGGATTGCTAGAAGTGCACACTGGGTTGTTCTTAGAGGTTTGGCAACTATTCTAATTGGTCTTGTATGGTTTGGGGCTTATCGTTCCATTGACTCGCTAATCCTTTGTGTTGAAACAGGTTTGGTAGTAGCCTTGGCAATAACTCTTCAAGCCCCATGGGGCATTGAGAACAAGAGAAACATCACGCTTGCCCTTAATGGATCTGTTATTCTCCTCCTTGAATCAATCTGGATATGGCACGCACTTTTCGCATTCTTTCTACCTGCTAATATCATTCTAGTCGGATGTTCTGGACTCTTAGCATCGGTTGCAATTTTTCTTGCAACAGATACTGTTGATTGGTACCAGTTTGAGAGTCTATGGGAACTAGTATCATTTTCGGTAGGTTTTACTCTTGGATCATTTTTAGCTGGATGGAATTTCGTGCAAGGATTTCTACCTACTAACTTGCCTTTGGTTGCTGGATGGTGTTTCACAACCTACTCGTTTGTATCAGTCCCAATTACACTGTATGGCGAAATGACTCGAGGTTTACAAGCAAGAGAGAAAGTTGCTCATATGGCGTGGCTACCTGCTGTGCTTGGTATATCACTCATAGCATACTCATTTGCATCTCTTAATGGATATGACCAGCTTAACACAATCTTTTCCACCGGTATTGCTTTCTCAGTTTCTTTTCTTCTTTTTGCAAATCTACATCCCTCACCCTCTACTAGACTCAAAGTAGCAGTAAACATGTCTTTCTCGTTATGCATGGCTCTTCTAGTTTTCATTGTATATGGTTGGAGTGATCCTGTATGGTCGATTGGTCTTCCAGTAATGGTTTGGTATTTGCTTAGTCTCCCAGTTCTCATGCAACCAACATATCTTGTTCTGATTAAAACTTACAATGCAGTTGTATCAGTGCTTACAAGATTGTATAACTTTCTACTTGCGGGTCTAACTCATATCTACAATGGACTTGTTGCAGGATTGACCCGAATCTATTCAGCTATACTTGCCAATCGTGAGAATATTGCACTTGGTTTCCCAGTTGTTTTTGGTGTTTGGTTTGGAGGGTCCTTTTTCCTAAATGATGCATGTCCTGCAATTCTTGGCTATAATCTACGAAACTGCTTCCAAGGAGTTGCAATTGCTGCAATGGCAATAGGAGGCCTGTACTTTATTGAGGCTTGGACTATGAATGGGAATGTCTCTTCAAAAGTGAAAGGTCCATCCATTGCATTGTTAGGTAGGGGTCTCTTTGTTCTACTATTGAGTATTTATCTTCCAGAGCTAGCTTTTGACTACATTCAGATCCTCTACTATTTCCTTGGTGCACTTTCAGTTTCATTCTTTGTTGTTTTCATGCTAAATCTTGTATTTGGTCGGATCAAAGAATGGAAAAGGTCCTTACTGTTTGCGGGATTGACACTATTACCATCTCTAACTATCGGTCTCATCATTTTCCATAATCAATCAGGTATCAATGCCCTTCTAATTGCAGGAGTTATCAGCTTACTTGTAGAAGCACCCATCATTGAATCACAGCTCCGTGCATTCTTTGGTGCACTACGTGCAATTGGAGCATGGTTTGTCAGAGGGCTTTATAGAATAGGGGCTGCAATCAAAGCTTTCTTCATCCAATTTGGATACATCAACTGGATTGTGTTTTCAATTGGATTCTCTTGCGGTCTTTCATGGTTGTCTTATCCATTCTTCAGTGAGCTCCTTGGTATGACTCCGGGAGGGATTCTATACATTATACCAAACATTGGTGTTCCAATACTGATGCTTGGTATTTTGCTCCTGAGCGTATCAGTTATCAGAAGGACCTACAAATCATCATTTGGCACTGTTTCTATTATCGTTTCTCTGCTAGGTGGAGCATTTACTGGATCATCTTGGCTTTTTGATCATGGTTTAATGGTCGAGTCTGTTGTTACAGGGATTATTATCACATGTCTTAGTGGTCTTGCTCTTCTACGTGAGAGTCAGCTCCATATGAAATGGGTATCTGTACTCTGGGTACCAATCCCCCTCTCGGTTGCTGTATTCGTCTTCAGTATTCTCTATCCAGTTGGGTCTGCTACTCAGTTACTTCCTCTTGCGATAGCCGTGTCAGGGCTGGTTGGTCTATTGTTACTTCTACTCTCATCATATTCAAGGCTTCTTCCAGACATGGCCAAACCATCACTCTGGATCTTGACCTCCATCACTTCTGCATCTGCTACTTTCTCAGTATCTACAAGCATTGAATTTCCACTTCTAGCTAGTATCTATCTATCTGTGTTTGTAATGTCCTGGGTGCTGTTTCCTGTAACACTGAAACAGTATCGTTATCTCTTCTTAGCCCCATTGTTCTTTTCATTGACTGGCTTCGCTTTTACATTTGCATTCGGTGAATATTATCAGGGATTATTATTGGCTCTATCATCGTTTCTGCTCTTCATAGTACTATTCATTAAAGAGAGAGAGATAAAGAATCCAAAACTAGCATATTTGCGATTAGCTATACTGCTCATATTACTTGGTTCTCTAGCTATCTTCGGTCTTTCAATGGTTGGTGTCTTTGCTCCGACCATCTAACTCATCAGAGTTTGGAGATGAGAATTTCCACAATGGATTACCTAGAACTCCTTCTCGCTACAATATCCTCGTTGCACTCTTCCCGGAGTTCCTTGGAAGGTTCTTCCTTCTTTGGATCTTTCTCTAACTCGACGTGTTGGCATCCAAATGAATGGTTTACTCATGTTATGCTCAAGATTTACCTTGTCAAAACAATCTCCAATTAATATGAATCTACCAGAAAATCCTCTTGACAATTTCATAGATTCATCATATACCTCAACTTTACCATATCTCAACTCATAACACCGCCCTTCAATAAGAGCGTCTACATCCTCATTCCAGAGAGAGAGTTTGATTTTCCCTGAATCATCTGCAACAATGGCTTCGCGAACTTGCATAATCTTTCCAGTCCTTTTCGATTTTACATTACGGATATCGCCTAACGAAATCACTCTAAACTTAACCGAAACAACTCTTAATTGAGGTCTAAGGCGATTTATTGAAGAATATGTATCGAATACTTCTTCTTGTGACATTTCTTATTCCACGATTCTTTGTCGGTGTCATCAGTTAAGAAGACCTACAATAGTCATATCATATTTCATCACAAACTCCAATATGATTTGCAAAAACATGAGCGTTCTATCTTTTTCAGTACGATTCATAAGCATCTTAGGATGCAATACTATGTGTATATGATATCTGGGATGTGCGGCAATGACTGTACGCATACTAC
>JAEORN010000111.1 GCA_016840825.1 Candidatus Thorarchaeota archaeon | reverse complement strand
CGAGATGGCACCAGCGTAGATGGTAGCTCGGTACTGGGCCTATCACGGGTGGAGGCATCCGATTTGCGAATGGATCCGGATCCATCAACATTGATAGAACTTCCATATATGATGAGAAGAACCGCCGCTGCAATGTGCTTTGTTAGGGAGAAAGGCAGTAAGGGAGATAATTCATATTATCCTACGGACACACGAGGTGTGCTTCATCAGGTCTGCGAAAATCTGCTATCAGAGGATATGTCCCTCAAAGCAAAAATAGAACCAGAGTTTCATTTCGTCACTGCAGAAGGAGATAAGTTCGACTACGGAGTCTATGCAGATACATTTCCAGGCAGCCCCGGAATGGATATTCTTCTAGACATTGCATCTGCGATTCAAAAAATCGGAATGAAAACAAGAGTAGCTCATCATGAAGTTGGAGAATCCCAGCAGGAAATAGAGATTGCTTTTGATGATATTCGCAGAATGGGGGACAATCTGGTCAATTTCAAAAATCTTGCTAGAGCTATAGCACAGGATGCAGGTATTGATATCAATTTCATGCCTAAACCTTTCAAGGGTGCCGCAGGAAGTGGATTGCACTGTCATCTCCAACTATGGAAAGGAAACAAGAATCTCTTTGGTGATACCACTGAGGATGGGCTATCAGAGTTAGCAAAGAGTTTCATCGCAGGTTTATTGGAACCTGCACCTGCAATTACAGCTATTGCCAATCCAACAGTCAATTCCTACAAGAGACTAGTACCACATCACGAAGCACCAGTCTACATCTCATGGGGAATGATGAATCGTACTGTTCTTGTTCGAGTGCCAATGTTTGATACTCCTTCAAAGGCGGCGATTGAATTACGGTCACCTGATCCTATGGCAAATCCATATCTCCTATTCGCAGTGATTCTGGCGGCTGGAATGGATGGCGTCAATAGAAAACTCGTCCCTCCGGACCCAAGAAGTGAAGATGTATTCACGCTTTCTGATGCCGAGAGAAATGAGTTTGGAATTTCCGAATTGCCTTCAAATCTTGGTGAAGCACTCGATGCACTGGAACATGATACTATAATCATCAATGCGCTTGGCAAGGACATTGTTGAAAAATTCGTCTCCATCAAGAGAAAAGAATGGAATCATTATTTGAGCGAAGCTATTACTGAATGGGAATGGGAAACCTATTCAAACTTATAATTAGCAAAGAAATCCGATAGTCGGTTAAATGCTTCATCAACAGCATCAGGTGTAAGAGGGCCAATTGATAGTCTAAGATGGCTTTCACCAGCCATACCAAAAATACCTCCTGGCAGCACAAGTGTTTCAGTTGATTGGAGAATAGCCAACACAAGGTCACGCGTACTAGCGCACCCTTTCACCCGTGGGAAGAGATAGAATGTGCCTTTTGTTTCATAGGTATCTAGTGCATCAATCTCACGAATACGTAGATAGGCAAATTCTCGTAAAAGGCCCAACCGACGAATCTCTTCCTCAACCCAAGTCTGATCAGATTTCAGAGATTCCAAGGCAATCAACTGCCCAGCTGTAGGTGCACATATCGAGATAGTATCTTGGACTTTGAGAAATTCATTCATGAACTCTGCCGAACCAATGGTATATCCTACTCTCCACCCGCTTATCCCAAGATCTTTTGAGAAACTGCCTAGTGTAATGATGCTATCCTGTGCGTCTTTTCTCCGCCGTGGACTGTAATGTTTCGCATCGTCAAAGACTAGACGCCCGTATGCCTCATCTGATATCAAGAGGATATCATGTGAAAGACAGATATCGACTATCTCATCAATGATCTTCTGATCGTATACTGCACCTGTTGGATTGTTAGGTGATACCAAAAGAATACATTTCGTTTTTGGAGTGATAGCAGATTCAATAGAGTCCACATCCGGTTGAAAACGGGCATTCACAGGAACTTCTTTTATGACACCACCAGCCAATTGCACTGCCATTACAGAATTGAAGTAATAAGGAGTGGGCATAATTACTTCATCACCAGGTTCTATCAGTGTTAGTACAGTACCTGTAAATGCCTGATTTCCACCCGCAGTTATTGTAAGTTCTTTCTGGGGGTCAACATCAATTTCTGATGTCTGTCTGAGGTATAGTGCCAGTTCTTCTCGTAGCTCAAGATGGCCTTGATCATGTGTATAGCGATGCGTTAAGGGATGCGAGATTCGTTCAGTCATTGCACTCAGCACCTCCTTTGGAGGTATATGTCCGGGTAAGCCCTGCCCCAAATCCAAAAAGTTTGCAGAGCCAATAAATCGCTTCGCTGCATCAGCCAATTTAACGATAGGCGGCGGACGGATAGCATGAGTTCTGTAGCGCATTGCAACACATCTCTAGTTACTGAGTATCTAGGGCATGATAAAACCTGCCCTAAAAAGAATCGGCTTCCTTTCCCTCTGAAAATCTCTTGAATCGTGGCTTGCCCAAACTTAATAATGATGAAAAGGATGTTAACTTGTTGAGGTTGTTTTTCCTATGGGCGAAGAGTGTGAAGCAAAAATACTGGGTGCTCCAGAAGCACAAGTTGTACAGACGAAGGATATCAAGATGGATCAACCTCTCTTGATCTGTGGTTTTCCATCTGCAGGTGTGGTTGGGACAATAGCTGCAAGCGCAATAATTGAGCAATTTGAAATGGAAGAAGTGGCACATATCAGGTCCAAATATATGCCTTCAGCAGCAGTTTTTATCGATGGTCGATTGAGACATCCATTCCGCATATATGCAAGTGAGAAACAAAATCTCTTAGTGGTGATGACTGAACTTCCTGTAGCAGAAGAAGGCATGTATCATGTCAGCTCAATTTTGCTAGATTGGGCATCAAGTATTGGAGTTAAGGAAACCGTTGTGATAGACGGGATCCCGGTGCAAGGATTACCAACAGATAGGAAGGTTCTCTATGCGGCAGAAGAAGAGAAGATAAAGGATCTTCAGGAAGATAGTG
>JAEORN010000110.1 GCA_016840825.1 Candidatus Thorarchaeota archaeon | reverse complement strand
GGTGGGCCGGACGCGATTCGAACGCGCGATCCCGTGGATCCGAACCACGAATCATACCAAGCTAGACCACCGACCCATGACCAGAGTGAAACCACTGTGAGTGTGATTTAATGATTTCGCTACTAGCTTGAATTCATGAACTGCTTTTGAAGGAGTTCTATTGACCCCAAGAATACCCCCTCTGAACTATATACTTCTGCACTGTCCATGGCAGCGCAGTTATTCTCAAAGAATGGTCCATGGAGTCTTGCACCATGCCTGTTAACATATACGCCCGTCAGGAGATCATTGAAGCTAGGAAGCACGATCAATGTTGCTAACCTATCACCAATCTCAAGCTGCCCCTGTGCTCTTCGCACACAATCTCTATCCAACTTCATCTTTAGGGCTACAGGGATGACAAGTGATGACCTTTTCCTATCTGGTCTTCCGATTTGCGGTGCTGAAACATCCTTTACTCTTCTTACAGTTGGATGGTTGTGTCCCATGATGACCATATCACACTCTAGCACTTCCGATGAAGGCCAAGCATGTCCATGGATAAGACCTACCGAATGTGAGTCGAAGACGATTCGTTCTCCATGGACGTCACCCATCCTTACAGTCCGTGGAAGTAATGCGATTACATCTCCATCATGATTTCCTGGAATTACGGTCACCTCAATCCATTTTGTCAATTTTTCCATGAATTGAGGGATCTCTCGCCAGTTGAATGCCTTATCAACGCCAATGGAGTGCTTGATATCTCCCAGAAGGTATAGATGGCTCACTCGATATCTATCAATCAAGGCTTTCAAACGCTTGAGCATAGGTTCCTTTTGTTCGGGAAATGAAGCACCTGTTCTCTCTAGTATGTCAATTTCATATCCAATATGAATGTCAGTAACGACAAGTGTAACAAGCTCATTATTACGAAGAATGAGCGCTCGGTCTTCAAAGATATACTCCATGCTATCCATTTCAATGCAATACACATGATTTTAACATGACCCTATGCATATGGTGAGTGAACAAGATGATATTACCATCCCATGAGATCAAGATGCTGGAGAAGAAGAACCTCACTCAAGAAGACATCCAGCATTTCACCAAGAAATACGGGAAACGTTTTGTCAGAGCACTTAGATCAGTCGAGGAAAATAAAGTCAGACGATATCATTTCTCTCCAAGTGACGCAATCACTTGGATCGTGAAGGGGCAAAGGAGGGAATATTTGGTCATTCCTGACATCTATTGTACTTGCAGGAGTTTCTATCAAGATGTTGTAATCTCTCGAGAATCGACAATGTGCTATCATCTACTAGCTCAAAGAATAGCTGAGTCACGAGAGCAGTTTAAAACGATTGAATCCACTGATTCTGACAGGCGGAAGTTCTATGTTGAATGGCGTAGAACTGACTAGATGGTAGTACTTTTCTATATCTGAGGATAACTTTAAAACACGGGCTAGGCTGTGGCACGCTGTCTGAGCAATCACATCGAGTTGAGCCTAATATGCGCATCAGAAGCTACTCAAAACTACTAGTATTAACAATGACTCTGATGATAGTCCTATCAAGTGTTCAAGGTACTGTTAATGCACAATCTGAGGAACTAGATCCCTTAGTTGTGATGTATGACTCGAGTCATAGCCAACAATTCTCTGCAAATGATGAGAACGGCTTCAAATTAATGCTCGACATGGTCAATCAATCAACACGTTATATCGTTAGAGTGAATGAAGATCCATTGAATACTACAATCCTAAATGACGTAGATGTTCTTATCATCGCAGAGCCTGATCGTATTTCACCATTCACTTCTGATGAAATCTTAGCAATTGATGAGATGATGACCAATGGAAGCTCCTTGCTTCTTCTAGGTGATCCAATCATTGACCAGAATAATACCATCTATTGGAATGACCAAACATTCCGAGACCTTGGAGAAAATGACGCCATGAATTCGTTTCTGGACAATCTCAATATGACAGGAGTGAGATTCAGTCTAAACGATACTGGTGAGGACACGTGGAGCGATTCAATGTTTGATTATGATCACTCATTGAACTCAACAGCAAATCCCTATGTCATTCAACTCGACTCTAGCACTTGGGATGTATCTCATCCAATTTTCAAAGACATAAGTTATCTCTTAACGATGTCTGCAACTCTCAAGCCTACGGATGCATCATCAGTCATAGCTAATAGCTACGATACCACATTCGCTCAGTTCCGTAGGGGACCTAATAGCTTTGCCAATATCACCTATCCGAATATGACACTCGCAGAATTTGAAGAACACCCGTTGTCATACTCATCAATCAATGGCACATTTCCCGCATGGATGTCAGCTTTCGAATACGATGGTAGCAGAGTTGTTATCGCTGGTTCTGCAATCATGTTCTCAGGCAGAACATTACCTCTTACAGATTCAACAGATCAATGGTTCTATCAATCTGATAATTCACGACTATTCATGAATATGCTATCTTGGTTGACATACGGATTTGTTGATAGTCCTGATGCGATCGTTCCAATGGCTATCATCTCATCAGTGATTCTAATTGTTGGTATTGCAGTATATCTATTCAAGAAAATAAGATAGTATTACCAGTCTGGGGGTGCAATTCCCCCTTTCTGTAATGCTCTTACAATCTCCTCTCTCAAATCATCTATCCCTTTTTTCTTACTGGCTGAGGTACCAACTATAGTAGGAGGTCTAGTTGGAACTGCATCCACGAGCTTCTGTTCTAGGTAGTCAATCTCTATTCTCGCATCCTTCTTCTTCAATTTGTCAATTTTATTTGCAGCAACTATGACCTCTGGTGATATCTCCGAAAGAAAGCTATAGAATTCGACATCTATTGGTATCTCTCCCCGAGCATCCCAGCGTTCGAACAATTCTCTGAAAAGAGAGACGTCTATGATTAGAATTGCCAGTACAAGCCGCTCGCTCCATTTTTCCAGATTCTCTACAATCCTGTTCTTCGTTTGATCGATCTCTTCTCTGCTTTGTCCTCTCATGTATCCAAATCCTGGGATATCAACGAACTTGATACTGCCCATATCTATCTCCTGTTCCCACCTAGTACTACCGGGCTTTTTTCCAATTCTTACCTTCATACCTGTAAGTGCCCTTATCGTACTGCTCTTACCAACATTACTTCGACCTGCGAATACCACAAGAGGAACGTGATTCTCATGTCCAGAATGGCTTCGTGCGCTCATATTCTCTCTCCGCCTTAGATATATTCTTCAAGAGGGATAGCCTATCCTCAATCTGCCCAGGTCGTAATAGTCTAGATGCGGTTGTAGGACCAACACCTCTTCCCGCAAGCACAATAAGGGCAAGCTTTCCATATCTTGCTACTAAATCAGCAGTCAGACTTCCACCTTTGTAGGTCTTCTCTTCTTCTTTACTAAGTGCTTTGCCCATAACTCTTTTCTTTACGATCTTCCAGAAATCGTTCATCGTGGGGGACATTGCTGCTATCATCTTGGAGCCACATATCGGACATCTTACGCTATCCTCCAAAGTCGAAACAGTTCTTACTGAATTCCAATCTCCATTAGCCATACACACCAGTCTGAACTGCTTAGCTAGCAGTCTTTCTTCCATCATTCTGAGTACTTCATTCTCGTCAGTAATCTCTCCCATGACCTCAAATCGAGTCTTCTCTTCGACTATAAGTCGTGCAAGTGCAGATGGTGCGCCTGTTGATACCTTTTGTATCTCAAGCGTGCCTTTGGACACTGCCTCAAAGATTGATAATGTACGGGATTCATCTAACTTCTCAAAGAGCACTTCACGCATCGCTTCTTCATACACAGGAGTGTTCTCAAATGAGTTAATCAGTCCCTTGACAGGGACTTCTCGTATCTTGGCGTCTCGTTTGATGATATCCATTCGTTTACCAACATGGATGAATCTAGAAGCGAAAGTTTGAGTATGCTTCAAAGCGAGCCTTAGAATCTCTGATACCTGCTCGATTGAATATTCTTTCAGTGCATCGACAATCTGATCTGGCAGAATTCTATCTGATGAAGTAAACAGAATTCGGTAAGGGTCTCTCTCAACTCCTACAGACGTTCCCAATCGGGTCGTTAGAAGTGCCGCAATAACTACTCCAAGGGTTTCATTCACCTTCGTGCCAAAGGGTGCGTGAATCACAATTCCCCCATCAAAGCTCTCTATGACAAGACGGTTCTCCGATGGTAGAAATCCAAGTTCCGAATGGCCTTTCCTCACATCACGAATCAAATGATCCTGTGATGCTAGTGAAAGTCTATAATCATTTTCAAGAATTCCTCGTAGCTCTTCCTCTTCTAATTCTATCACCTTATTCCAGACATCTGCAGCTTCAACAGCGACATCATACGGTACTGGAATCATCTCTCCGATCCATCTTGGAGCATCAACTTCAGTTCCTGTAGCAGGAGCGCAAAGAACTTCTCCTGACTCCTCATCTACTGATACAACTTGCCAAGGTCTACCTCGTATCACAAAAACCGAGCCTGACGCCACATTTTGAGTCACAAAGTCCTCGTCTAGAACTCCGATACTCGATCGTGTTGCCATATCCACAGCTTTTACCTGGCGTACATCTGGTATGGTACTAAGGTTGTCATAGTAGCTCTTACGCGTCTTACTATACCGTTTGATAAGATTCTGTTCCTTCTGAACCATTCTTCGTTCAATCATAAATGCAAGCAGTGATTGAATCTCAGTATCTGTCACATCTCTAAAAGGATATACAGAACGAATCAAAGCAAGGAGTTCCTGATAGAGTATTTCATCATGATCCAGAAGTATTCCATTGATTTGCTGAGATAGTACATCCCATGACTTCGAGGGAATCATAGCATCTTCAACTTTGTTCACTCTTGCTCTTCGCAGAATAACGCCAGACTCTGTTATATCATCCAAGTTCACAGTAGAGATCACTATTCCCTTTGGTATCTTCCCTATACTGTGTCCTGCTCGTCCGATCCTCTGCAATGCTCTCGATACTTCTCTCGGAGATGAGTATTGAATAACCAAGTCAGCTTGACCAATATCAATTCCAAGCTCAAGACTTGAAGTAGCAATGATTGCCTTAGAGATACCCTGCTTTAGTCTATCTTCCGCATCCAATCGGACACTCTTTGCAAGCGACCCGTGGTGTACATCAAACTCATAGGAAGTTCCCATCGCCCGCATCTTGGCTCCCAGAACCTCTGCGAAGGAGCGAGTGTTTGTGAACACTAGCGTTGATTGGTGAGTTTCGATGAGCTGTATTATCCTTTCAAGACGTGCTGTTGAGTGAGGAGGATAGGCAAGTTTTCTTGATGACTTCATATGTTCACTGGAAGGAAATGGCATCTCTACATGAAGATCCATCTTTCTTGAATCATACCCCGCCCAAATTGTCTTGATTGAACGATTCACGCCTACAAGCAGCTTAGCTACTTCCTTTGGATTTCCTACAGTTGCTGAAAGCCCAACTCTCAGCATTCTATCATCATTCACAATTCTAGTAAGTCGTTCAAGACCGAGTGATAACTGCACACCTCTTTTGCTTCCAGCAAGCTCGTGAATCTCATCGACAATAACCGCGAATACGGTCTTCAAATGTTCACGCATTCTCTTTCCGGGAAGGATAGCCTGCAATGATTCCGGTGTCGTAATCAACAAGTTTGGTGGTCTAAGTGCCTGCTGTCGTCGTTTGTGCTGTGTCGTATCTCCATGACGAACTGACACGGTTATTCCAAGATGTTCACATAGGGACTCGATTCTTTTGAAGACATCCCGATTGAGGGCCTTTAAGGGGGTGATATAGAGGATGTAGTTCCCATAGAGTTCATGTGTGGATTTGTACAGATACAGTCGATCCAATAATGGCAGCAATGCGGCTTCTGTCTTCCCACTGCCTGTTGGTGAAAGGAGAAGCGCATTCTCTGTTCCTCTAAGTAGGACCGGAATTGCCTTGTTCTGAATATCCGTTGGACTAGTGATGCCTTGTTTCTGAAGAAAGTCTGTGATATCCTTGTGAAGCTTCTCGAACATATTCATCCAGAGGACTTCTCCCGTGAGATGTGCTCGATTTCGTTTATGAGTATACGTATATCTGTTCTGAAGGTCACATCTTGTTCTGCACTTCTTTCTTGAAGCTTCGAAATGCATTCTTTCAGGGACAATCTCTCAGATAGCAGTTCATCTATCCATTCCTTGACTACTTCAAGATTCGAAATATGACTAGCTGTGTTCTCGAAAGCAACTAGAAGAATCGGTCGAGAGGTCATCTTGTCATCCTCCCACAACCAAGACTAATCTTCTTCTGTGGGATCTGTTCCATATACAGTATAGGCTAGGATTATTATTAGGGCAAATACCCCAAGTGCACTCAGCACGACAAAGAATACAGATTGTAGGAAATCAGGACTAAGCTGCATTGGAATCTCGCTCCCTCGGATAGATTCTGCTTATAATCATTGCTGAATGATGACTACTGTACTATGCAGATTCTAAGCCTCTACTTCTCTTGCCCTATAGAATTTGTCAATAAAATCGCCGTAGACATCTACAGGTTCTGATAGTGAGTTAATTGAATCGATTGCCATTTCTATCATACATGACCCACACTTAACGGTCGCAAGTCCATTATCTCTGTATAATTCAATTTTAATTGCTGTATTCCCACAATTAGGACATGGATATACATCTGGTATCCTTTTCTGTGGGCGCCTTCGTACTTTCTGTCGTCTTCGTCTTCCCATAGTTACTCACCCTATGTTTGCCTATTTCGCACAAGAGGGAATAGACAGTCCCTAAAAGAAATAGAGCGAGCTGACCCGTGAACGTGTTTATTTAAGCGTTATGTTAAGTGAAGCTAACTGCCAGCACTGATTCTATCATGGCAATTCTTGTGCTTTCGAAGCTTTCTTAACTGGTAATGTTTGGCAAATCATACAATGTCCGACCTATCAAGAAACGCCCAATGTGTACTTACCATTCTTGAAGAAGAAGACAATCTAACGACTTCAGAGATACTTGAACGTGCAAGAAATCCTAAGTATGCTGATCTATGTACAGATTGTGCTGGTGGCGATACTTTTGTCGTAGCAGCTAACCAGCTCGTGGGACAGGGACTGATATCCAAGAAATTTGGTAAGGGCGGCTATCGATGGCAACTTGTTAAGGATTGATCCAAGATGACTGATTGGGACCGTATTAGAGAAGACTTTCCAGTTTTAAAACGCATGATCAATGGCAAACCACTGGTATACCTAGACAGCGCATGTATGGCATTAAAGCCTAAACAAGTCATTGCAGCCATGAATGAGTACTACGAGCAATTTCCAGCGTGTGGCGGCCGAAGCATCCACAAGCTTGGAGAGGAGGCTTCCAATGCATACAAGGCAGCTCGAGGTAAGTTTGCCAAGTTCATCAACGCAGCTGAACTAGAGGAGATAATATGGACACGTAATGCGACCGAGTCTCTGAACATAGTAGCACGTTGTGCGAAACTCCCCAAAGGGTCTAAGATACTTACCACCTCCCTTGAGCATCATAGTGGCTCATTACCCTTCGTTGAACGTGCAAGACGCGATGGTCATCCCATCGAGATTGTTGAAGCAAATCCGGATGGAACTTTCGATCTTGAGGTATGGAAGAATGCAATCGATTCAAACACCAGTCTTGTGTCAGTCGTTCACTCATCTAATGTAACTGGAACAGTCGCGCCTCTGAAGGAAATCGTGGAGATAGCACACGATAAAGGGACACTTGTCATGTCGGATGATGCACAATACGTTCCCCACCACCCCCTTGACGTTCAAGCCTTTGATGTTGATTTCTCAGCTATATCCGTCCATAAGATGTGCGGACCAACTGGTATGGGTGTGCTCTATGGGAAAGAGGAGCATTTGAAGGCCATGGATATGTTCATGCATGGTGGCGATACGGTCAGTGATGTGAAGTACATAGATGGACAAATCATCCCCGAGTATCTCCCACCTCCTGAAAAATACGAGGCAGGTCTCCAGAACTATGCCGGTGCTATTGGTGCTGGTGCGGCAGCAGAATATCTTCAGAGTCTTGGTATGCATGAGATAGAGCGACACGAACGCTCTCTGTTGTCTATTGCCCTAAAGGAGCTCATGGACATGGATCATGTCCAGATAATCGGTACGACTGACATCAACATCAAGACAGGTCTAGTAACGTTCAACGTGGACACTGTTGAATCCGCTCATGATGTAGCTACCTTCCTGAATGAGCAATATAATGTGATGGTTCGCTCAGGTTGGCATTGTGTGGGTCCCTTCCACTATCAACTAGGCATCAATCCCACTCGAGGAACTGCACGAGCAAGCTTCTATCTTTACAATAACAAGAAGGATGTAGAGACCTTCTTAGAGGGCATGAGAGCCCTCATTGAGGCCTCTTCTTAGTCGAGGTAGCTCTCGACACTTTCCTTCATTCGAGCGATCTCTTTCACTGGATCTGCAAATGAAAGGTCCGATGCTGTTATGTCGAGGGAGTCCTTGTACTTTGTGACCCGTCCCTTTACTACGACATAGCTGCCTAGAATACGATCCGAATTCCTCTCGATTGGCATCTTATCGTTCTTGGATTTGTCAATCAATGCCTGTGCTTCAGCGGCTGTCATACCAAGAAGCTCTTCACCTGCCTTTCCGAAGAGAGTAGCCCTGATAGGTCCAGAGCCATCGTCTATTGTAATCTTGTAGAGCATCCGGTACTCAGGCTCTACGTTTCCATGCTCTTTGCAGACGAAGCTTTCATCACCAAACTCAACCTTCTTTCTGCACTCAGGACATGCTGGATAGACAGGACTATTCTGACCAATTGCAACGATTATTCCACACACCTCAAGCGTATCTCCCTCAGAGTTCTCATCGATATCCGCTATGAGAGTCCGTTGTCCTAGGACTACTGGAGTGAATCTCTCGCCTTCTATCTTCAGATCGGAAAGGTCACTTCCCTTTGGATTGACCTTTATCTCAGAGTTCCGCCCAACACCAAATTCGATGTCATCTCTATACCCCTTCTTGATATAGCCATGAGTGACTTTAATCACATCACCTTCTGTTAGGTCCTTTATCTTGTCTACATCCTCATTCCAGAACGCAGCTCTAATGGACTTTCCAGACTCGTCAGCTATGATGATATTCTGGACTTGTCCTGGCTCTCCATCCCGTTCAAATTGATTTGGCGGGAATATCCTATACACTTTCCCCTCAATATCCACATCACGCATTCCAATTTGCATATCCTCAATCTTGACTCTACCAACTGGCTCACTTGAAGATGCAGGCCCTGCTACAGATGCTTGAATATCCAATGATGAGAGCTTACTCCCTTTCGGATTGATCTCTATCTCAGCGTTCCTTCCAACCCCGAATTCGATGTCATCTCTGTATCCTTTCTTCACATAACCGTGCTTGACTCGAATGACATCTCCTTCTTTGAGTTTCTTGATTCTTTCAACATCCTCATGCCAGAAAGCAACGCGAACTGATTTTTCAGACTCATCAGCGACGACTATGTTTTGAACCTGCCCAGGTTCTCCATCACGTTCGAACTCGTTTGGTGGGAAGATTTGAAGGACTTTCGCCTCAAGATCTACGTCTCGCATCCCGACCTTCATTTCCTTGATCTGTTTTCGCCCTAACGGCTCTGCCGAACTTGTAGCACTAGTGTCTTCGGCGACATCTATCTTGACTTTGAGATTCCTCTCAATCTGTGAGTTCCGACTCAAATGGACCTCTAACTCGCCCTCATTTCTACCTGGTCTGGTCATCACTCCAGAAACCCGAATTACCTCTCCTTCCTTAATCTGATCTGCTGTTTCAGCGTGATCATCCCAGAAGACAAGTCGAGTAGTTCCTGTATCATCTCCCACCACCATACTTAGGACTTTTCCTTCGGTTCCATCACTTTGCCTTGTAAATGTAGAGAGTCTGAATTTCCTTTCCACCTTCACTGTAAGAGTCAGATCGAACATGTTCTCTGCAAGTTCGTTGATAGAATTAGACTTCGGCTCTCCTACTTTAATATCAAGATCCTCTATCTCATGCTCTTCGAATATCTTGATACCTCCAGTTCTGCCAAGATTCAACTCGAGCTGATCTTTCATTCCTTTTCGTACGTAGGCACCCCTAATCTGTATGATATCGCCAATGGATACTGCGCCTTCAGATACTGCTCGTGTCATATCATCCCAAAGTGCAACACGTATCTGTCCTGTTTCATCAGCTACAGTAACACTAGCTACCTTACCTTCGCCACTATCCTTCCGTGCAAACGTTCTGACAGTTCCAATATGAACGACCTTCGCAGAAAGAATCACATTGCGATCTGTTTCTGAAATATCTTCGATTTTTTGGCGTGAGCGGGTTGATACTTGCTGCAAATCAATTCCCAATTCTCTGGCAACAATCATTGCTGCTGATTCTTCATTTACAACCTCCGGTCCAAGCTCCTGACGCTTCTCATTGACCATTTCCATAATGGCCTTTCTATCGTATTCAGGCAAATGCTTCCGGATCAATTCAATAGTTTCCTCAAGGGT
The DNA here is from genome assembly GCA_016840825.1 of Candidatus Thorarchaeota archaeon. Next base: position 1,241 of record JAEORN010000110.1, on the reverse strand, counting down.
TAGCACAATACTTCCCATCCAAGATGAAGTTCATGACCATTCAGTCATAGATGTGTTCTGCACGATGCCTTTAAAGCTCACTACTCGTAATCGATGAGTCATCCTATTCTGTTCGCGCTCAATACAAGTACCTTGAGTCACATCGAACGATACTATGCCAAAAGACAAAAGACGTAAACACATTAATGATGAAGTGACCAAACTTGTCCGATGACGCTCCAACATTACCAAAACATAGTATCGCATATGGAATCTATTTCCAATCACTTAGTGATGAAGTAGCGAGAATCTATAAGGTGGCAGAGGAAGCGAAAGCCAAAGGATATGACCCATCAGTCAAAGTAGAGATACCCCCAGCACATGATGTAGCTGCTAGGGTTGAAGCGACCTTGGATGGTCCTGAGGGTGTAGCAAAACGAATCCGTGAGCTACAGGTCGACAAGGCCAGAGAGGAAGTTGCCTTTATTGTCGCTCGGGAGATTGCTATAGGAGAACTTGGAGGGATCACTGATCCTGAAAAGGCTGCAGATAAGGCTGTTCGAGTCGCTCTTGCTATTCTCACTGAAAGCATTACTGCTGCGCCTCTCGAAGGAATCTCCAAGGTGCGTATTAGAGGATCTGGATCTGATCGATATCTTGCACTATATCTAGCTGGTCCAATTCGAGCTGCCGGAGGTACTGAAGCCGCAGTTACCGTTCTTGTAGCTGATTATGTTAGGCAAGTATTAGAGCTGCCTTCTTTCAAAGCAACTGTAGATGAAGTCGAGAGATCTTTAGAAGAAGTCGAACTCTATGCCAGAAATGTACACCTTCAATACAATGTTTATCCCGACCTAATCCGATTTGCATCAGAACGTCTTCCCATCATGTTGACTGGAGAACCAACTGAGGATTTTGAGGTATCTGCGAATCGAGATTTAGAGCGGATTGAAACGAATCGAGTGAGAAGCGGATCTGTCCTTGTCCTAAATGATGGTGTTGTTGGACGTGCTGCAAAACTAGCAAAAATAGTTCATCGTCTTGAGATTGGTGGATGGGAATGGCTTGATAGCATTTCAGATAAGATCTCTAAAGCTAAGTCATCACAAACATCTGAGTCGGATAATAAGTTGGCTCCCAAGAGCGATTACCTAGCTGATGTCATAGGTGGTCGGCCTGTCTTTTCACACCCCTCTCGTATCGGGGGATTCCGGTTACGCTATGGTCGTTCGCGGAATACCGGACTTGCAGGAGTCGGTGTT
>JAEORN010000017.1 GCA_016840825.1 Candidatus Thorarchaeota archaeon | reverse complement strand
GGACGACAAGCCACATTTTGGATTCTAAGTATGTCAATTTTCACAGGAATTGTGGGGAGTATTGGAGCACTTCTTACAGGAATCCTATCAGCATTTCTTGCAGGTGGGGTTCAAGAATTAATGGTGTTCAATATAGAACAGATGGGTAGTTTCTCTATTGTGCTACTTCCATCCTCAATCTTACTTGTCTTTCTCTTTTCATTCTGTGCCGGACTCCTTGTAACAATCCCACCATCATTACGTGCATATCTAATGTCAGCCTCAGATGCACATAGTGTTGTTGAGAGGCAACAATCAGAGCGGGGTGAAAAGATGACAAATCCGGTATTCCAAGTGGTAGCTGTAGGAATCTCAGGAGTCATCTTGATTCCTCTAATGAATGGATTGGAATCCTTTGCAGATTTAGCAGTTGGTTCAGCATTTCTAGGAATTACAATATTGATATTCCTCTCAATTTTCCTGATTGGACTCACACTTCTACTAGCTAGACCTTCTGCGAGACTCAAGGCATGGATTCTTCTTCGAATTAAGAGACCATCTCTAGTAGCAAGCTCGAAGATCATGGGAAAGAGTGCAATCATGTTTAACCGGTCAGAAGGGATTGCAGTTGTCTTCATGTCATTAGTTTTTACAGCAGGAATCTTCTCAGCACTAGCTGCAACATCAGGAAGTTCACACATGAAAGAGCTCTTTATGTTCAATAGTGGTGCTGATGTAATCGCTGATGTCAAATCGGGTTTTGACAATGTGACCTTAGATTTGATAGATGATATACTCCAAATCGATGGAGTGGTGCAAGCTTCTGGAATGGTAAGAGCAACAGCACGAGTGACTTTTATGTGGTATTATAATGGGTATCTCTATCCATTCAACCGGTCGCAAACCATCTTTGGCATTCAACCAACAGAGTGGGCAGAATCAGTATTTCTGAAATCCTACTTTACATACTATAACGAACCTTCAGTATCCATAAGGTCTCTTGAGAATTCAAATAGTGTCATAACTAACTTCAAGCCAGTTGTAGGATATACTTCTGATGCATTTGGTAATTCATACGCACAAATGGCAGACAACATAGGCGTTGAATTTTATGGCCCTGATGGGAAGCATAACATGAACTGCACCATTGAAGATGTCATGGCAAATCGCCCAGACGGATTCAATCGTGGTAATTATGGATATGAAGGATATCATGCAAACACATACCTTCCAGGGGAGGATATAGACGCAATTTTTGTAATGATGGATATTGATAATGTTTACCAAAGTTTGAATATCTCGTACGTTGATAGATTCTACATTGATATAGCACCAGATGCCAATTATACTAAGGTTATAGAAGATGTTGGGAAGATTGCACCATGGAGTTTTTCAGAAATACACTCGCCTTTTACTGAAATTGATGCCGTACTCGAATCAAGAGCAGGTCAAGCGATCTATGGAGCATATACATTGAATGTAATCTTTTCAATACTCTATCTCACTGCTGGAGTGATACTCGTAGCAACAATGAAAGTTCGAAGTATGAGAAGGCATTACTCATTGCTAAGAGCTCTGGGTACACAACCTCCATCGATTGTTAGCGTTGTTCTAATTGATACCACTATTGGCGTTGTCTTTGGAGCCATCGTCGGTGGAATAGTAGGGATAATTCTGACATATATTGTCCTTCAGTTACCATTGACGTATCTTGGTCTCTCGACAGTGGTCTCATGGGATAGATTACCGTTATTGATTGCAATCCCATTTCCATTGATAATTGGAATCGTATGCCTGGCAATGGTCTTCTCACTCGCTGCAACATATGGAGTCATCCGAAGAGGTTTGCAGTCAAATATCGCAGAAGACATTCAGCATGCTGAGTGATTGGAGTAAGTGCTGCTTCTAGAAATCAAAGTCCGAAGGTTGATTTTCAATAGAGCGACTCAATACTATTGGAATCTCAATACTCTTGTCAAGTCGACGTGGCATGTCCAATGTTACCTTGACTAAATGTTTGTAGTCTATATGCTTTGAAGTAAAGGATACAGTCCAATTTTCAGATGTGGGTATTCTTGCCTCAATCCACGATTCACGGCGAATCTCATCTTCAGGATAATACACTTCAGCTAGTGTTCTCTTTGAATGCATCTTGTGACCCTTTGGTTGCACATGTTCAAGGCCAACTATCTCAGTACGTACACCTCTGATTTTAGATTCATTATCAACCATGAATCGGAAGATAACATCCTGGCCAAGCTGGAATCGGTTAGATTCACTTTCAAATCGTAGTGGTAACCTACCATCTTCTTCAAGAAACTCTGAATGGGATTTCAAGTCTACTTCGATTATCTGGTTTGATGGAAATCCAACCTTGATATCTTTCTTGGATTTTAAATCACGCGACCAAGAAATCTCAGCTTTGGCTTGTAGGGTATATTTAATGGATCCGTATCCACCAATATAGCTACCTGGAATATTAGAAGGAAGTGCAAACGAAAATTCGTATCGTGATTCTCCAGTAGGAATAGTAAGATTCTC
>JAEORN010000109.1 GCA_016840825.1 Candidatus Thorarchaeota archaeon | reverse complement strand
TGGAACTAGTCGCGACCACAAGAGAGATACCTACGAAGTACTTGGACGAATAGACCGCACGGGATGGATCTATGTAGTTTGAAGTGAGGGCATTGAAGAGGGGAAGGAAACAACGGAAATATCCAGGGCCACACTGCGCAGTCTGGGAGCTAACTCTTGCCTGCAATCTCAACTGTATTCACTGCGGTTCAAGTGCAGGTAGAAAACGAGATGATGAACTTAACTTAGAAGAGTCACTCAGGCTGTGTGAGAACCTGAAGGGCATTGGTTGTCTGGGAGTTGCTCTCATGGGTGGAGAGCCGTTCCTACATACCCAGTGGTACACCATCGCCAAGAGAATCAATGATCTGGATATGGCGCTTTCAATTATCTCCAATGGATGGCTAGGAACAGACAAGAAGATTACACAGCAGCTCCTTGAACTCTCGCCTGAATGCGTGACAGTCAGTCTTGACGGAGGAGAGGCCTCAGTTCATGATATGATTCGTGGGGTGAAGGGTTCCTATGAGAGGGCGACAGCATCTCTTGACCACTTCGCAGAGCTGGGATTTCCGACCACAGCAATAACGACTGTGCACAAGCTGAATCTCTCGCAACTGGTCAAGATTCGAGAGTTTCTCATGGGAAAGGGCATCGCGTGGCAAATTCAGATGGCTACACCCTTCGGCAGGTTGGAAAGGGAACATGTTCTGTCGCTGGATGAGTACTACTCAGTCGCCCTGTTCATAGCAGCCACCAAAAAGAGGTATCCAAAAGAGATTCTTATTGCAGGAGCGCATGATATGGGGTATTACTCGAATGTCCTTCCCGACCTCCAAGTGAAGGGGTGGCACGGCTGCCAGGCTGGTATCACCACCATAGGGATACAGAGTAATGGGAATATCCTGGGCTGCCTTGCTCTTGGAGATGACTTTGTCGAAGGAAATATCAGAACTAGACCTTTAGATGAAATATGGTATGATGATACCTCCTTTTCTTATGCCCGTCATGTCAAACAAAGTGATATCGGAGGACATTGCATAAGTTGTACCTTTAGAGACCTCTGCAAGGGAGGATGCTCTTCAGTTTCATATACCATGGCAAGAGCATTGCATCAAGATCCGTATTGCTTGCACCATGTTGAGCATGGATTGTAAGAATGGGATTTCGTTATTCGTAAAGGTTATTCATGAAATGGGCAATACCAGTATGCATGATTGACGATGTGGTATTGAGGAGTCTGACAAGCATTTCTTTTGGATACTGGAGGATAAGATCTGCTTTACCATTCGGGATTAGATCCGGTATAGAAAATCTTCTTGGAATTACTCCGCCCACAAAGGCACATCTGAAAAGGATTGAGAGTCTTGGCCTATCGATAGGTCTTGGAAGGAATGAGATACGGGCTGCAACGAGTCCCCCTATTGAGGGTACAGGTTACATGCCTAGAACCAGCTCGCCTCTTGTCACCTCGATAGTTTGTCGTGTCCTATGCATAGTCATTCTGCTTGGAGTTCTTGTTGTTTCTTACTTTGTGGTAGCAAATCAAGGGAGTGTATATACTCCGGGAACCAAATATGGAAGTATTAGCCCAAACAACTTCAGTTAGCACAAATTGGCCATTTCGCAGCATATGTTTGTACCATATAGAGCAGAGAATGAAGTCTTGAAAATTCGCAGTTCGTAAAGATTATTTCCATTGGAGCCAATATGGTTTCACATGTTTGATACAGTGGTATTGAGGGCCTTAGACAACATTGCTTTTGGCTATTGGAGATTCAAATCAAAACTCCCATTGAAGGTCCGTTCAGGCATAGAACAACAACGAGGGATTATTATGCCTTCAAAGCGACATCTGAATCGTATCGAGGACCTTGGACAGGCAATCGGTCTTGAGAGAAACGAGATTCGAGCCGCTGTTGACTACCCCCTTGATGGCGCAATGACTGGTGCATCAAGCAAATCATCCTTTCTTGATAGGATTGTATACCGCATTATATGCATGGTCATTCTCTTTGCAATTCTCGTGGTCGTTCTATATTCAGCTGCGCAACCAACCTATGGGTTTGCAACACGCTATGGAAGCATTAGTCCAAACGACTTCAAGTAGTACGGGATTACTCACTTCAGAGTACTTATCAGCCTTTGATTGAAAGAATGGTTAGGGAGTGTGCCACTCGTGCGGATAGGTCTTGATGTCCGTCCAATTTATTCTTCGATAAGTCGATATCTACCTAGAGCTCTATCTTTGAGGATTGAGAGAATGTTGCCAAAGGCCAGATTGACCAGCGAGCAGTTCTCGAGAATAGAACTACTTGGAAGTAAAATTGGTCTTGAGAGAGAGGACATCATTGCAGCTGTTGACGGTCCATCTCTCGAACCGGGCATACCAG
>JAEORN010000108.1 GCA_016840825.1 Candidatus Thorarchaeota archaeon | reverse complement strand
GGTCACTGTCCTCAAGGTCATCATTCGTTGAATCCCCATCTGTATCAGCGAGGATAGGTGAGGTCTTGGTCCAGTAGATCTCATCACCATTCGAGAGATTATCGCCATCAGTATCGAACTCGTAGTCAGTCAAGACCGCATCAAAGAAATGCGCGTTCTTGGCTACTGAGGCATTCCAGTACTTGATCTCATGCTGGTCGAAGATAAGATCCCCATCAGTGTCCTTGTTTGTCGCATTTGTTCCATAGGTGTTGATTTCGAGGCCATCAGAAAGTGTATCACCATCAGTATCCGATTTTGTCGCATTAGTGAAGTACACTAGGATCTCGTCGTCATCTGTCACACCATCCAAGTCGGTGTCATTCGAATTAGGGTCAGTTTTATAGATGTGTACTTCATCGCCATCAAGCAAAGTATCAGCATCTGTATCTGGGTTCGTCGCATTCGTCTGATATGTGATGATTTCATCGTAATCATCTAAATTGTCATGGTCGGTATCCGCGTCAGAGGCGTTCGTACCATAGTCATAGTACTCCGCAAAGTCGTCGAGTCCGTCCTCATCAGTATCCGCGACTCGAGGGTCGGAGTGGACGATGGTGATCTCCTCCCAGTCCGTCAATTGGTCGTTATCAGTATCTGGATCTGTTGGTGAGGTCTTCCAGATTTTCACCTCCGCCCCATCGAGTAACAGGTCGTCATCTGTATCCGGGTCATGAACATCCGAGCCCACTTGGATTTCTTTCCAGTTAGCCAGTCCATCTGAGTCCTCATCATCATAATAGTCAGAGGTCCCGTCATTATCAGTATCAACATCATTCGGGTCAGTTAGTGTGGTGCGGACTTCCTGCAGGTTTGTCAAACCATCGCCATCATTATCATCCTGCGCATCATTGATACCATTGTTGTTGGTATCAGTATCGAGGGGGTCTGTAAGGGTGATATTATTCTCCTCATAGTCTGTAAGGGCATCACCGTCTGAGGACTGTGCGTTGGGGTCAGTGCCAAGATAGACCTCTTGCCAGTCTGTGAGCTCATCTCCATCCGTATCGACCTCATTGGGGTCAGTTCCGTAGGTGACTACCTCTGCGAAATCTGAGAGCTTATCTCCATCTGTATCAGGAAGTAACGGATTGGTGCCGTAAGTAAGAACTTCCTCTCCATCGTCTAGCTTGTCATTATCAGTGTCCGCGTCGTAGTAGAGCGTGCCTTCGATATTATTCTCTCGCGCATCAGCAAGCCCATCTCTATCGAGGTCCCTTCCATAGACTGCGACGATACCTGTGTTACCAGCACCGACGAACTCGTTTATGGTAGAGTTGTCAAGGTCGCCAATCTCTAGGATACCATTGTAAGCTGTGATGGTCGTTTGAGATACTCGATATCCTGTTGAATTGTAGATGGTAATTGAGCCACCTGCTTCAGCAGTAAGTAGCTGAGGTGTTGTCAGATTTGCCACATCCGCTACACGAAGATTCGAGATGGCATTCGCCCGTGTCTTGTTCCACTTGGGAGATGCAGTCTGATTGTATACTCTAACCTCCGCACCCGAGGTACCCAGGATGAACTCATTACCACCACCAGTCATGAGGTCAGCGACCTCAATGGCTGTTATCGCATCAGTGAGTTTGAGTGAAAGGATGGTCGTGCCATTGATGTCAATAGCTTTGAAATTACCTGCACCGTCTCCATAGAGGATATCAGCCGCACCAGTTCCACCAAGATAGCCGAACTTCACCAATTTGATATCAGCGGTCGTCTGGCGCGAGTATATCTTGGTACCAGTGTGGTCAAGATAGGTCATATTCCTGAGTGCTGAACCGAGAAGGACCTCCTCAAAGGTATCAGTATCAGAATCAAATGAATCAAGATGACGCACCGCAGCGTTGGTGGTGTAATTCCACACGTTCGCCCCTAGAGCGTTGTACGCATAGACCTTGTTGTTCTCAGCTCCCGCGATGAACTCATCGACAGAGTCGCCATTCAAGTCAGCTCCAACCACAGTCCGTACCTCACTGGGTAGGTTCACTTCAACAAGGATCGTAGTACTTAGGTCTACGACAAGTATACCATCAACGGTCCCTATCAGGACCTCACTTCCACTTGTCCCATCTGCCTCCACACTCACCATCGCATTCGGTGTTGTGGCAAGGTCCACTTGGGATATCTTGTTCCCATTATCTTCAAAGAAGAACAGTGTGCCATTTGCAATGACTGCTGCGACCTCATCATTGGAGTCCGCGTCAAAGTCAGCGACCACGACAGCAATGACCTGTCCTCCAGTTGTATTCTGCCATACCAGCGCGGTCTCAAATGGTGCGATGTCCGCAAGCTCCATCTGTCCTTCCGGGCTGGTGATTTGTGTGTCCGCCACTAAGGTGGTCGTGCCTCCCTGTAGACTCAAGAACACACAGACAAATAAGACTGCAAGAATGATCTGGTACGGTTTCATCATTCAACCTCTCCTGTAAGTGCATTTTTCTTCCAAGGCTTTACTTGGAAATAGTCGAAGAAGTCTGCTTCAACAAGTGAGAGCTCCTCAAACGGTATTCCTTGCTTGTTTAGTTCAGAAATGATTGGAAGTACATTATCCTTCGGATTTTCGATGAAGAGCTTCAAGGTATTCCTACCTGAACGCGCATAATATTTCACTCCCGGAAGTTGTTCTACCTTGTTCAACATCCATCTACTCAGGTTAGGGAGATGCAGACTAAGACCTTCTCCCTTTCCGGGTAGTGTTGAGATCAACTCTAGAGGAGTCCCAAATTGACTCACTAGTCCATCCTCTAGCAGTGCAACACGTGTGCAATAGTCAACGATCTCTAGGTCGTGACTGATAATCACCATTGTAGTTCCGAGCTCATAGTTGAGTTCCTTAAGATAGTTCAAAGTCTCATGTCGCAGGTGTGCGTCAAGTCCTGTCGTTGGCTCGTCGAGGAGCAGGACGGGTGGGTCGTGGATCATCCCAAGACATATGGACACTCTCTTCCGTTCTCCACCTGAAAGTCTAGACACTGTCTTTGTCATGAGATCCTCATCAAACCCTAGGATCTCGAGAATGTTCCTAGCCCTCTCTTCGATCACATTCTCTTTCAATCCGAAGCATCTACCAAAGAAATTGGCGTTCTCTAAGGCACTGAAGTCGAAGTAGAGAGATAGGTGCTCAAGCTGAGGGACATAACCAACAAGAAGTGAAATGAGGTCTCTCTTTTTGGTCACATCGAATCCTCCAACGTATGCTCTCCCTTCAGTTGGGCCGATTTGTCCTGTAAGAACTCGAAGGACTGTCGTCTTACCAGCACCGCTTGCCCCAATGATTCCTAAGAACTCTCTCTTATTCGCAAAGAAGGACACCCCTTTCAGGGCATAGAAGTTACCGAAGGCGACCTTTAGGTCGATAATATCAATCTCTCGTTCAGGGTGCTCGCTCACCTTAGATGCCTCCTATTCGATTACTAATTTCCCTGAACTTCTCCTCTGCCAGCTCAAGGGTGTTAACGAGGCCTCTCAGGGTCTCAATTTTCTGTATGCGGTCGATATCCTCTCTTCCTATGAGCTCATCAATCTGAGATATCGTCGCTTTGAACATGTTCAGAGTACTATCGATGTCATTTGCAAGTTCTATGTCTATCTCTGGAATTCGCATTCTTTTCCTTCTTCGATAGCGATTCAAGTAGAGTATCGCGAACATAAAGCCAAAGATTCCAATTGATGTAACAAAGGCTACCTGAACCATTGTGAGGAATGGTTCCGATCCATTTGTGGTGTTTGTTGGTGGCAGTCTATAGAGTTCAAATGAGATGCTTGCATATGTTCCAGCATATTCCTCTCTGAGCAGAATGAATATTCCGTGGACTACACCATCATCTCTCCAGTAGCTTGGTAGGAACTGTGAAGAGTAGAGTCCGTTTTCGACATATCCTGCTATGAAGAAGGCCTGAGAACCATTGGGCAACTCGAAAGCAATGGCAATAAAGAGGTCATTGACCGGATTTCCGTTATAGTCCTCTACATAGAGATTAAGATAGATACTCTTACCAACTTCGTATCTAGTGGTGTTTTCAGCAAGACTTGTAGAACAGGTGAGAGTATTTTGTAGCAAGTACTCAATTAGATTATCTAGCAAGATCGAGTTGTTACATTTTACTAAATTATCATTCATGAAGATTCGTGAGGAACCAAAGAGAACCAATTCTGGGGCGGTATCGTCAACCAGAACAACTGGTTTCCCATTCAATGTCACTGAGGCTCCCGATTGGTTGTTATAGATGTAGGTGCCTCCACCCAAGTACATCGAATCCATTCCAGTCCCCAATATCGAGCCTTGGATGATCTCAGTTGTATTCTCTTCGTCATGTTCACCCATCATATAATAGCCGTAAGCCTGTAACAATGGATTAAGCGCCGTAAGATTTCCTCTCTTATCCGAGTCTCCAAAGACTATGACTTTTCCACCACTTGCTGAAAAGTCTCTATATGTTTCAATATGAGTGCTGTTGAATTCTTCAGTTGGACCAACCAGCATCACAGCTGCAGCAAGTGCAGAGAAGGCGTCGCTTAGTCCTGAGCCCGGTAATTCCAGTATCTCGATTCCTCTCTCCGCCATAGTGGTTTCCATGATGGAAAGACCTGAGAAGGTCGTTAGTCTAATAGAGTCGAACAGGTCCATTATCGAACCTAAATCAGTGATACCTCCTAGATCTCCAGATCCCAAATCTCCCAAGTCTTGTGCGAGCAGGAATCCTGGAAATGGTAAGCCACCTCCACCGCCAAATCCTCCAGTATCAAATCCGCCTGAGTCACCGAGATCGAATCCATCCCCCATAAGAGCACCAAATCCACCACCATGTGATGTATCCATCAATATCATTGATCGTGGATATTCTACAACTCGTTCTAGCGTGACATTTCCGGACCATCCGAAGTCTGTATCGATCACATAGTCACACCAATGATAACCATCTACCGTAATGGGAGGTACCAGTACGAAGATCGAGAAGTTATAGAAGCCCACAACATTATCCGATGGATTCAATGTTGCATTGCCCCAATCCGAGGCGTTGCCAACGTTCGTGATAGTTAGGTTTCCCAAATCTAATGTTGAAGCCAAAGATATTGTATACATTCCAAAATCGATTGGGAATCTTACATCGAACGGACCAAACGGAAGTAACTTTGGAAATAGTGAAACGGATGCAAGAGGATTCTCAACGAACACGTCCCGTTGAATGAAATCATCAAGAATACTAATTGCTAATGATGGTAGTCCTCCAGCAAGGGTGGTGATATCTGAGATAATACTGTTCAACGAATCTAGTCCAATAGTCGATATCCAGATCACATTATGCATACCATTCTCTTCAGGTTTCCATTTGGTATCAAGCACCTCTATATGAAATGGCTCGATTTCATTGAATGTAAAGTACTGAATGAATGCAGTTCCAGATCCATTATTGTCCTTGATAATGGCTAAAGCTGATAGTGCATCAGAAGTATTCACTCCAATGTTCATTATAATAGCGTGGGATTCGTAGGTTTCCCCGGCTTTAGCTGTACGTGGAATATCAGCTTCCACTATCAGAAAGTCGCCTTGGCTTGAGTAACTAGAGGGGGGTTTTGAGATCCACATTGCTTCAATTGATGCATCAAGAACAGTTCTATTCTCGCCAAATCCCATTGCTATACTAACATTCACGGGATTTCCTGGATATATTCTCCCGAAATCCCATTTCATTCCGAGTCCTACCTCTCCTACAAAATTAGTAGAACCTGTCAGGTTATCGTTCGTTATGTGCGACGATACATCTGAGGAATTCCCTACCTCAAATGCATCCATTCCTCGGCTTGAGTTGATTCCAATATAGAAATCTCGATAGTCCTCAGAAATACCATATGCGAATAGTTGGTGGTTTGTCAAGGAATACTTACCATAATCATCCTCACCATCGCCAAAAAGATCGAGTGAATATGAAAGATATAGGCTGACATTATCGATTGGTTTTGGACCAATATTGAGGATGAAAGGTGTGATCTTGTATGCTGTCAGTGGCAGTGTGCTATTCAATGTGAAGTTGTATGATTCGACAACAAGGGTGACAAAGAGCTCGTCCTCATACGAAAGGACACCTACCCATCTACCATATCCCTTAGAATCTCCTCCAGCTCCAAGGAGAGATCCCAGGCCGCCAATCCCTCCTATATCTCCAAGGCCTCCTGCAGCACCTCCTAAGAGTCCACCCAAAAGTCCTGTAAGTCCTTCAAGAG
>JAEORN010000107.1 GCA_016840825.1 Candidatus Thorarchaeota archaeon | reverse complement strand
TTCAAGATCTTGGAGCATATCACTTCAATGTGACGAACATAGGTGGAACTCCAACGAACTTCTCCTTGACCGTTACCCTCCATGAGGATATGGACGGTGATACTATCAAGGACTTTGATGAGGTTGCCATGGGTACCTCGCCATACCTGAGGGATTCTGACCTTGATGGATTGGACGATGATTTCGAGGTTAGTATCGGGTCGGATCCAACCTCAAGCGATTCTGATGAAGATGGAGCATCAGATTATGATGAGTTTACATGGGGCTCTAGCCTAACCTCCAATGATACGGATGGGGACCAAATCGAAGATGGCATCGAGGCATCTCTGGGCACGAATCCAACATTAGTTGATTCTGATGGAGACGGTATCGATGACTACACTGAAGTCTACATACTTCACAGCAATCCGATTAGCGTTGATACAGATCTCGATGGTCTAGAAGACGGATTCGAATACGAGATGGGATTGAATCTTCTATCACCCGATAGTGATGGTGATTCCCTAAGTGATCTGTTCGAGGTGCTGAACAATCTTTCACCATTCACAGCTGATACCGATGGGGATGGCTGGTCAGATGCGTACGAAGTGGAGTATTGCATGCTTCCAAACTCGGATGATACGGATCAAGATGGCATACCCGATGGCATCGATTGGGACCCACAGGAGCATTGGATCACAGTGGTATCTCCAGTAGCCTTGCTGACTGTCCTGATGCTGTTGATGAGCTACTCCTTCCTGAAGATGCGTGTCTATAGAAGAGAATGATTGTACGCCAGTCCATTTTGGGCTTCTGGTTTCAGGCATGAGATTGACAGTGAAAGAAAGGGCGGCTCAGATACCCCTTGGGACGATCATGCGTTCATACTCACAAATGGTGGTTCATCATCACCGCAGGTGAATAATGCAGGCTTGATGCTTTTACTCTTTCTGAAGGGATAGAAGTTGACGTGGGTAATGAGAAAGCGCGAAACCAAAATCTAATGTAATATTTCTGAGAATGACTCTTAAAATGAATAGAACTCGATGGATGATACTTGGAATGATGTTCTTTGTTCTAGCTCTAAATCCATCGCTAGCTATCGCTGATTCCTCAGATAGGGAACCAGTACATCCATCTGGTATATTTCAAGTCCAACAGGAATCAGGAAACGACACGGGATCACTCGCAATCAGATTTCTCGCACCCCAAGATGGAGACATGGTAGACTATGGTATGGTAGAGATCAACTTTGAAATAGAATCGAGCAATAATATAAGCTCTCTTAGTCTATTGGTTGGCAACGATATCAAGAGAATCCACAACTATGAGACCCCCTATAGTTGGCGACCGACAAGGGATGGAGTATTCATCCTCACGCTTCAATGTTCAGACGACCTATCGAATGTCGCATCAGATTCGATCACTATCACGGTCATTATTAGACAAGATCTTTCTCCAATTGGACTCCTCGTGATCCTAGTTGGAATGATTGCAGTAAGCAGCGTAGTGTACAGACATAGAGCTCGGAGTTCACCAACTTGGGATGAAGACCCGGATTACCAGAGCATACTATCGATACCTTTTCACTATTTTCTGCGTTCAAGATTCCGAAGGGGAAAAGGCGTGAATCGAGAACTTCAAGAGGGTAATGCAGAAGTCGAACGCGACTAGGAATGAAAACAGAGAAGATAGGTCAAAGGAATATCACTATCATCTATGAGGAGCCATTCAGAACCACGACACACCTCATCTTGGGTGATGATCGTGTCTATGTGTGTGATACATTCATTGGACCTGGATCCATGAATAGAGTCGAGAAGATATTGAAGGAGGAGGGTGCTGAAGGAAAGCCAATTGTCGTCTTCAACTCCCACGCAGATTGGGATCATATCTGGGGCAATTGCTACTATGACGACGCCTATATCCTTGCCCACAGAACAGGAAGAGAGAGAGTACTTGCGGAAGGAGAAACGGATCTAGAGAGAAACAAAGACCGTATGGATGGGGAGGTGATAATCACTCCACCCAATCTGGTATTCGAGACCAGCGTTACCTTCGCGGATGACGAGATTGAATTCTTCCATTCACCAGGTCATACCATAGATTCGTCAGCTTGCTATGACCACAAGGACAAGGTATTGTTCGTGGGCGATAATGTTGAGTCAGATATCCCCTATGTCAACAGCTTGGACTTTGAAACCTACATAGCTAGTCTTAATGGATATCTTGAGAGGGAATGGATAGCTCTTATCCCAGGGCATGATCCCGTTCAGTATGATGATAGGTTAGTGAGAAGCAATATCGATTATCTGAAGAAGTTCAGGGATTGGTCATTGGATATCAAGGGTCTTACTGAGAGGGCGTTGGGAGTTCACCTCTACACACTCACAAAACTGGTTGATCCACTAATAGAGTGTGGAATCAATGAGAGAATAGGAGCGCATTACAGTGATGCACTTGAAGCCCTAAAGAGATTAGACAGAACTGAAACGACACAGAAGTACATGGACGCCCTAGGAAGAATTGTGAACATGCTCTAGCACAATACTCATGTTAGCTTGATTGCTGGATACCAGAACGATGAATGAGTTAGAAGCACCTCGATTCAGCTTAAAGGATACTCTGGAATGTGGTCAAACCTTTTGTTGGATTCCAGAGGGGAATGGATATGTCAATGCAGATGTAGGTCAGGTGATATATGTCGAGCAAGAGGGGAATATCCTTCGCTGGCAATCTTCAACAGGGGATGCACCAATAAATGAGCTTCTAAGATTAGACGATCCGTTAGAACAGATTCAGAATGCGATTAGCAAGGACTCATTTGTGAAGAAGAGTATATCCTTCGCACCGGGGTTGAGAATCATTAGAGACCCTATCTATCCATGTCTTATCTCATTTCTCTGTGCTACGTGGAAGAACATCGCAGCGATTAAAACGATGGTCCAAAGAATTAGAGAGAGCTGTGGACCAAGATATGAGATGAGGGGAAGGACATACTTCGGAATGCCGACTCCAGAGCAGATGTGTGAGATAGATGTACCTTTCCTGAAAACACTTGGCCTCGCGTGGAGAGCTGAGTTCATCAAAGAATCTACAGATAGGATAGTTCAAGGCTTGGTTGACTTAGAAAGCTTGAAACAAGTATCCTACGAAGAAGCACATAAGCAACTAAAGTCATTGCACGGAGTTGGCGATAAAGTAGCGGATTGTGTAAGTCTGTTCTCCTTGGGACATCTTGAGGCATTCCCAATTGATGTATGGATTGAAAGAATCATTCAACAGCGATATGGACTCTTCACATCAGCAGGCAACTCATACAAGAAGAAATCCCAAGCGGCTAGAGATTATTTTGGACGCTATGCTGGATACGCACAGGAGTACCTTTACCACTATTCCAGGAATTCAGGATAGCTAGAAGTTCTGGACTTTCTTCCTTTTTTGGGCATACCATGAATGATTCTTGATTCCTTTGGACATCTCCCAAGCTCGTGTTTGATAGAAGCCTAGAGGGTGTACGACATACTCGCATAATGGATCATTTGCAGTTCCGAGATAGACTGGACAGAGGCTATTTCCTTGAAGCTTTCTGCATGAAGGTGGCGTGTATCCTTCGCCACCGGACTTTGAAGCTATGTGTTTAACTTGATATTCAGCCAGTCCTCGTACGAAATCTGGGGCAGCGGTGAATATCCCCAGAACCTCAGATTCAGACATCCCAATCTTGAGAAGAAAGGCTGCAAGAGTAAAGCGAGCCTCATGGGAGAGATTCCTGCCTTCAAGAGCAGCGCCATGCATTTGAGAGATGCAAGGTGGGAATGCTGTAACAGTCTGTTCAGTGAATTTGATAGGCTCTGTCCGCTTCAATTTTACTTTGAGTTCAGACTCAATCTGTTGGACTGCTAAGCTAAGATTTCTTGGAAGTGTTGGAACATTCAAGCTGCTATTTAGAATGATTACTTTGAATTTCTCGGAGATCAAGCGGTGGAGTTCTGATTTTCTTACAGGGACCTTGCCTTCTTCTACTATGCGATTGACCAATTTCCACTCATCCGCATGAAATCTGGGTGCAATCTCCAAGAATGTGACAAAGGGCATGAAGAAGTCAAAGCTACGAAGATGATGAGGAAGTTCTGACCTTGTGAAACGTCCACCCATAGGGTCTACGGGCCAATTGAAGCTGCTTCTACTGAGCTCGAGAACGAATTCATCTGTCTCCTTTCCAAGGTGCTTGTTGACGCTCTTAGACTCAGCCTCAGCTTGATACTGCTTGAGTCGATTGTCACCTAGCTTCTCAACAATTAATCGAGCAGTAGAGTAGATTAGAAAATCGCGATCATCATTCGTGTTTACAGTAGTAATTTCCTCTTGGTTCAAAGCGGCAAATACACGACTAGTCGCTTCTCGAATGACATAATTCCCACCAGGTTCTTCGACTTTATCAATAAGAGCTGCGATATCTCTTGCCACTCTTTGAGATGCTTGTCTGGCTTCCATTGAAAAAGGATACCTTAGTATTTGGAGCCGCGTGACCATCTCACTCACCAGTATATCACATATTCTATGCTTTAATACCCACAATAATCGCTCGTGTTTCTTTTATCTTCTTAGCCCGGACATTCATGAATCCCGAGTCTTTCATTTTCTTTTCAATATCATCAACAGAATGCTTGCACATGTGTGGATATCTCATTCGAGCTCTTTCCTCTGGCATACCTCTAGCTACCATCTGATGAATGAATTCTTGCTGGTTACCAGATATAAAATCGAAGATGATACACACGCCATCCCTTCGAATATGCATTGAGAGTGAATGCAAAAACGAATCCGGATCAGCTACCTCGTGAAGCATATAACCGCCAAAAGCAAGGTCAAGCACATGTTCTGACAGAGGGATAGGGTCAGTATCAAAATTCACTTCATGCAGTTCATGAGGTATTCCTGTGGCTATTTTCTGCAAGACCTCTCCAGCGTAATCTAGCATCGCTTTACTCGCATCAAATCCATATGCTTTAGACGCCTGAAAACGTCCTATCGCATCAGCAAGCCAAAGTCCGGGGCCACAACCAAAATCAGCCACGATGGGACGTGATAATTCAGGCAACATATCATTTAGAGATGTCCAAAAATCATCTCCATATCTGCTAGAATATGTCTTAGCGAACTCTTGAACCCGCTCAGGATCCGTCCAATTGCTCTTTGCGAGATTCTCCATATTAGATGCGTCCTAGAAGTAGGTCTGCCCTGATTAATAGATGCTTTAGCTCACCAAATAGCTGCCTTAGAATCTCAGGGTCGCTATAGAGTTTCCTTAGAGTCCCACGTCGATCATCCATTGTGATATTCTTCTCATTAACGACCTTGTATACTGCATTGGGACGCTCTATCCATCTGCAGAGCTCATTGAGTTCGGAACTCAGAAACAACACAACAGGCGTCTTTCGCTTTCCATTCACACGAAAATGCTGATGGAATTTAGCATGCTTATCACTGTCAAGGACACGTAGCTCCAGATGTTTAGAGAAAGAAACCATTCGTGCGAGTACTGGGAGTACGCCTGCAGAGTCATTACATCGGTCAGTTCCAATTACAAGTATCTTGATCTCGTTCTGAATACTCTTCACTTTTCCTTCCTCTTCTTCTGTAAGAGAAAGATCGGTGAATCTAGCTTTCATTAGCTCAACATTCTCTCGAGCATTTTCGAGAAACTCCTTGTATCCTATTGCATCCTTCCACTCAGCAATTTCAGTCATACTTACCACATCTGGTGATGAAAGATTTCCGCTGGTCAGTCCAGCAAAAACATCACATATCATTCTCATCTATTGGGATAAAAACATTATCAACAATACAAAGTAAAATGGGAAAGATAAAGTGGCCTCAGAGGTAATTTTGGAGTGATTGGCATGAAGAAAGATGTTATCTTGGCAGACCTCAAGAAAGCTGGAGATGATGACCAAGCTAGAATCATCTCAGGATATCTTAAGACATCTCATCTGAGATTCTTAGGTGTCAAGCTTCCTCAAATCGGTCAAATTGTCAAACACCACATAAAGGGCCTATCTCAAGAAGAGATGCCTGAATTGATGAAGGGACTGTGGAGCGAACCAATTTTTGAGAGCCGTAGAGCTGCGGTAGATGTAATGAAGAAGTACACACAAAATGGAGATGTTGATGTTGCTCTACAAATCATCGATGCATGGATCAATGATATTGATACTTGGGCTCTGATGGATCCTATTGGCTCGAACTGCCTTGGTTCATTACTACTTAGAAAGGAAGATTTGGTAAACGTATTTGTAGAATGGTCCAGAAGTGACAATTTCTGGAGAAGAAGAGCGAGCATTTTACCATATCTCTTTCTATCACTAAAACAGAATTACAAAACAGAATATGCCGAAGATATCTTGGGAGCTGTGAGACCTCATATCGCTGATGAGGAGTTCTTTGTTGGAAAAGCCGCTGGTTGGGTTATTCGTGAGTTCAGTAAACGAGAT
Source organism: Candidatus Thorarchaeota archaeon (assembly GCA_016840825.1). The sequence goes on along the minus strand of JAEORN010000107.1, from coordinate 1,432 downwards.
CCAAAGAAAGCATCAGATTTCATTAAAGAGAACAAGGAAACCATGACCAAGCTAGTACTAAGAGAAGGAAGTAAGAAAGTATAATCACGATTACTCGGTACGAGTGAGAACCATTTTTATCAAAGAGTTGCTTTAGTTCGTATGACATGAAGAAAGATATGCTTGCATACTGCGGACTGGACTGCTCTAAGTGTGGAGCATATATCGCCAAACAGAGTGACAATTACGAACTAAGGAAACAGACCGCAGAGTCATGGTCATCACCTGATTACAAGGTTACTCCTGCGGAGGTATTCTGTGATGGATGTAAGACGGTAGATGGCACTCATTTCAAACACTGTGCCAGCTGTGCGGTTCGAGACTGCGCCAATAGTCAAGGAGTTCAGACTTGTGCCCACTGCGATGACTATGGTTGCGAGAAGATAAAGAAGAGTCTTGATATCCTAGGTGAATATGCACGTAGCACCCTTGAGTCCATCCGCGAGTCTCTAAGATAGAATAGTTTCGGATAGCTGTTATGCTTATTATTACTTGTAAGTAAATAGAGGTAGGTCATATACAATGAAGAGAGGTGGCGTTGCAGATCTCAAACTCCATCCAGGAAAGGCACCGCATTGGCTAGTCAAGCGTATGATGCCAATGGCCAGTGCTCTTTGCGAGTTCATTGTAGATGAGTTTGGAACGAAAGAACTTCTTAGCAGACTTTCGGACCCAGTTTATTTTCAAGCACTTTCTAATGTCTTAGGGTACGATTGGGATTCAAGCGGAAGCACAACGGTAACCTGCGGAGTGTTGAAATCCGTTCTGAATTGGGAGCAGCACAGTCTTGTTGCAGCAGGAGGGAAGGGACTCGCCTCGATGAAGACGCCTGAACAGCTCAGGGCGCTGGAAGATTTCGGATTGGATGGTGCGGGTCTCGCGGAAATAAGCAGGAATGTAGCAAAGGTGGACAACGCTGCGATTCAGGATGGGTATAGTCTGTACCAGCACGTGTTCTTCGTGGATGCTGATGAGAATTGGACTGTTGTGCAACAAGGGATGGATAGTAGAACCAATGATGCTAGAAGATATCACTGGACATCAGAAGCAGTAGATAGTTACATCAACGAACCACATTCTGGAATGATCTCAGGAGAGATCAAACAAGCAGCATTAGATATGACCGCCAAGACATCTGATGAATGCCGAAGGACCTCATTGGACATCGTAAAGGAAGATCCAGTCAGAGTCCGCCGAATGCTAGAAGATATCAAATCATATGGAGAGAGCACTCTCATTCCGTGGTTAGAAGGAAAAGACAAAGTCACAACTTTACCCGCATACAAAGTCGTTCCAAGAAGAATGGATTGGAATGCTGTTCGAAAAGCGTACGAAACACAACCTTCAGATTATGAAAGCCTCCTATTTATTGAAGGAATAGGCCCAGCTGCGA
>JAEORN010000106.1 GCA_016840825.1 Candidatus Thorarchaeota archaeon | reverse complement strand
GAACATATTGGCAGAAGGAACTGTTGCTGTTGGGAAAAAATTCGGAGTGGAGAGTCTTGCTGTTCAAACTCATGGTATGGAATTTCCACAGCATGATCCACGTGGATTCTCAGGGCTTGCAGTCGGTTATGCTACCTCACCACGGGGAGCATGCCATATGGCTGCAGATATGTACAATGTCCAGATGGGACAGACGAATGAGGACATGGGGATTGAAAGTCAAGATCGCGGTGCCGATGAAGCTGAGATAGTTGCCAAGCATCAGAACTTCAGAAGCCTCACGAACTCTGTGGGCATCTGTAACTTTGTTCCGATAAAAGGTGGAGAAATGATAAAGCTTCTTCACTTGGTGACCGGATGGGATTACTCAATCGAGGAATTAAAGAAAACAGGTGAGAGGATATTCACCCTAATGCGAATGATGAATCTGAAATTGGGATATAATACAAAGAATGAGAAGCTACCTGAATTGATTCAACGTCCTCTTGAAGGCGGAACTGAAGGACATGTCCCGAACTTAGAGGAACAGCTAGAAACGTGGTATCAATTTAGAGGTTGGGATAGAGAAACAGGAAGGCCACCAAAGGAAATTCTTGAAAAACTTGGTCTTGATGACCTTCAATAGATTCTAGATGTTAGGTAGGTTTCGAAGGACGTCTTTGAGAAGGCCGTAGAGAATCCCAATATCAGCTATCCGAACTTTCTCATCAGGTGAATGCGCATTCTTTTGTGTGGGACCGATGGATACCATCTTCAGACCAGGAATTCCTGCACCAAGGATTCCGCATTCAAGTCCTGCATGAATCGCTTCTACCTTAATTTCAGAGCCTAAAGCGATTTGATATCTCTCTCTGAAGAATCGGAGGAATTGATTATTCGGATCAGGCGCCCATCCAGGATATGCTGTATCCTGTTCTACGTCCCATCCAAAGGCCTCTCCGATGTACTTGATTTCTCTTCTCTTGCTTGATAGCTCCGAATCCAAATTGCTCCTCGTGGACATCTGTAATCTAATACCAGACTCCGAGGTTGTAATTACAGCAACATTGTTGGAGGTTTCAACAAGGCCCTCCACATCCGGGGAGAACTTTAATGCACCATGTGGAAGTACATGGAATGTCCGAATAATCCTCTGCGATTCAGCTTCCGAGAATGATAGATTCACATCAGTCTTGCTCCATTCGATTAGGAGATCTGGTTCTAGTGGATCTTCGCTTTTGTAGTAGGATTCGATAGTTGCTTTCTCAATGCTTAGAATTTCGTGTGCTCTATCTATCTTGTCAACTTTAATTCCAAAAGTAACAACAGAGGATCTAGGAATTGCATTTCTCTTCCCGCCACCATTCCATTCCGAAATTAAGACCGGCATTTCATCAGCTAACCGGGAGAGTAATCTTGCAGCTGTCTTGTTGGCATTCCCTCGTGGAAGATGTATATCGACACCTGAATGTCCTCCAAAGAATCCGCCAATTGAGAGGGTATAGAACTGATATCCAGATGGTGAAGATACTCTCTCAAGATTCTTAGAGAAAATCGTATCGCCGCCTCCAGCAGATCCGATTGTAATTACACCCAAATCCTCAGAGTCAATGTTGATCAGTAATTTGCTTTCAATACCAATCTTTGCTGGTTCAAGTGCAAAAGCACCTGTCAAACCGGTTTCCTCATCAACAGTTGCTAGGACTTCTATTGGTCCATGAACTATATCGGGGTCTAATAATAGGGCTAGAGCCAATGACATGCCAATTCCATTATCTGCGCCAAGTGTTGTCCTATCAGCGTCTACCCATTCGCCGTTCTCCTGAATTCGGACAGGAATAGAATCTGTTTCGAAGCTGAAACCGTCTGTACGATCCGTTTCACAGACCATGTCAAGATGTCCTTGCAACAGGATACTTGGTTTTGATTCCATGCCAGGTGTGGCCTGTTTCTTCACGAGTATGTTCCCCACATCATCCTCTTTGATCACAAGACTAATCGATCTATCTTTGGCCTCTCTGGTCAGAAAGTCCTTCAACACGCCACGAATTTTCTCTTCCTTCTTCGAGCAGCGAGGAGTCTTTGTGAATACATTTTCAAATATGTTCCATACAAGTTTTGGTTCAAGATCCTCTAGCACCATGGTGTGACCCTCTCTGCCCCCAAAAAACCAGTCATGTAAAAGGATTTGCTAATAGACATACAATCTGGGAATACATTTTTCATCAAGCAATACATTACAATACACTACATTTGCGTGTTTCAGAGAGATGTTAGCAATGTTTTTCGATCCAAATTACACCTTGGTTCTAAGGGAACTAATGCCATGGGCTGGAGCTCTATTTAGTTTGATTACTGAACTTGGTTCAGATACTTTCTATATTGCGTTGATACTCATGGGATTCTGGGCTTTCAAAAAGAGAGAGTCAGTCATCGTAGGACTCGTTTTGATAACCTCATTGGTACTGAATTACGTACTGAAGCTAGCTATTGCAAATCCAAGGCCAGATCCATCGTATTGGTATGAGGATATTGAAGCAACCAATTATAGTACTCCAAGTGGACACGCACAGAACTCTGCCACACTCTTTGGGTGGTTTGGGGCCAAAGTGAAGACTTGGTGGATGCTAACCATATCCATAGTTCTAACAATCCTTATTGGAATCTCTCGAGTTTACCTAGGAGTTCATTATCTTGGAGATGTGCTTCTCGGTTGGGGAATAGGAGTCGTGACGGTCATAGTCTTCCTTATCCTTGAACGACCAATTACCGATAAGCTATCCTCTGTCAAACAGGATTACCTCTACGGTGTATTGGCACTTTTGGGCCTTGTCCTACTCATCCTACTTAGCTATGTCGTCGCTCTACCACCGGGAGATGACTTCGGTGCTATTGGAGGAGTTATGATCGGACTAGCAATTGGTCTTGCTCTTGAAAGAAGATTCGTAGATTTCTCAGTCGAACCAGAAGGAGGGAAGAAATGGAAACTGGTCGTTAGAGTCCTAATAGGATTGATTCTTGTGATGGTCCTTCTAGTGGGGCTTAAGGCGATAATCCCAACCGAAGATGTCCTGCTTAGAGCCGCAAGATACGGTTTAGTTACCCTAGTAGGTATATTCGTATGGCCGTTTATCTTCAAAAAGCTAAAGCTATGAGTTGAGAGGAGCTATGCTCCTCACTTTATCTTTCGGTATTCCTCACAAACTAGATGCCATAGTAACTCGGGTGAATCGCAGGATATTGTTGTTCCTTGATTTGCTAGATATGACCAACCAAAGAGAGAGTCAACACCAAAAGAAGCATACTCGGACACTAGTGATGCAATCTCCTGCTCCTCTCCTTTTGATACTTTGAACATTTGGATCCAAAGTTGGCTCTTCTTTTTGTATTTCTTTGCGACTTCAATCGTTCTAGTGGCTGCATCTAGAGCCCATTTCCTATCTCTCCCAAAGACATGATAGTAAGGATCTGTTGAGAATACATCTACTTCTGAAATTGATGCAATCTGTTCCCAATCGGGGGTTCCAAAGCCGACGAGGTCAAGAGGTATGATACACACTGTGATTTCTGTTTCAGGCCTCACGGACTTTACGGTTCTGCAGCATTCCACAAGGAACTCATGCATCGAATCTTCACGGAATTTCTTGATTGTTTCCGTATATTCCATTGGCATCTTCATAGCATATTTGGCTTCATATTTTGATTGGCATTCATCACAAACACATGTGAACTCACTTTCGTCGAACAAAGGAAAATAATGTGGCTCATCTAAGAAGACGCCATCAGGAGATGCATCGCCTATTAGTTGAGTCATATTTCCAAAGAGATACTCCTTGAAATCTGATCTATTGAAGCATGCTGCGGGAACAGATTCCTTTGATGCTGCTGTGATTTGACGAAGAAGATGATTCTGATGAAGAAATGAAGAAGGAGGTTCACCTCCGAAGACTCCACCAAAGGCCCAGAAATTAACGATGGTCTTTAGACCTAGGTCTTTCGCAATCTCAATGATTTCAATGAGATTAGGGTACCAGTAATTTAGATCATCCTCAGATGCAGCTATAAGAACTGCGTTACAGTTGTTGTCAATCATATCTTGAAAATCAGCTCGTGCATGCCTTGGCTGCTTTGAGTGATGCCATGAAAATCCTAGCTCCAATTCTTCTTGACTCCTCCCATTTGATAGGAGAACCAACTCAAGTATCGTTCGATTTTCAACTTCACGACAGATTCAATAGTGGCCTAGCAGAGAGAGAGTTGGTGATTTCGTTTGGTTGAGAAATATAGTACTCCTATAGTAAGTCCATTATACCCTAAGCCGCCCTATCATTACAAGGATGCTGAACTCTTTCTATCATTATTCTACCCCCCGGAAGAAACAATAGAAGCGCTCTTACCAGATCCTCTAAGACCTTCACAAATGCCTCTCGCTGCTCTTATGATTGGAAAGATGCCATGCATTGAAGCAGGACCTTTCACGGAAGCAGGACTCCTGGTTCAGTGTATGTTTGATAATCCTGACACAGGAGAAGAAGAAGTTGGAGTCTATTTCTCACATAATTATGTAGATACTGATGTTGCTATTACATCTGGTCGTGAAATCTGGGGTTATCCTAGGAAATTAGCAAAGATTACTATGCAATGGAAAGCGGATACTCTTACAGCAAAAGTTGAAAGAGATAAAACCACGATTCTCATGGCAAAATGCACGTTTGGTGATGAAGGAGCGTGGATTGATAGTGGACCTAATATCAATCTGAAGCTCATCCCGAATATTTCAGGGAAAAGTTATGATGTAGCAGTGTTGAATGCGGCCTATTTGGTCTATGATATTAAAAACGGAAGATCAGGAGATGTCGATATTGAAATCAAAAATGGTCCAAGAGATAGCTTCGATGCTGTAAAGATTGAGAGTACAATGATTGGACTCTATTTCGATTGCGATATCACTGTCCCAGAGGGTAAGGCGATAGCAAGGTTCGAGGTCTAGAGATACTTGGATGCCTCAATCTGGGCCAACTTAACTCCAGCACTGTGGGAATAGTTCCTGTACAGGGCATAACAGAGTCCTATGAAAGCAGGTGCTGCTAGGTAGGAGTAGATTGGATTTATGAAGCCGCCAACCAATACTATGCCAAACACTCCAACAAATCCGAGCATCATTGGCAAGAATTGAGCTCGTAAAACGGACCAACCGGTTATTGGCATTCTCACAGCTGAACCTCTTTGTCGTGTGATATTTCGTTCTGATTTGAAATCACCACCCATAGCGGCAGCATTCGCTGCGACAGCACCTGATGCCAATGTAAGGACGACAATGCAAGGAATCATCGCTGGAAGGTAGATGATTAAATCCGGAGAAATGAACGCAATAAGAACGGACATGATCACACTCGCTCCTAGGCTGAAGGGTACTGCGCTTAGCGCCTTGCCTTTGACATAGTCTTGCATATTTGTTGCAGCCAACTGCAGTGTCATCAAATTCTTCCCTTCATATACTGTCTCATACCCCGCAAAGAATAATCCATACGAAGTTGCAAAGGGAATTAGCGCTGCGATGATGAAGTACCCTGTAAAACCAAGTGCAGTTTCACCAGCAACAAACACTGGAAGGATCAACCAAATGACATAGCGAATCGGTCCTAATAGATACTGAGTGAAAACACGAGCCTCTCTTCTTACTGATGCAATGTTATACCATAGAGAAACGCTTACAGTATTATTGAACGTAAACCACTTGAATGGTTGGGGATTCCACTGTCGATCTCCAATCTCTATCTCTATCTTTGAGGATCTTTTTGACCCGCTTGCCATCCATCCACTGTAATGGGCTTCTTCACTAATGACACCGGTAGCATATACTAATGCAAACGCCACAGAAGCATAGAGGAGTGGAGCTATGATGTCAAAGAAGGAGAATGATGCTCCAATAAGCATACCTAGAGATAAGACACTGACTGTATAGCCAGGAGTAAGGTTTGATGATAGTCCTAGCATGTTCGCGATCTCGATGAAGAAACTGAAGAATTCACCTGACGGGTCTGTGTAAATTGACACGTACCATAGTGTACCAGCTAATATCCCAATAGCGGACATAAATGCATATCCAATCTGTTTTAGCATTCTTCGTCCAGCAAGAAGTCTTGAGAAGATAAGCCCGAGAAGGCTACCTATGGAAACACCAAGAGCAACGAGAATCAAAAGCAGAACGAGAAAAATGGGAATTGAGAGGAAAGCAAAGGGATATGGAGAAATGATACTAAATCCAATGAACAATGGCAAACCGATAACTAACCACATGACCGAATTATAGAGAATGATGATGATAGTCTTCTCAAGGAATAGGGTTCTTAGTGAGATTGGCATGGTCATTAAGTATTCCATTCGATCGCTACTTCCTACAGTTGTAGCTGCGACCATTATCGAGCCAAGGAATCCAAAAAGCATCAACGCATTGAAGACTAAAGCACCAAAACTGAGACCATCTCCAGAGGATATGGAAGCCTCGATGAACGGCCAGAGAAATGGTCCTAGAAGCATAATCATTGATATTATGACAATGCCAACAAAGACTGCGATAATGGGACCTAGTAGCCTTCTGAGGATATTCTTTTGTTCTGTCCTTTTACCCTTACCACCTCGCATACGAAATGTCTGGGCGAGGTCCTGTCTAAGCAGGACCAAAAGGTCAGCTAAGCTCAATTCGATGCACCTTCATCCTCAAGAAACTTGGCTATTAGTTGCATATCAGGACCTCCGGTTAACTCAAGGAAGATATCCTCTAGACTGGATTGTCCCTTAGCTTTAACTCGCAGCTCCTGCATCGTTCCTTCAGCGATCAGTTGTCCCTTGTTGATTATACCTATCCTATCACACATCTGTTCTGCAATCTCGAGAACATGTGTGGACATCAGTATTGTGGCACCACGGCTCCTGAGACCATTGAGTATCTCTTTGATTGTAGCAGCACCACGTGGATCTATTCCTGCTTGGACCTCATCGAGAATCAATACTTTTGGTTTATGAATTAAGGCTGCAACTAGGCCAATCTTTCGAGACATCCCTTTTGAATAGGTTTCAATGAGATCGTCACTTGCATCGCGGATATCCAAGAGTGTTAGGAGTTCTTCAATCTCCTCCTCTCGCTCAGAACCTCGAGGCATCTTCCAGATATCAGCTACGTAGTTCACGTATTCCCAACCTGTGAGACGTTCAGGTAACACAGGCTCCTCTGGTACATAGCCCATCACTCTTTTCGCGTCTACTATCTTAGTACGTATATCATTCCCCATAATTCGAGCTGTACCATCAGTTGGACGCAACAATCCCAATAGCATCCTCATTGTTGTTGACTTTCCAGACCCATTAGGTCCAAGAAGTCCGAAGATCTCTCCAGCACCAACAGTGAACGATAGCATATCCACTGCAGTAAAGTCGCTGAATTTCTTTACTAGTCCAAGAGCCTCAATCATAGAAGTTCATGTTCGAGTGAAGATTGAGAGGATTTAATCGTTAGCTTTACTGCTACCTTTGCAAAAGTGGCAAATCGAAATTGATTAATAGAGATAAGAAATCGGGGACCCATGCCACTCGAAACTTGGAGGCTTCTTGACCTAGGGCCTATAGAACCATTATACACGCAGATTATCTATGACGTAATCGCTCAAGGAATCACTGAAGGAATTTCAGAGAACACTCTCATTATTTGTTGGCCAGCATCTCCTCTAGTAAGCCTTGGATATTTCCAAGAAACAGAGAAAGATATCGACATGAACTTCTGTCGAGAGAACGACGTTGTGGTGACTCGTCGAGTTGTAGGGGGTGGCGGTGTCTATCTAGATGGAGAACAGATGTTCTATCAAATCGTTCATAGGAAGGACAGTCCAGTTTCCGTCATTGATATTAACAGGTACTATAGGAAGTTCTTGGAAGCTCCAGTTCGAGCTTATCAGAACCTAGGTATCGATTGCGAGTTCAGACCTGTGAATGATATTCAGACTGCGAGTGGACAGAAGATATCTGGCAACGGAGCAGCAGATGTTGGAGATGCACGAATTCTCGTAGGCAATCTCATCTTCGATTTTCCATATGACATGATGGTTAAGGTTCTCAAGGTACCGGATGAGAAATTCAGGGACAAGCTCTCCCAAGGTTTACGTATGAGAATGTCCACTATCAAGAAAGAGCTTGGAAGGATGCCTGATCGAGATGAAGTCAAACAGGATCTTCTCCGTTTGTACAAGGAAACTCTTGATATAGAATTGAAAAAAGGAAGCCTAACTGATTGGGAAAAGAGCCGGATGGCAGAATTGAAGGGCAAGTATCTTTCTGATGAATGGTTGCACTGGAGAAGTGGTGGTCGAATTGACGCCAGAACTGTAAGACTCACTGCTACAGCAGTCATGGGTACAGCCAATCACAAAGCACCAGGTGGACTCATTCGAGTCACACAGACCGTCGATCATGAAAAAATTACCGAGATCGTCATATCAGGAGATTTCTTCATGTATCCAGCTGACAATATAAGAAATCTTGAAGAGAATCTCATCGGTGCATCGATCGAAGGGAGCGAGATTCTTGAAAGAATCAAGAAGACCTATCAGGAGCATAATATTGATACACCCGGTGTTACCCCGGAGGACTTCGAAACGGCCATCAAGCTCTCGCTTGAGCAGAAATAGGAACAAGTGGTTGAAGCAAGATGCGAATTCGTGAGTTCAGTGCGGGTGATGAAAAGGCCCTCACTGAATTGCACAATTCCATTTTCTCCTACTGGATAGACCTTCTTGGACATCAGTATCACTATCGATATCTCACCGAAGAGGATATTCGATCATGGTTGGCTGATGAAGAAACAATAGAGTCAAGAATCTTCATTGCAGAGGAAGATGGATTCGTTGGCTATGCCCATTGCATCTTGAAATATGAGGTATGCAATGGCTCAATTCCCACCCTCTATTTCAGATCAACCGATTGGAATTTTGGACAAGCCAGATTGGGTGTGCATCCTCTATCACGTCAGAAGGGCATTGGTACGAAGCTTGTAGACCATTCACTTGAGTACCAATGGTCGATTCGACCTAAAGTTGCCGTAGGTCATACCTATAGTGATAATTTTGCAGCAGCTGGAATGCTGAGAATGGCAGGATTCTCAAAGCATGAAGTATTCTACTATCATCCATTCTCAGATACACAGTCTTTTGCATGCAGCTCCGTCTTTGCAATGAAAAATCTACAGCAATTCATGCCAAAACTACAGGAGATAGCGAGTCTGATGATTCGAGATGCAAATCAAGATGATACGGAATCTGTCAGAAAAATCCTTCAAGAGAATATCTGGTGGAATCCACTATCACATACAAAAGAGTGGGTCGTGTCATATCTGAATGGTGAATATGGACACCAAGTTCTTGTCGCGGAGCTGAACAGACAAGTCGTGTGCGCCATGGACATCAATGTGAGGTCGGGAGAAATAGGGATTGCAGGAACCCTCTCAAAATACAAGAGAAAGGGGATAGGCTCTAGACTTTTTCTTGCGTTGTTAGAGAGAGCAAAGGCTCTGGGATTCGAGAGAGTCCTAATCGACAGTGGGATGACTCAGAGAGAAGCAATCAATATGTATCACAAATTCGGGTTCTCCATTGAACGAACACAGGACGCGTGGATCATTGAACTCCAAGACTGAAGTAGTACAAAAGGACTCATTCCAGCAAACGTTTTTCATCTCGTTTCATTGTATGGGAATCATTCTTGAAACGCTGGGTAGATATCATGACAACAACCAGACCCTTTCGAGTGAATGCACCGGGAAGAGTATGCCTATTCGGAGAGCATAGCGATTATTTGGGATTGGATGTCATACCTGCCGCTATCAATCTGGGAATCGAGATTGTCGCACAGCCCAGGGATGATGATCTTGTCATCATCAACTACAAAGATCTAGGAGCGATAGACGAATTCCCGATTGATACACTGCTAGCATATAGAAATGAAAGAGACTATGTTCGGAGTGCATTCAATGTTGCCCTCGATCAAGATATGATACCATCTTGTGGGTGGGACGTGAGTGTCACCGGAAACATACCCATTGCTGGAGGACTCTCTTCATCTTCTGCCCTGTCCGTCGCCTCAATCATTCTTGCGACCCATATCGGAGGAGCTGAACTTAGACCAGTGGATATTGTTCGCTTAGCATACGAAGCTGAAGTCGAACGTTTTGGTGAGAGTGGTGGGATGATGGACCATTATGCCTCATCATTTGGAGGTGTCGTTCATGTTTCTATGGGCTCTGATCAGAAAGTCACCAGATTACCAGCTGAACTAAGAGGTCTGGTCATTGGGGACTCCCAGCAGAAGAAGCAAGATACAGTGGGGGATCTTAAGCAAATCAGAAAGACTGTCGAAGCAGGGTATAAGGAGATTAGAGGAAAACTACCGGAATTCGATCCTAGGACAACAGAAGTTCAACGAGTCTACGGATTACAGCGATCGAGACCAAATAAGGGAGTCATGATGGCAGAAGCATCCTTGAGGAATCGCGACTTGACTGCAAAGGCATTCGAGTTGTTGAAGATGAAGCACCCAGATGAACAGAAGTTAGGAGAATTGATGAATGAGCATCACGCCTTACTTCGATATAATTTCGCTCGATCGACTCCCAAGATAGACATGATGATTGATGCGTCTCTAAAAGCTGGAGCGCTAGGATGTAAGGTCAATGGCAGCGGAGGGGGCGGTACGATGCTCGCCTACGCTCCGGGTAGTGAGGATGAGGTTGCAGAAGCAATACAGTCTGCTGGAGGAATTCCACACAAGGTGGAGATTAGCCAGGGAGCTTCCCTGACCGTTCTACGTGAGTGATCTACGCGCCTTCAGCAAGTTCTTTCATTCGAGCCTCAACGATTTCAAGAATCTCTTCCTTCAACTTTCTGCCTTGTGAGATGATCTTCTCAACTTCTGCAGCAGTCCTCTCAACAAAGTCCTTTGACTTGATGTTTCCAAGATTGATTCGCACATTCAATGCAGCACCTTCAATGGCTGCCATCAGTGCGTGAGCTGCTACTCCAGCATCGGTAATTGCATTGGCATTTCCTTTCTCTGCAGCGACTTTTGCGTGAGTCATCGCGCTGTAGGAGTGACGCATCGTTTCCAATGGGATGGATGCCGCTTTTATGGTGGCTTCCTCAATTGCCTCCGCTTTCTTTTTCTTCTCCGCATCAGTTTCCTCTGGGAGCTTGAACAATGCCATTACGTCATCGAACGCAGCTGAATCAGTTTCTACTAATCCCATTAGCACGCCTCGGTCGTTCTCTGCAGCATGACGGTGTTCGATCATCTCGTCTTTGATTGCAGCAAATCTTCTACCAGAGAGTGAGAGACCCGTCACCATACACACTAATCCTGCACCATAGGAGCCAATAGCTGCAGCGACACTTCCACCTCCAGGAGTTGCACGTGCCCTGCGAATCTCATCGCCAAACTCTATCACAGACATCTCGGTGAAAGTCTTCTTTGTAGGATCCTCAGAACCTCCCAAGTAGTATAGATCTAAAATCATGCTCTCTTCGAGCTTCTCAGGCTGGAGATAGTACTTGAGGGCATCAATAAGTGCGAAGAGTGGTACCATCCCAACAATCTCCGTCTCGACAACGGTTGCCCCAAAGCGACGAGCTTCGTTGCGCACCACTTCTAATACCTGATGAATCTTGGTTCGTTTCGGATGTGTCAAGTTACATGAAACTTGAGCGCATTTCTTGTCAGGCAATTCAAGTCCAATTCCTTGGACATTTACGAATCCACCTGTCGTACCTCTAACAGCATCGGCGCACACTTGAGCGACCTTAACATTGTCTGTGCTAAGATTGAAGTTAATCGCGATGAGGAAATTGCGAGCGCCTGTCGCAGTTGCACCGGCTGTTGGATGAATCTTGTTCGGGCCATAATCAGGGTCCTTCGCGGGGTCCTTACCAATAAGGTCTCTAAGTCCTTCGAACTCGCCTTCTCTTATGTTAGGGAGTTCGATCCTCTCAGGACGTGTCGCAGCCTTTGAATAGAGATACACTGGAATATTGCATTTCTTGGAGAACTCCTCAGCGAATTCCTTTGATATCTCAATACACTCCCCAATGGTTGTCCCGTGGAGTGGGATGAATGGGACGACATCTACTGCTCCCATGCGGGGGTGCTGACCGCTGTGCTTTGTCAGGTCAATCTTTTCTACAGCAAGCTCTGCCGCCTTCAATGCAGCTTCTTTGACCTTTTGGGGTTCACCAATAAAGGTGAAGACAGATCGATTGTGATCAGGATCAAACTCTACATCGAGAAGCCTTACACCTTCAACACTCTTGATAGCATCAGATAACGCTTCTATGACCTTCTTGTCACGACCTTCTGAGAAATTGGGTACACACTCAATGATCTTCAATAGACCCACCAAGGTGCGCTCGGAACGTTCCATATTGAAAAGCGTTTGGGATGGGTCATTACCGCTCTCAGTTCTCGATTTGTGCCAAATCCTTTGCGAGTTTTTTCTTCGCCTCTATGTTGGACATCCGGTTAATCATGATTCTTTGAGCCTGTGGAGACCCTGCTCCGTGCATAGATTCTGTTAGGTAACCAACCGCAGCTCTGCCCAGAGTGAGGTTCTCAATCAGACGGAGCATCTTTATCCTATCTTCAGTTTCTACTCCAGAGGCTCCTGCGAGATACTTCTCAATAATCTGGCGAGTTGCTGGATTCTCCATTTCTTTGGCACTTGGACATGTGACAAAGAGACCTCCTGCAATGTCCTGAAGAAGTCGAGCTATCTCATACGGAAATCGAGTGACATTCTGCTTGCAGATATTAGCAAGAAGGATATCTACCAGGTAGTTGCCAGCTGGAGTTTTCTCACCTGCAGCTGAACACGCAATTCCACAGGAATATAGAGTTTCATTTAGATGAGTCATCTCTGTGATCTTGTCCTTGATATGGGATGCGCTTTCAACACCATTGTATTCTGCGATGCTCGCGGCTGCACCTATTAAGACATCGCCAACTCCAACCTTGCAACCACCATAGCTCTGACGATGATATGCAGCAAAGGTATCAACGAGACGACTACAGAAGTCTGTTTCACCGTTCATGAAGACCCGTTCAGTTGGCACAAAGACATCATCAAATACTACAAGACACTCCTGTCCGCCATAGACGGGATTTCCGCAATCAATATCACCTCCAGCACTCTCATCTAGTCGACGAAGATCACAAGATTGCCTTCCATAGTAATACGTTATTCCAGGTGCATCCGCTGGCACAGCACAACATATGGTGAAGTCCTTATCCTCATTCCTCATTGCAAGAGTTGGCATAATCAAATGTTCATGTGAGTTAACTGCACCTGTTTGATGTGCTTTCGCTCCTCTGATAACCACTCCATCCTCTCTGCGCTCCACGACACGAACATAGACATCCGGGTCTTTCTGTTCTGATGGACGTTTTCCTCTATCACCTTTGGGGTCGGTCATGCATCCATCAATTACCCAATCATTATCCTCAGCTTGTTTCACATACTCCACGAATCGTTTATTATAATCAGTCCCGAATTTCTCGTCAATCTCGAATGTTGTGAGATACACAGCGTTCAAAGCGTCCATTCCAACACAGCGTTGAAAACAGGTTCCGCTCTTCTGGCCCAGAATTCTCTGCATCTTCACTTTATCTTGCAAATCATCAGTACTTTGATGAAGATGACAGAAACGGTTGATTCTATTTCCTGTAATCATAGATTTTGTTGTCATCAATTCTTGATACTCAGGAACATTTGCTAAATCGTAGGTAAGCGCAACGGAATTAATGGAAGCACGAATTATTGGGTGATCAACGGGATTCTCAATCTTCTCACCAAGTAAGTATATTGTCAATGGTCCACGTTTCCTCAGACTCTCGATATATTGAGATCCAGTCATTATGGTCATATGTAATCGTCTCCAAAGAGAAAGAAGATAGAAACCTAAAGTGGTTTTTCTTTGCGATTGTTATTGCACTAATTATTGCCTATCGCCCCTGAAGGTACAGTCCAAGATTCTCTGTTTCAATTTGAATATAGTATACTTCTCGGTGAGGTGTGAAACCCATACGCTCGTTTATCGATAGCATTGCATCATTTGTATTTGCTATAGTTGAAGATATTATCCGTACATCAGGGAATTCTTCACGAATTCTCTCCAGCATTGCAGCTTTAATCCACTTGCCTTTCCCGGAGCCACGATAGCTTGGATCGATACCCGTAAGCGCTTGTTTCACAATAGTGGTCTCACTTGGATCATAGACGATATCTGTAAGACCAGAAATATCACCATTCTTCTCTCGAATTATTCCTGTCAGCCAAATCTCACCAGTCTTTGCATAGGACTCCTCATGTTGTTTCCGACTCTCAGGAGTAAGCACAATTGCTCCGACATCTAGATCCTCTAAGGGCATTTGGTTATAGAACTCGGTATATTTCCTGCAATATGCTCCTAGAATTTCTTCAGGAATCTTCTCGTAGAATTCTAGAGTTGCATCAGGAGACCTTTTGCGTCCGTCAGAAATCCACTTACTAATCATGTTCCAATCCACTGAATCCATATTGAGACGATACACACGCATATCGAGTGCTTCCTTTCCACCTATCAACTGTCCAACCGTTCTACCCTCAGGTTCGATTGTGTAACCAATTATAGTCCGTTTGTGATTCTCAACAGCAAAATCATGGACAATCTTTAGAAAACCTGTCCCTATTCCATTTCTTCGGTGGTCTTTTAGCACTCCAAGACTTCTAACGTTTAGAGAGTACTCATTCCCCTTGTACGAAGGACTTGTTTCTTTTGCAAAGGACATTTGGAGCCATCCAACAATTTCATCAGGTTGCTTCTTCGACATCGCATAGTAGGAAGTAACTACATTATCGGTATGCATGAAAACAGCCCATTCTTCATATGTTGAGTCCTCCTCCACGGAATCTCCTGGAAAGACCTCAGCATTTCTCATTCTACGAAAGCGATGAAATCTAGACCATTCATCCCTTGATGCTTTCGATACATCAAATGGATGGATTTCATAATCCTTCATTAGCAGCACCCCATTACTAGCTAAGGACATTAGCCAACTATAGGAGATGGGGTTACTTTCTAATAAATCATGATAGGTGGCTGCACCTAGGATATCTGAGATGTGTATGCATCAATTACGTTTCTTAGAAGCATTGTAATCGTCATTGGTCCAACTCCACCAGGAACAGGAGTTATTCCCTTGACCTTCGACTTGACTGCCTCAAAATCAACATCTCCATTAGGTGTTGACACGTCAATGACCACAGCACCTTCCTTAACCATATCTGCGGTAATGTAGAAGGGGTCTTCTTCTGAAGTTCTACGTCCTATAGCAGTAACTAAAACATCAGCCATCCTCGTCCAAGAAGGAAGGTCTGCTGTACGGGAATGACAGACCGTCACCGTCGCATTCCTATTAAGAAGTAACATGATGAGTGGTTTCCCGACAATGTTTGATCGATTAATAATGACAGCATGCTTCCCAGATAGATCATTCATTCCTATGGAATCAAGCATCGTCACAATTCCATGTGGTGTTGCTGCACTCAGCTTCTCTCCACCGTAGAAAAGACGATAGACGTTCATTGGAGAGAAACCGTCAACATCCTTCAGTGGATTGAGTGCACCAATGATGGTCTTCTCATCAATATGCTTAGGAAGAGGCAATTGAACCAAGATTCCATGCACCGTCCTATCCTTGTTCAATTTGTCCAATAGAGCTAATAGCTCATCCTGAGTCGTACTCTCAGCGAGGTCATAGTGATCAGATAGTATACCTGCTTTCTCGCATGCCTTACGCTTCATGCGAACATACATCTCAGAGCCAGGGTCATCACCGACGATAATCGTGACTAATTTTGGGGGGAGGTTGTATTTCGCTATCAAAGTCTCTACTTCACCTTGAACCTCCTTTCTAATCTGAGCGGATAATCGCTTTCCCATGATAACATGGTCCTCTAGAACCGGTTTTGATTCATCATCACTCATCATATACACCTACTTCTTAGAAAACTCCACTGATATTTCCATCATCATCAATATCCATTCCCTCTGCTGCCGGGACCTCAGGAAGTCCGGGCATGAGATTGATATCACCCATTTGGATAACAACGAATCCAGCACCATTGCTTACAAAGGCGCCCATGACTTCAGCCTTATCACCTTCAGGACGACCTTTCAAACCTTTATTATCAGACAAACTGAACTGTGTCTTTGCAATGCATACGGGGAGCTTGCCATATCCTCGCTTCTCGAAGGAACGCAAGATTCCAAGAGCTCCAGAGCCATACTCTACATCGAGAGACCCATAGATATTCTGGGCAACTTTGCACACTTTGGTTTCCAACTTCTCTTTTAGGTCGTAGGTGTACTTGATTTTGGGAGTGGGATGGTCCTTTATGGTATCAATCACTGCTTGTGCGAGATTCTTACCGCCTTCACCACCCTTAGCAAATACCTCCGAAACCTCCAATTGCCATCCGCGATTCTTACAGAACCCTCGGAGAGTTTCAATTTCCTCATCTGTATCATCTGGGAATCGATTTAGTGCAACAACTGCAGGAACACCAAAGTTGTTGATATTCTCCATATGCTTTTCCAAATTCGGAAAACCAGCAGCAAGGTCATCAGAGCCATGATATTTCAATGCACGAATAGTGGTCACCACTACAACGACATCAACGGTGAACTCACCAATACGAGTGACGATGTTGAAGAATTTCTCAGCGCCTAAATCAGCACCGAAACCTGCTTCAATCACCACATAATCAAAGACCCGTAAAGCAAGATCTGTGGCAACTATTGAATTTGTACCATGAGCTATATTCGCAAATGGACCGGCATGGATGATTGCAGGTGTTCCCTCAGAGGTTTGTACAAGATTGGGCTTGAGTGCATCTCTCAGAAGTACAGCCATGGCTCCCTCTGCTTTCAGATCACGTGCATACATCTCCTTCAAATCATGTGTCCTTGCAATGAGAATATCGCCAAGACGTTTCTTAAGATCTCGATAGTCCTTTGCAAGGGCAAGAATCGCCATGACCTCAGAAGCTGCTGTGATAACATAGTTGTCCTCACGTGGAAATCCATCGAATCGTCCGCCCAGACCTACAATGACCTTTCGAAGAGCCCGATCATTCATGTCGACAGTCCTTGGCCAATAGACTCGTCTAACATCGATTTCGGGATCTTTCTCCTGCTGAATGTAGTTATCGATCATAGCAGAAAGCAGATTATGTGCTGATGAAACTGCAGGAAAATCCGAGGTGAATAGAAGGTTAATTTTCTCAAATGGCTCAACGCGAGAGCTACCTCCACCAGCAGCACCACCCTTTACTCCAAATACAGGGCCTAGTGATGGTTGTCTTAATGTTACGGCTGCATTGTATCCAAGTGCATTCAAAGCCATTGAAAGACCAATAGAATTCGTTGTCTTTCCTTCACCCGCTGGCGTTGGATTCGTGGCTGTAACTAAGATCAATTTACCCTTCCGAGCACCGAGTTCCTTTTTGATATCAAGAGTGATTTTTGCCATATAGTTTCCATAGAGCTCTAGATATTTCTCAGGAATTCCAGCCTTTGATGCCACATCCTTAATCGGAATCATTCACCTTCACCTACTAAGACAGGACGTTGATGTGTTTTTTTGGATTTCTTTATTACAGATAAGGCCAGCTCTTGAGCAAATAGGTTCCCTTTTCAGTCTTCTTTACTGTGCTTTCGCACGATTTTCGATTGGCGCAGCGCGAAACATTCGCTATATATTCTGGATTCGCTATCCATGCTAGTTATGAGAGCATCGTCTGTGTTGGTGATAGGAGTCACAGTATTACTGTGCCTCTCAATGTTTGGTGTGCCACAAGCAGCATCATCTCAGTGTATTGTTACCATCGAGGATATTGATGTGTTGATGATTATTGCGACTGGTTTTGGTTGGGACTACTGGGAGGTCAAAGAACAGTTTGAAGCGTGGGGTGTAAATGTGACCACTATGGCGAATTCATTGAGCTATGAGGTTGCATCTTGTCCGAATCGAGATCCTCGTCCAGCAACAGCCGATATTCTTCTATCAGACTTCAACTTCTCAGACTTGTCACAATACGATGTCCTTTACGTTCCTGCAGGAGGACATTGGTCTGGACTTGTTAGCTCGAATCGAGTTCTGAATCTGACTTCAATGGCTCATGAAATGGGATTAATCGTTGGGGCAACATGCATAGGTAATAGAGTCCTTTGTAGATCCAGCATTGTAAATCATACGAAAGTCGCCTTTTACGCACAAACAAACACAGAGATGGGAAATCAAGGCGCAACGGTCATGTACACAGCACTTGTAGTAACTGATAATGGTATAGTCACGGGTGGCGGAGGGGGAGGACCTTACAGAGGAGGATATACAACGGCACCTACTTTTGAGGTTTGTTCAGCAATTGTAAAAGCAGCTAAAGGGATATCCTGTCTTAACTACTTCACAGTGACTCCGAAAGTGTGGAACGCTTCCGCAACCTATGAGCTACAGGTATCGAGTAGTGATCCATCAGATTGTTTGAATATGTTGAATGAAACAGATATTGAAAGTATGATAGCATATGTCTATCCGGAAGATGAGTATGAAATGCCAAAGCGCAGTGTTACTCTCACTGATGATGATGCGGACGGAAATTATACAGGAAGTTTCTCAGATCTTGAACAAGGTAGCTACCATATAGACATACAGATCACACTATCGGATGACACAGTTGAAGTGATCTCCATGGGGTCCTCGATCATCGATGAATCAGAACCTCCTAACGATCTAATGATAATTGCGGCTATTGGTATAGGAGCGGTGATTGTTGTTCTTGGAGTAGCAATTTTCCTAAGGAAGCAAGTTTGATACTTCTCTGCAAAAGAACATAAGACGGGAAGGTAACCAATAGATTTGGTTGATTTCAATGAAGAGTCTTCCATTAGATGCCCTTCCCGATGCATTACCTGATGCAATTGATGATGAGAAATATGTGATCTGTACCTACTATGCTAGACTACCACCCTTCATGAATGCAAGAGAGGTAGCACAGGCTGCTGCAGTAGAACAGAGCACAGGAACATGGACCCTAGTACCTGGTGAAACTGCCGAGGTGCGAAAACGACATGTAGCCAAGGTCATTGGTGTCTATGAGGTCCCGCAATACGAATACAGCCTGCCAAAAGATCTCGAGAGGCGGCAGTATATACTTCAAGTCGCGTTCCCGTGGGAGAACTTTGGTCAACAGATACCAATGCTTCTTTCCACCGTGATTGGTAATATCTCACTTGGTCCCATAAAATGTCTGGATATGAATTTCCCAAAGAGTTGGCTCAAGGGATTCAAAGGACCGAAATTTGGAATCAAAGGTCTTCGGAAGCTGCTTGGCGTAAAGGACCGTCCATTCGTCAATAACATGATCAAGCCCTGTGTATATACCTCAGCTAAGATGGGAGCTGATCTTTGCTATGAAGCCGCAGCAGGTGGAGCCGATATCATAAAGGATGATGAGCTACTAGCAAATGCATGCTTCAACACTATTGATGAGCGAATTCCTTTATTTATGGAGGCAATTGACAGGGCGGATGCTGAGAAGAACGAGAAGACGCTCTTTACTGTCAATATCACAGATAGCATTCCAAACATGTTCGAGAATGCAGAGAAAGCCATCGAGCTTGGAGCAAATGGTCTGATGATCAATTTCCTAGCGGTTGGCTATTCTGCATTCCAGCATGTAGCTGAGGACCCATCTCTCAATGTGCCCTTGCTAGCCCACATGGATGTCACAGGAGCCATATCCTATGCACCAGATATTGGAATAGGCACAAATCTAGTGATTGGCAAATTACCTCGTATCTGTGGTTCAGACATTACCGTATTTCCAGCCCCTTACGGAAAGGCTCCAATGATCAAGGAAAGATTCCTACTCATGGCACACCATATGGTCATGCCATTGCATAACATCGAGCAAACAGCTCCGATGCCAAGTGGGGGTATTAGTCCAGGACATGTTGAAGAAGTCATGGATGACCTTGGTCCGGATATCGTGATTGGCACAGGTGCCGGAATTCATGCACATCCAAATGGTCCACGAGCTGGAGCGATCGCTTTTCGACAAGCAATCGATGCCAAGATGCAAGGCATCCCTGTAAGTAAGTATGCAAAGGAAGAGGGGCATGAGGAACTAAAGGTAGCCATGGACGCATGGGGTTCTAAGAAGACCGGATTTGATCTCTAGTTGAATTCATAAGGCACCTCGCATGTACCTAATGTGAGGTGCTCTCTTGAGCGTGGTAGATGATAGCATAGTCGAATGGCTTTTAGAAAATGATAATCCAAGTGTTCGATACTGGACATTGATTGATATCCTAAGGAAGAAGCCATCTAATAATGAAGTACTTGAAACTCAAGATCACATAATGGAGTCTTCATGCATTCAAACTATTTTGAGAACAATGAATCCGGAGGGGTATTGGGGAAAGCGAGACGATTTCTACAATCCAAAGTATACTGCAACTACACATAACCTTCTGATTCTCGCTGAATTTGGAGCGAAAAGAACCCCTGCGCTCGAAAAGGCTATCGAACATCTTTTCCTTTTTCAGCGAAACTCCGGTCATTTCTTGATAGAGCTTCCAAAAACAGACAAAGGATACGATAGTGTTGTGAAGGATGGATGTTGCTATGATGGGAACATCCTATTCTATCTTATCCACTTTGGATACTTGGATGATGAGAGAACTAAGCATCTCATTGCATTCCAAGAAGATTACTATTCCGAGGAAGATGGTGGATGGAAATGTCGAGCATTTCCAATCGATTCATCAAAGGTCTTCCCAGCAAATTGCTTCATGGGTAGAGTCAAGATGCTAAGGGCTCTAGCATCAATCCCTGAAAAAGCAAGATCAAAGAAACTTCAATCTATAATCACACAAGAGATTGAGATTATCCTTGAGAATCAAGTATTCAAGTATCTGAGGAATCCTGATGGCACCAGAAAGGAGAAGGCAGGTTGGAAGCGTTTTGGTTTTCCTCTCTTCTATCAATCGGATGTACTAGAGGTTCTGGATACTCTTACGAAGCTTGGTGTGAAGGATGATAGAATGAGGGAATCAATCGACTTGATTCTAGAGTCACGAGAAGCAAATGGAAAGTGGGTTTTGAAGAATACATTCAATGGGAAGATGCTCTGCGATATAGAGGAAAAGGGAAAGCCTTCAAAGTGGATTACTTTGCGAGCAGTGCGAGTGCTTAAGAGGTATGGACTTTGAGAGATTAGTGTTGATTCATCTTCTTCCAAAGTTTTTTGTTGGTACTATAGAATTCTTTCAGCATCTCAAAGTGGTGATCATAGATATCTGCATTCACCGGATCTGGTTCAAAAACATGCTCTACTTGAATCTTGTCAGCCGCTTTCTCAAAGTCGTGTATCTCATCTAGACCGACAAAGGCTACAAGTGCAACACCGACCGTCCCTGCTTCAAGAGGATTCATCATTCTATAAACCGGTTTTTGGAGCACATCGGCATAAATCTGCGTCCAAACATCCGAGTTCACACATCCTCCAATCATATGTACATTAGAGACCCTACCAAGCATCCTCTTCTTTTCTACTCCTTCCATCATCCAGCGTGCATGGAGAGCTACTCCTTCTAGTACTGCTCTGACCATGTGGTTCTTCTCATGAGCTAATGAGAGATTGAAGTAACCCCCACGGACATTATGGTCATCGATAGGACTTCGTTCTCCAAACATCCATGGAGCGAACAAGAGATTCTCACATCCTGGAGGTGCCCGATCTGCTATTGTATCAAGTGTCGTGAATGGATTCCGTTCTCCTGATTTGCAATCTGCACACGCAGCACTTGCGAGGTCTCTAACATTGATACAGAGCTCACAATGCCACTTTTCTTTGAGATGCTTGAGACAAGCACCAGCAGATTCCTGTTCTGCAATCAGTATGTACTTACCCGGTATTGCACTTCTTATCGATCCGGTGTATGTGAAAATGTCTAACTTTCTGTCAGTAACATGCGCACCGATCCATGCACTCGAACCAGCATAGATGTGGACTTCCTTATCGCGTACTGCTCCAGATCCAACACCTGCTGAAGGCATATCTCCAGCTCCATTGACCACATGTGTAGCGGTGGTCAACCCCAACTCATTTGCAGCATCAGCAGTAAGATTCCCTATCACCTCGGTTGAGGGTGCAAGGTGGGGTAGCTTGTCCATATCCAGATTTATCCAATTTAGGATAGTCTGTGACCACTCATTTCGTCCTTTTCGCGTATTCATGAACCAAGTGAGATTTGCGCAATCCCAAGATGTGACATACTCACCCGTACATTTGTAAATGAGATAGTCCTTACAATCGAGATACTTGTGCGTCTTTTCGGCTACCTGTGGGCGTTCTTGTATAATCCAGGCGATTTTTCCAATAATGTCCTTTCCTGACGGGACTCCTCCTGTTATGCGTAGCATACGTAGCATCCGAATAGGATTTGCGATGATATCCTTGTTCTGCTTGGATGCCCGAGTGTCCAACCATGTAAGACAATTCATCAATGGCACACCATTGGAATCTACAGGGATTGTTCCCATCATTTGTGTTGAGAATGTTATTGCTAGAACATCTTTGGGGTCCACCTTACTCATTGATAGGACTGCTCTAGATGTTTCACGGACTGCATTCCACCAGTGTGCTTCAGGATCCTGCTCAGCCCAACCCGGATTTGGATATAGAACAGGATAGAAGGACTCTTTCGATGCTATAAGTTTCCCATTGATATCAACTAGTGATGCTTTGTTACCACCAGTACCTACATCATGGGCCAGGACATATCCAGTCATATCTCCACCTCGTAAAGACTGTATACAATGTACGAGAGGAAATGAAATACGTTTCGTTTCATAGATGACCATTGATTATTTCAAGAAATGGTCTCTAGCAACTTTTCCAGAAACCTCAAAGGCCACACCTTCCATGGTCAGGAGTCTTCGTTTCATCTCACTACCACCCTGATAATGTCCAATTGAGCGATCTGCTCTTACCGCTCTGTGACAAGGAACAACAATGGGCCAGGGATTTCTAGCAAGAGCACTTCCCGCAGCCCGGATTGCCCTAGTCTCAGCAGTTCGTGCTAGCCAAGAATATGAAGCTGTCATACCTCTTGGTATTGATCTCTCAGCATGAAGCACACGGAGCTGAAAGGGGGTAACGAGCCGAGTATCAACATAGTCCATCGGGATGACTATCTCATTTCCCTCGAAATATGCTGCAACCATAGTCGCCAGATCATCCATCCCCTCACGCACTTCACTTGCGGCAGGATACTGAAGAGTTATTTCTTTTCTGAGAACGGACTTGTCATTTGGCAATAAAAGCCGTATAGCCTTGTTTTCTTTGAAGACGATTGCCATGTGTCCAAAAGCAGTTTCAACCAAACGATAATGCATAATCTGACTTTCGAACTACTCCTCAAAAGTATGTTCATCTGGTGCACGAATCCATAATAATCCTTAAACAGGCACCTCTACTGTCCAGAATAACGAAGAGGTAATCGTTTGAACGAAAATAGTGAGAAACAGCGATATGCTTGCATGATATGCGGGAAGACGCTTATCTACAATGATTCAGCGACTGAACAACTATGCCAGTATTGTAATGAGGGACATATCGCTCCAATATCTTGCCCAGATGGACACTATGTTTGTGATACATGCCACTCAGCTGATGCAATTGGACTTCTTCAGAGGATGGCAGATGGAGAGCTCTCAATCGAGCCACGAGAGATAGTGGAATACGCTTTCAGTCATCCGTCATTTAGCTTTCATGGCCCTGAACATCATAGTCTCGTACCTGCGGCTATTTTGATAGCACTCAGGAATAGAAGAATTACGAGGAGTGACGGCACATTCGTTACAGAAAATATGATTTTGGAGGGTATACGAAGAGGGTCGGTAATTCCCGGAGGTTTTTGTGGATATGCAGGTAATTGTGGAGCTTGCGTTGGAGCTGGAATAGCAATAGCGATATTTTTGGGCTCAACTCCAAAACGAGCTGAAGAGAGGTTCAAAGCTCATCAGGCGACGGTAGATGCTTTGACACTTGCACAAGATTCACTGGTTCGTTGCTGTAAGAGATCAACATACTATGGTCTTACAGCTGCGATGAAGTTCCTCAAGGAGAAGATGGATATCGATATCGGAGAAATTCCACCTGCAAAATCTTGTAGGAATTGGAGTAGGAATAGAGATTGCGCGATGCATGAGTGCAGCTTCTTTCCGGAATAATGGGATTCATGATGATGTTATGTCTGAAGCGAATGTCTTAATCTGCTGAACCATCTTCAAGAGCCTGTTATCATGTATCCGGTATAGCTTTCTTGTACCATCTCGACGTACAGAAAGAATCCCAGCTTTCACTAGTTGAGTAAGATATGCAGAAACTGTTGATTGTGAAAGTCCTATCCTTGGAAAGATCTCACATTGACATTGTTCTCCATCTATCAAGAAATCAACTATCTGGAGCCTTACAGGATTACTGAGGGCTTTGTGGAATTCTGATCTCCAAATGACCGTCTTATCATTTGACATTTGCCTCTTGCACTCCTAATGATACTCCTGAATTTTATAGATGAAGAACGATAATATAAGTAGCTTCGTAACTTTGAATCTACTCGATTGTGACACAATCTCCGACTTTTAGAGAGATTTCCTCAGCAGCACTTGAGTTCTTTGCCGCAATTTCTAAAGTACCATAGCTACCTGTGACTAGAAAGACACCAAACTCAGGACCAGAATCATAGGTAGGATGCCATGAGATATCCCATCGCAGGTCATTTGTTCGAAGCATATAATCATCCTTCCTCAAGGGGGGAATGTTTGTAATGATATTCCCGAACTTGTCAATTCGTACAATCATCCCAGTCCTATCTTGGAGTTTGAATTCGAGAGGAACACTCAAGGATGGTTTGAATCCACCCAACATTCTATCAGCTTGATTGCGAATAAGGAATGCTGCCATCCTGGCGAACACATCCCGCCCATGAAATGTTCGAGATGCAGAAGAATCAACAACAATCGACGACACGCTGATAATCCCATCATCGTAAGCAGCAGGATAAAGAAGTCCATTGTCTGGTCCAATGAAAGTATAGTTCTTGGTCCTAACTAGAACTGAATCACGTGTTGTGCCAACACTTGGATCGACAACTCCAACAAAGATAGAATCTTTCGGAAAATACTGGTAGCTTCTGTAGAGCACCCACGCTCCTTCAATGATTGATTGTGAGGGAATCGAGTGAGTTAGATCAACAATCTCAGCAGTTGGACATAGAGAGTATATTACCCCTTTCATAACACCTACATATTCAGAATCGCCAAAATCGGTCATCAGTACAATCAAGTAATGCCACCCGTTTCATTCGACCTTAACCAGTCGTATCTCATTATAGTCTGTAATTACTCGGATATATCCTCGTAACATTCGATCAGTATGATCCTGACCTGTATCAACTTTTAGGGTTCCCCCTTCAATCCCACGAAGCTTTGATGGAGTGCAAATCACTCTGATGTTCTCTTTTCCTACAAGATCAATAATCTTGGGACTAATCTGTTGATTTCCTCGCCCGAAGAGTATTCCTTGATGTCCGATAGGTGATACGACAATCCATGTCTTAGTAGGATTTGATACCTTAGAAAGAAGAGTATTCTCGTTGACGTCATTTAGAATAACTCCATTCTGATAAAGGTCAACACCCAGAATTGTTTTCTTCACACCAAGAAGCTCCGATATCATTTTCACGGTAGTTCCTGGACCAAGGATATAGCTACCATCAGGTATCATCTCCTCAATGATGTATTTTGCAATCGCCTCTTGAGCTTCATGTTCATTCGTGGTCTCAGGGCTGGCTTGCTTTGCACCTTGAAATCTAGCAGGAACAGCAGGTCCTTTCAAATAACCATAGAGTCTGATAATGAATCGGTCCTCTCTAAAAGCGACTTCATCTGCATCCATTATCTCAAATTCAGCTGAAAGTGCAGTGCCTTCAATAACAAGCCTCACAACTTCTGCAGCATCCTTTGGATTCACAACGAAAATGCCACTATACATCTTGACTCCAGAAGGTACACCAATTACGAGAAGATCTTCCAAGCCATTTTCATTGACTGTATCGAGGATATCTCTCGCTGTACCATCACCACCCACAAAGACAAGCAGTCGGACTCCTCTTGAGTAGAGCTCTTTGACACATCTCTTCGTATCTTCAGAACTGGTTTCTTGCCCAATTGGAACTTGAATCGATGAGAAATTGGGTGCAAGGCCTTGCAGGATATCAGCACCCATCTGAGAAGGACAGGTGTACAACTCACAGTGATTGATAATTGCTGTCATAGAGCAAAGTGAATTGATGAATTCCTTTGCCCGTTCAGGCGCAACTGGTTCAGCCCCTAACTCTATCGCCTGTTTGACAACGCCATCAGTTCCCTTTAGACCGACTCGTCCACCCATTCCTGCAATGGGATTGACTAGGATTCCAACCTTCATCGCTTGGCACAGCCACAGTTACTTTCTGCAGACCTCATCCGCTTTAGACATTACGATTGAGGGATAAATTGCTGATTCAGACAGTTCTATTCCGCTTCGACCAAAGCATCCACTTCTGCCGCTGACTGTATCCAAAAGGAAACGCGAACTAAAATCTCCTCAAGAAAGCGTTCCTTGTCGCTAGGCTTTGCATCTTCAGGCCAGCGATTCTTTCTATATTCATCGAACTTCTGAAAGGTCTTACCATACTGTGTGGTCAACGGAATCTTCACATACCTATCACATATTGTTACAAGTGCGCGGATTAGAAGAACATAATCGAAGTTCAATCTTAGCAACCAAGTCGTAATAGACTTGAAGAATTTGCGCGAGTCTGTACCTTCCCATCCTAGACCCATTAATGCCTCGCGATTGCTCACTTGAATTCGATCACTGTTGAAAGAACATTCCTTGTCATAGTGACATTTCGCGCGAACATAGATTCTCTTCTCTGAGAACCACACCGATATGGTATGCTCTCCTTTCGATTTGAGCATCTCTTTGTGTTGTCCAGCTGGAAATGTTAGCTCTACTATGCCCTTATGCCTGTATTTCTTATCTTTCTTGAAGTATAGTGCTAAAGCCCATGCAAGCGGAGGAAGTGTGTTCACGGGGTATAGTTCGTTCTTGTCCACCATTGCATGAGACCTCATACATGAATCTCTGATAAGAATTGGGGATGATGCTCAGAAAAAAGGAAGGGAATTTTATTGGTCGCTCGAAGAACGTTTTTCAACGAGTGTCTTTGCTAGTTCTTCAAAGATATCGACAATTCCTTCACCCGTCTTTGCAGAGCTCTCAAGATACGGCATTTCATGCTTATCTGCGAATGCTCTTCCTTCAGCGGGCTCCACAACACGATCAGGTAGGTCTGTCTTGTTTGCGACCAGAACGAGGGGTATCTTCTTGCCAACTGCTTTCTCTAGCTCATCAAGCCATTCTTCCAAGACTATGAAGGTCCTACGACGAGTGACATCAAAGACAAGAATGCCTCCACTTGAGCCTCGGTAGTACATAGGACGGAGTATCTGGAAGCGGGATTGGCCAGCAACGTCCCAAATTTGCAGTTTAACAGTGTATCGTTGTCCGGCATCACTTGTGATATCTATGTTCTTGACAGCGAATTGAGAGCCAATAGTTGTCTTGTAATCGGTTCTAAAGAATCCATGAGAGAATCGGGTTACGACTGCGGTCTTTCCGACTGCACCCTCACCTAGAACTACTATCTTGAACAGAAAGTCATAGCTTGAACTCATTATGATTCATCTCGTATTCCAAGTAGGTGAGTGGTCACTTGTTGCGATAGAGCGATACCCGTCTAATAAGCTTTCGTTCGACTAAAAGAATTGTGCTGATAAATATCTTGTGAGATAATATCCCTAGTAATGAGGAAAAAGTCACTAGAAATATTCCACGATAATGACTCTCAATGTTATAGGGAATCCAGAAAGGACTTCAAGTGTTTGTTGAAGGTTTCCCATACCTCGATCATTGGAACGTGATCGCCACCGGGAGCAATGACATAGGTTGAGTTGGTGATTGAATCAGCTAGTCGCTTGGCGACCTTAGGTTTGATTATATCATCATCCTCACCAACGACTACTAGAGTAGGAATGTGAATCTCATGCAACCTATCTGTGATATTGAAGTCATCACAGGCATCGAGATCCCGTAAGAGTGAACGATCAAAAGAGCCTGCAATCTTCTGATAGTCAGGAAGGATATATCTCTCAAGTTCCTCCTCGAGCTGCGAGTAATCCTCCACAGGAGTGTGGTCTTCGAGGGTTTCAATGACTAGACCAATGATGAGTTTTCGTAGATCAAGATTTGAAGATGTATCGGCAAGGACAATTGCCTTGGGTTGTGGAAATGCCTTGTTCAAGACATACGACATCAATACACCACCACCCATTGAATGACCGAGGAGAATAAAATCAGTGAGATTCAAATGCTCGATGATGCTAGCGACTTGTTCTGGAAATCCGCAGAGTACATCAGGCGGGCCCTCGACTTTCTCGGATGCTCCATGACCATATAGGTCAAGAGTGATTACTCGGTGTTCTTTCCGAAATTTAACCAGCTGGATCGCCCAAACTATGTGTGAGGAACCTGCACCATGGACAAAGACAAGGGTCTCTCCTTTTGATTTATCAGCGCGTTCATCAAGATCTATATAGAACATCTTTGCTCCGCGAAACTCAAAGTTTGGCATGGTTGACAACCTCTTGATGTGCTTAGCTGAATTCCATATAGGAGTTTTCTGCATTAGTTACCTTTTTCTATTCGAAGGAGTGAAGTCAATTTGAGTATCATGACAGGCAAGCTCTTCGGTACGACAGGGGTCAGAAAGCTCTATGGAGATGAATTCACCCTTGATATGGCACTCGATCTTGGGAAAGCTGTCGGCACCTATCTAGGAAAAGGAACCATTCTGTTAGCGAGAGATGTAAGAACGACGGGACAAATGGTTGCAGACACTCTCACTGCAGGAATTATCTCAACAGGTGTCAATGTTAGAAGAGCTGGTATTATTCCAACTCCAACACTTGCGTTCATAACCAAAAGGTTGGGATTTAGTGCTGGCGTTATGGTCACAGCATCACATAATCCTCCAGAGTACACAGGAGTGAAATTCTGGGGCAATGACAGTATGGGATTTACTCCCAACAACGAGGCGAGAATTGAAGAGATATTCTATTCCAAAGAGTTCAATGTCGCTAGCTGGGACTCCATTGGATCCGTAACATCTCTAGAGAACGCCGCAGAACTTCACATCGAGTCATTGCTTGAGCAGTGTGATACAAACCTCATCAAATCGAAGAATTATCGGGTCATTGTAGACCCTGGAAATGGATCTGCATGCGTTCTCACCCCATACTTGATGCAGAGATTAGGCTGTAGTGTGATCACCATAAATGGACAACTGGATGGTCATTTTCCAGGAAGAAAATCGGAGCCAGAAGAGGAATCTCTTGGGGATTTGATCAAATTAGTCAGGGATTCCAATGCAAATTTGGGAATAGCTCATGATGGTGATTCAGATAGAGTCGTATTCGTAACAGAAACCGGAGAGGTGGTAAGAGGGGATCGTACAATCACACTCTTCGCGATTGAGTTTCTTAAATCAAGCCCGAATAAACTGATTGTTACAACGGTCGATAGTTCCAAAGTCTTGGATGAAGCTGTCGCCAAGGCAGGCGGAAGAACAGAAAGAACTCCAGTAGGGGATATTCAGGTTTCACTAAGAATAAAGCAAAGCAAGGCAACTCATGGAGGAGAAGCATGTGGAGTGTTTGTCTTTCCTGAGTTTCACTATGCTCCAGAACCATTCCTAGCATCATGTAAACTATTGGAGATGATGGCAAGGACAAACAAATCATTTGGTGAACTAATATCTGAGATTCCAATCTACCCATTGAAGAAAGCAAAAGTGAAGGTATCCAATGAAAAGAAAGCAACAGTGATGTCAATCTTGGAAGATGAAATCCCGAAGCACTTGGATGACGTCAAAGAGATAATCACTGTGGATGGTCTTGGTATATCATTATCACAGGGATGGGTTTTGGTAAGGCCCTCGGGTACTGAACCAGTAATACGAATAACCTGTGAGGCCCCAACTGAGGAATTGGTAGACTCTATTCTAGAACGAACCAAAGGTATTGTAGAGAACATAATCAATTCGAATTAGATTATTTATGTCATGCAGGTAATCTTTATAGCGAATTTACGCGAAATTCCATCAAGTCAGAGGCAAATTAAATGGGCGACGACGACGATTTCATTATGGAAGAATTCGAATGGGCCCTAAAGGACCCTACCGAAGAGAAGCTCAGACAACTTGGAGAAGTTGTTAGTATCATAACAGGAAAGCTCATCGATGCCTTTGGACTGCTAGAGAAGCGACTAGATGAGATAGAAGGGCAGATTTCAGCTCTAGATTCAAGGATTGACTCATTAGCTAATAGAATCGCATCAGGAGCTACCTTATCACCTTCCGCTGCTGCAGACGCATCACCAGACATGGCTATGGCTCCAATCGCGAAAGCTCCATCTCCCAAACCAGCTGGTGGAGGCGGAATGAGCATGATGGGAGAGCTCAAGGCACTCCTTGCAGCTAGAAGACACAAATCTGATGGTGCAACAGAAACAAGCAGTGATTAGATGAGTCGTTTTACACTGTTCTCTGGATAGAATGGTCCAGCATGGAATGGAATCTCTATGGTGAAAGCTTCAGCACGAGCACATGAAGCTTGTACTCCTCGGAGTCTTGTACGGGCATCATAGAACTTTAGATAGAACCCTTCAGCTTTGTCAATTTGTGATTGATGATTGTTTAACGCTTTCAAAGCTCTTTGGTAGCTTAAACTGATATCCACAAGAACCTGAGGACGCGAGAGAAGACTATTGATCTCCATATGGTAGATGCTATCTACTTTGTGCGCATCATCATACAAAGTGGTGTGGGATGCCCATTCTGCAGCTTGACTGACGAGCTCAGAGCACAGCACGTGATTCTGATTATAGTCTTCTTTGGAATGTGTGATGATAATTTTTGGGCGAGAATGGAGGATAGCGTCCACGACTTCAGTTCTCAGACTCATGTCAATGGCAAAATCATCACGTCGACCAACATATATTTCCCGAACGCCCAAATCTGCACATGCCGCTTCAAGCTCTGATTTTCGGATATCATTTGATGTAAGGCACATCACATCAACAGGGACACCTTCTTCTGTGTGTGCAGCGATAGTTCCACCAGCTCCAAGAGTTTCATCATCTGGATGAGCACAAATCACCAAGATGGAGTTAGTATTCTCTTTAGGCATAATCTATCCAGTGGGGCACATTCTAATCAACGTTTGGCAAAGTGATATACAGTTTGAACAACATAATCCTTATGACTGGGATTTTGTTTGAGCGAAGATGTGGACATCCATCATGAGGGACGATGAGATCTCAGTCAGCATAGATAAAGGGATAAAACTTCTGGAACAATCACGGTGGGAGGAGGCGGAGGTAGTCTTTCGGGGAATCCTTCAGCATGACCAAACACATGCAGAAGTATGGAATGAACTTGGAGTGGTACTTGGCATACAGCGAAGGTTCAAGGAATCTGCTGAAGCACTTCGAAAGGCTGTCGAACTCAAGTCAGATTTCGTAATAGCTTGGTCCAATTTAGGAAAGACCTTGAATGCTCTAGGATTATACGAAGAATGTGCTCATGCATTTAAGAGGACATTGGAGCTCGATCCAAAAGACTCGAACGTTATGATGGATCTAGCTCTTGTACTCCAAAGATTAGGTCAGGTAGAAAGAGCAGAGGTTATTTGTCTGCAATCTATTGAATTGAATTCACGCCATCCTATTGCCTGGCATAATCTAGGGTTGATACGTGCTGAATTGGACAAACTTGAAGATGCTGAGATAGCATTCAGGAAAGCAATAGAGCTTGCACCTAGGTCTTCAGAATCATGGTATAATCTTGCGACTGTACTTGCTAGACAAGAGAAGCATGTTGAGAGTGAAACATCATATAGAAAGGCGGTTGAGCTGAAACCATCTAATTCATTAGCTTGGGCAGGTTTAGCAATTCTTTTAGAGAAGCAAGGTAGGATGGAAGAGGCTAAGAAAGCGAAAGATAAGGTCGAGGAACTAGCTTTTGGCCCTTCATGAAGCAAAGTAATGAGTTTGTACTGTGAATTGATATGGACTTAGTGGGAATGTAGCCCAAACCATTTCCCTTAAAGGGAATTATTCTATCAATGTCCTAAAGGTCGTTTAGCGTGAGAATTGGTGTCAACTTATACCCCACTGTTGGTGGGTCTGGATATCTAGCTACTAGACTTGGTCAGCATCTTGCTTCCAGAGAGCATATCATTCACTTCATCACATATCAGCGGCCCTTCTCTTTAATGTGGGAGCAGACACGAGGAGTCTATGTAGACTTAGTCGATAGATTCGACTACCCCTTATTCAATAGCATTGGTCCTCCATATACGATGGCTTTGACCTCAAAGATGGTAAAGGTAATCAATGATTCCAAATTGGACCTTATTCATTCCCATTATGCGATTCCACATGCAATGGCAGCATATATGGCAAGAGAGATCACTGGAACACCTTATGTAGTGACACTCCATGGCTCCGATGTACACACCCTAGGTCTTGATCCTGCGTACCAGCCAGTTGTGAAACATACGGTAGAAAAGGCTGATGCTGTGACATGCGTTTCTGAGTACCTTTGTAGACGAGCACAAGAAGATCTTGGAATTGAAAGAGAGCTACATGTTATTCCGAACTTTATCAACATTGAGAAGTTCTCACATCTTGATGGTACGAGATTGACTGTTGAGAGTGGCTGCGTATCCCTTAGGACTGAGAAGGAATTGGAGGAGATCGCTCCAGATGAGAAGATTCTCTTGCATGCCTCGAATTTCCGGAAAGTAAAACGAGTCGTAGAACTTGTTGAGCTGATGCGGATTGTCGTTGATCATTATCCTAAAGCTAGGCTAATCATTGCAGGGGATGGACCAACAAGAATCGAGGTCGAGCGAAAGATCGAGGAGATGGATCTTTGCAACAACATCCATCTACTGGGTATCAAGACAAACATGCAGCAAATCATGTGCTCTGCGGACCTATTCCTCTTAAATTCCACAGAAGAGGGAATGCCTCTGGTTCTACTCGAAGCGATGTCCTGTAGATTACCAGTAGTGACAACACCTGCAGGAGGGATACCAGAGCTTGTTAGACCGGGAATTGACGGTATGGTAACAAAGGGTTTTGAGGGTGATGAATTCGCACAAGCAGTCATCGACATGTTGGAGGATGACTCTCTTAGAAAGAAGTACGCATTATCTGGTAGGAAAAGAGTGGAAGAGAGTTTCTCAGCAGATAAAATTGTGACACAATATGAGAAATTATTCGAAACAGTCCTTGAGTCAAGGTGAGGTTGAATGTCCAAGTCAAGTGTAGTTTCAGTATACGAAGATTTCATTTGGAAGGATACAAATCAAGACTTGGCAGAACGATTGTATTCTAGCCCTCCCAAAGTTTTTGGAGGTAATAATGAGAGAATGCTTGGGATTCTCGTTGAATATGAGCGTACTGGCTGGCACTCCGACCAAAAGATGAAGAAACTCAAGAGTGCTCTACATCGCATCAATAAGGGACTTGGAATTCTGACTCCAAAGGTAAAGGAAAGTATCAAGAATCTTCATCTTGGTGCGATAGAATCAGCACATCAATCAGCGGTTCTTGGAGGACCAACTTTCATCCTGAACAAAGCGGCAACTGCAGAACGTATCGCATCCTTCAACTCAACTGAGGAGCATCCACTTGCTCCATTCTTCTGTGTTGCAGATTATGATATCGTCCAAAATGAACTGACCCATATGAGAACACCAATCATGGGATCAGGCGGTAATCTAATTTCGATTCCTATTCCGGAAGGATTTGAATACTCACCGGTAAGTGTTATCCCACTTCCTGAGTATGCATGGTATGAAAAAGTAGAGGAGGATATCAGAGCAGGATATAGACCAATGTTCAAGAATCTTGAAGGAAATACTCGATTCCTCTTCGAAGAACGACTAGAATCAGCATTATCTTTGATAAGGAATGCTTTTGTGAATACACATACTCTTGGACAATGGGCGACTCGAATAATCGGTCATTTGCTGAATTCCCAAGGAGATCTTGGAATACCGCTTCTCTCGGCATCAGATAGTGAAATCAGAGAAATTTGGTCTTACGGGATGGAACTTCTTCTTCAGAAAGATAGTCGAATGAAACTAGTACAGATTCACGGTGAAGCATCAGAGATAATTGAAGGAAGTGGTTATGAAACAGGGATAGGTTCTAGATCAGACGACTATGTCCCATTTTACTATGAGTGCATCAATGAAGTCTGTAATCGAAGCAGGACCGAGCTATCATATGTTGATAAAGGTAGAACTGCAGTCCTGCATGGGAAATGTCCTAGCTGTGGAGAGAATATTGAGATAGAGATTGATCCAACAACACCGGATCTGTCCGAGATCTTTCATCATCTATCGCCTCGAGTTGACACAAGGCAGATGATCATTGACACATCACTACCTGTACTTGTACATGCAGGGGGACCTGGAGAAACTGCATATTATGCCCAAGTAATCCCTGTAGCCAAGGAATTGAACTATCCATTCCCACTATATGTCAAATACCCAAGGGTCTATTATAATACTCCATGGAATGAGAATCTTGCAAAAGAACTGCAAGATAAGGAATATCTGATTCTACATAGCGGAGAGATGTTCAAAGCTCTCGGGAAGATTTCCAGATTTCGAAGTAAGGGTAGAATAGATGAGATGAATGAGCAACTTCATGCCCTCTCAGATGTTATCAAGGATACGTACAGAGCTTTGAACGTATCTCTTGAGCAACTTACTGCATCAATCGAGAAAGAAGGACAATCCTCTGAAGAGAATCTGCAACTAAAAATGGATATCGAGAGGTATCTGAGCTGGGTATACGGACAATATGCAGAAGGCAAATTATCACAAGAGTCATCTTGGGTGTGGATTGATTGGGCGATTAATACTGGCTTCGCAGACCTATTTGGACCATATCAACGGGCATATGTGCAGGGAATGAAGCACGGAGCTACGTATTTCGTGAATTTTATCGTGTGAAAAGACCTCAACTAAGAGCATTGAGGTCTTCTCATGCAATCTAGATGTTTTCTGAGAGTAACTTGCCCAAGCGCTCGATTCCTTCAGAGATGATATCAGGTTCTGCATAAGAGAACCCTAGACGCATCGTGTTTTGTTCCGGTTTGGATGGTATGATGTCATTTCCATTCTCTGTCAATGCAAAACCAGTGATTGGATAGAATGGACCTCCCGGAACATAGAGTAAATCGTTAGGTATTGCTACTTCTTCCATGAACTTCTTACTATCGAAAGCAGGATTTTCACTCTGCCACCATATGAAGAAACCGCCAGTTGGATCCGTCCTATCACCAGCAGGGAAAGATGCATCCATTGCTTTGGCCATTGCCTCATATCGTTGCTTATAGAGGGGAATTGCTCGTTTCATTGCTTCATCAATATAATTCCTGTAGTACTCATCAAGAATCCTCTGCACTAGGGTAGAGGTACAAAGATCCAGGTAACCCTTGTCCTTTAGAACCTGGTCTCGAACAATGGGTGGAAGTACAGAGTAGCCAACTCTGAGAACTGCTGCTTCCTTACTTGTTGTTCCAAGATATGCTACTCGATGGTTATCCTTGTCTAGGGCCTTAATCGGCTTAGGATTCTTCTTGAACTGAATCTCAGCGTAGGCAGAGTCCTCAATCAAGAGAATATTGTGACTCTCACAGATATCAAATAGTGCTTGGCGTCGCTTTTGAGAGAGTGTTGTCCCTTTAGGATTATCAGAATCTGGTACAACATAGACAAGGTCAGGTATCTTACCAAACTTCCTCTTAGAAACGTATACAGCCTTCTCAACATATTCAGGTATGATACCCTCCAAATCTGTAGGTACGGTGATTACCCTTGCCCCCAGTTTGACAGCCGGTACAAGAAATCCAAGATATGCAGGAGAGGGAGTGATAATAATGTCACCAGGATCCAAGAGTGTGTCTAGAAGAGCATAGATTGCTTGTTGAGAACCGTTTGTTATTGATACATTGTCCCATCCAGTTTCGCAATCTATGGGAATATCCCTTACCTCGCACATTCGTTTAGCAAGGGTTTTCAGAAACCAAGAATGTCCTCCTGTAGGACCATAGTTAAAATCATCGAGAGCAAGCTTTGGATCCTCTAGATATCTTGCGCCAAGATCCTGCATAATCTTCGCAAAAGTATCTGTAGGCATTATTCCTGGTTTGCCCCCGGCAAAATAGTACTTGACTGTATACTTCAGTAAAGCACGAATCTGTGATTCTTCTATGAACGAAGTCCAACTAGAGAAACTATATCCACGATTATTAGCCATTAGGATTTACTCCATTGACATTAAGTCAGTAACAGTCCGGATTGTTAGTCAGTCGGATGTACATAAGTGCACATGACCCATGTAGAACCTTGAAATGTCTGCCTATATCCTTTTCCAAGGAAACACGGTTTCTAACGCTCTGAAATGAGGTCTGATACACACTTCTGTACGTTACTTCATCTCTTCAACAAATTTCCGCGCAGCGGCAGCAGGATCATCCGCTGTCGCAATCGAACGTGCCACTATGACATAGGATGCACCTGACTTTAGAGCATCCTTTGCACTTGCACCCTGTGCTCCTACGCCAGGACTAATAATTGGGATATCGTCCCCAATAATAGTTCGAACCTCTTTGATTTTTTCCGGGTAGGTTGCCCCGACAATGACTCCATCAGTATCCCATTTTCTTGCGCGTTTTGCAAAAGTCAGATAGAGTGCCTCTGCATCTTTTCCTTTTGGATTCTCAGACGCATAGAGACCATATCCTTCATCAGCTGCTGGATGTGACATATAGCAGAGAGTTATGATGCCTTTTTGCAAATCTTGAGCGAGTTTAAAGACCGAATCAAGACCACCCTCCCAACCTACAAAGGGATTAGCTATCACTGCATCAAATCCTGCATCATAGTAGTATCGAGCAATATGCTCATTGGTGTTGCCAATATCATTAATTTTGCAGTCCATAATTGCGGTCAGTCCCAGATCATGAATCTTGTCAAGTATTCTCGGAATACCATCAAAGAGACCTATAGGAAGGACAAGTTGGCGATTGATCTTGAACGCAACAGCGTACTCTGCAGTTGCCTCAACCACCTGAAGGGCATGTTTCTCAAGTCTACTCTTTTCATTCGTTCTTTCAGCTGCTCCTTTGGACATATCTGCAACAAGATCTAGTCCTATAATCAGCTTGCTTTTACGAACAAAGCTGGCTGCAGCTAATTTTCGTTTATACATATTCCTCAACACCTAATACGCGGTAAAAAATTATGCGCTCATACTTTATATGAGATGCGATAGCTAGCAAAAGTGGTGAGGATATGTCTCCGGACTGGCTGTATACTAGATTGATGGTTGTGTTTATGGCGTTAATAGGACCAATCTATTTCTTCCTTTTGATGCTTTTACTCCCATTCCAAATGATGCCATTTGGAGACCCTTCGTACGATGTGCTATTTCACTATATGCTGGTACCAACTGTTTTCTCATTAACATGGGTGGGACTCATTTACTATTCGAGATATCGATTATCTAACACATTCTATCACATGGATGACACAATAGATGCAGTACCACTTAGGTGGCGTATCTTCTATGGGAGTAACGCGGCATTTGTCATCGGCTTCTTCGTACTGCCCATGATAATAACTCCATTAGCGATCCTATCAGGCCTCTGGGTTGCCTATCATGTCTTTCATACGATTGGAGTTGGAAAGATGGGTGGAGGAAAAGCTGCATCGGCCTTGGGAGCGTTAGTAGCACTTTCTCTTTGTATCCTACCAACAGTAGTCGCATGGCAGTTCATTCCTGGATATCTATCAGTATGGGACCAAATCCTCGCATCTTGGAGTGCCTTCTGGTTTAGAGTTGTCTATGGATTTGCCCAATGTCTAGTCAATGCCCTTAGTTTTGGAGCTCCAATTTACTTCATTTATTTTGGAGCACAAGAGTATGACAAAGGAGTCTATGGTACAGTCTACACAAAGACTCCAACCCGATGGATCAGATTTGGGGAGATAGTACTCTTCATCATATTCCTTGTTGTATACCTTCCACCAATACCTACCCCATTTGGTTTCACAATACCTTTCGCAGATATGTCATGGTTATTCTTTAACTACATCAATTGGATTTCATTGGCAATCGTCGCGTTCATGATTCTGATAAAGAGAAGACTAGGGGTAGCTAATGACACTACGATTGGAGGCCCGGTCAATATCATCATTGTGGGTCTTTTCCTTATTGTTGAGATTTTCTTCAAACTAGACGTGTTGATAGTTACGCTTACAGTGTGGATGGCGTTCTTGTTATTCGCAAGCATCTTTGCTGCGAACTATATCAGAGCTTCTCCTCGGGAGATGTACTAAGATGTACAAGAACCCAAAACCAACGGTGGATATTATCATCACTGATGGCAAACGCATTGTCTTGGTAAAGAGAGGGCGTGAGCCATTCAAAGGCAAATGGGTCCTTCCAGGAGGATTTATTGACTATGGCGAAACTGCAGAACATGCCGCGGCACGAGAAGCATTAGAAGAAACAGGGATGACGATTGAAATAACTAGACTACTTGGAGTGTATTCATCACCTGAAAGAGATCCTAGAAATCATCATATTAGCATAGTATTCATAGCTCGTCCGATATATGGAGAACCTCAAGGTGGAGATGATGCAGCTGCTGCAAAATGGTATCCCCTCAATGAACTAAAGCCAGGAGATTTGG
Source organism: Candidatus Thorarchaeota archaeon (assembly GCA_016840825.1). The sequence goes on along the minus strand of JAEORN010000106.1, from coordinate 31,490 downwards.
CTTTTGACCATGACCTTATTGCTCATGATTTCATGAGTTGGCTTCGAGATGATTCACAAACGTTCTGGTCTACCATGAATAGGTAGAGGTATGTCAAACTACATTGAGAGGATTTCTAGCTTCTCTGCAAGTCTGATTATGGGAAGGTGAACTACCATAGGTTCAGAGTCAATCGTATCAACGAACTCAACACTTTCCTTTGGCCTGGCTTTGTAGGAAAGGAAATTGCCCTTTGGGGGTTCGTCAGCTTCAGTATAAATCCACAAAGGCAATCCATACATCTCATAATACCCGTGATTCGATATCAAGGTGCCATAGATGTGTTTGCCCTCAAACTCGAAGTATAACATGCTTGCAGGTCGATCTCTTTGGGACCATGAAACCAGCATTCGTGCTAGGTCTGTCATTGAAGAGATTCGTAGATTCACTGGAGGACGGATGTCAGATCTGCTCATTGTTAGTCAAACACGTTCCTTCCGTGACACCTTATAAGGACATTCATGGAGTAAAATTCAGAGAATTATCTTCCTTGGGCTACTCTGATTTTATCCATTAATGCAATAACCTGCTTTTGATTATCTCCAACAATGACCAGAGGGACTGAAACAGCATCCAGACTGACGCCAAGAGAGATGGATGCTCTCAAACCATCCTTTCTGAGAAAGATGTATGAGAAACCATCCTCAGAATGACCTCTGATAATCTTCATACCTGAAGCAATTAGGACTGCAAGTACTTTCTTTAGCAAACGAATAGGATCTACACCAACAGCTTGGATAGACTCTGTTTCACGATGTTTGACTTCGGAATCAAATAGGAACTCGTGCGATTCAGAATCATAGAGAACCTTTCGCCGCATTGCCTTCTCTAGAAGAGATCTACTCAGTATGGGAAAAGACTTGACTTGAAATGATTCAAAGTCAAAATCGATATCAATATCCTCAGCATCTGGAAGCTCAATTTCATCTACTGAAATAGAGGGTTTTTCTATCTCAGTACGAGGAGCGGGTGCATCTATGATCTGATAGTCTTGTCTTTTTTCTTGAAACATCTTCTCAACATAGGATTTCATCCATCCATCAAGTATCTTCCAATCATCTTTACTTAGCTGGAGTGGTGGCCTAGGAACATCAGGTAGTTCATCAACTGACTCATCTTCTTCTACCAATTCCTCCTCCTCAGCGAATTGTTCATCTTCAAACCGTCTGTCCGGAGAAATCAAACGTGCAGCTTCAAACAATCCAGAAAGACGATCAGACCCTCCATGTTGAGAGATTCGTGGTCTTACTTGCATAATGAATCCACGTTTATTCTCTGTGACTTGGTCAAACACAAGTGCAGCACCTCGAGGAAGACTACTTATGAAGACCTTATCACGGAACATTTCCAGCATGACTGCAGGTGCTCTTTGCTGTAAAGCACGGATATCACCGTCATGTGACAAGGAATGAGATATGATCAGATCAGCTTGAGATATGGCATCATCCGACACAGCGGAAGGTTGCTGCGTACAGAGAACCAAACTGCATCCAAATCTTCTACCAAGTTTCGCATATCCGATTATGGCGTCCTTTGCAGGAGTGCTACCAGAACGTGGCACTAGGGTATGAGCTTCATCAATAATTAACCAAGTAGGAGGAAGCTCCTCACGTGCACTAGTTCCATCGTCAGTCCATGCCATTCGATAAGTCAGTACTTGTCTACAGAGCATGTTGGTTAGTATAGCAAGAACAGCTTCAGCTTCGGAACCCAAGGGCGCGACATCAATGATAGTAATCTGGCCACCTACTGCTAAATCTTGAGCACTCGTACCACCAACATAGAATACTCCTAGCCTATCTGCACTTTTTAGACGCTGAATAAGTGCTGTTCGAGTTGACATCTGATAGAGTTCGACAATCCGCGGATTGCCCTCAATGCATCGAATCATGTCTTTGATGCTGAAATCTCGTTTTAGAGGCACCTTCTCTCCATTCTCAAGAAAGTAACCCTTGCGAACAGACTCGAGAACATCACCAATCAGATTATCCATTGTAGTACTGAGCTGCCCACCTTTTTCAAGGACATACCCCCAATCGCTATTGGTTAATTCCCTTGGACTGATTGCGAGAGGATACAAATGTTCTTTCTTTTTGACCTCATCTGGCAAACTTAGATAGGTACTCCGGGGAATGTATATAGCAGCAGCCAACCCTCTGGTTTCAAGACCCCATTTCTTCAAAAGCGACTCTTGACCAATGTTTGGATCGGTCATTTGACGAAAGACATCTACAGTGTCTATTACTACTCCTGCAACCTCTATCTCTTGGCGCTCCATTGCTAGAGCTAATTCCTCAGCGATTATACCCAAAGTGTAACTCTTTCCGGAACCTCTTTTTCCTGCCACAAAGAGAACATGTGGGCTCATGAGATCAAGGTAAACAGGAGTACCAAATAGCGATGTCAATACATCATCAGAAGTTTCTGAAACAGCACCAATCAGTCCGACACCAAAATGTGAGTATTTCTTATGAAACGACGCAGTCCTTCCAAGGATTACTCCTAACTCCTCGTCAACAAGCATTTCGAGAGGTGTATCTACCAGAGGATGGTATTCTAGCACACTCTTTGAAATCTTCTTGAGAAGCTCAGGAGGTTCTTCATCATCCTCAGGAACATCTTCATCAACTTCATCAAATTCCGAATCTGAGTCCTCGTCTATTTCTGGTGGTATATCGCGTTCGTCCAATGGGCACCCTCCAATTCGATGATGGTCGAAATCGAATAAAGCTTTGGTGCCCGGCGCGTTTTCAATCAAGACCCTTAGCAAGACTCAAAACGGAATGAGAAAGAACCTTGACTATGTCAAATACTATCGTCGATGGATCTGTTGTCTATATCTTTCTTGATGCAAAGAGAAACTGGATCAGAAAAGTAAAAGCTGGAGAGCAATTCCATTCAAATAAGGGAATAATTGCCTTTGACGATATTATTGGTCATCCATATGGAATTCGAGTGAAAAGCCACTCAGGCACTATATTTCAGATCCACCGACCTAGTCAAAACGATATACAGATCTCAATGGGTAGGAACACACAAATCATCTATCCCAAGGATGCTGCGACAATCATTAATGAAGCTGGTATTTACGCTGGATCCCGAGTCGTCGAATCGGGTACAGGGTCGGGCTCCTTGACATGGGTTCTATCAAATGCAGTTGGACCTGTAGGACAAGTCTACACTTATGAGATTCGTGAGGATATGTACAATGGTGCAAAGAAGAATCTCGAACGATATGCAGACATGAATCGAATTACGATGCATAATCGGGACATCTTGGAAGGAATTATTGAGGAAAATCTCGACGCAGTCGTATTTGATCTTGCTACACCTTGGCTATTAGTAGACGAAGCACATCGAGTACTAAAGCCAAGTCACTTTATTGTGAGCTATAGTCCAACCATTGAACAAGTTATGAAGACCTGCAGCGCAATGCATGAAAGCGGAAAGTGGGGAATGATCAAGACACTGGAGATTCTAGAGAGAGAGATCATGGTTAGAGAGGGAAAAACAAGACCAACGACATGGATGGTGGCTCATACAGGATACATAACCTTCGCAAGAGCATTAGCTACCGAGGAGTGACAGTCAAGTACAAAACCTTATATCGAAATTTTGCCGAATATATGCCGTTGATTGTTGACGATTGTTGTCGATACATGACGGCGGGATTATGATAAATGACTTACAAGCATAAGAAGGGGAAATGTTCTAAGGAAACCAAAGAAATTCTTGAAGATGTCCTACATGCAAAAGAAGAGGTATATGGTTGTTTAGACTGCGTAGAAACAATTCATCTTAGAAACCCAATGGAAAAGGTCCTGAAAGAAAATGGGGCAACACAGGAGATGAAGTCTCAAGCAGCATCCATTATTAATGAAGCAAAAGCAGAAAGTGAACAAGGGGTGCTTGATACAGAAAGCAATTTGGAAACTTACCAACCACCCGAGGATGTAAAAGTCACTGAAGAGAATGGTGCCAAACAAATATCGGACAAAGAGAAGAAGAAGCGTGCATATATCGAATTCAAGAAAGACTACGCTGGATAGGAGGAATTGCCGTGAATAAGGATGAGGAACTTGAAAAGCTTCGTAAAGAGATACGGGTGCTTCGTGATACGGTCACAAAACTCACGAGAACAATTGATGATCTAAAGACCACCGTGACCAGTGATAAAACGGATGTGGCCAATGATACATACAGAATATTCCCTAATAATGAGAATTGCTTGGACTATGATGCTAGCTGGATACGATTGATGGGTATGCTAGAAAAAATCAATGATGGGTTGAGTGCAGCAGAGGCTGCAAAGAAATGGGGCAAGTCGCGTTCTAGAACCAGTGAGGTGTTGAACAAGCTGGCTGATGACGGGCATCTTGTCAAATACCGTGATGGTAGAGAAATTAAATTCAGATCAGTGGAATGATTCTGAATACAAGTATTCGTACATCTGCACAATCTCAGGTATTCTTAAGTATAAGGTAGTGTAATTTCTGATTAATCAGGATTTGAGAGTGCTATCTTGAGTAATACCGCAAAACGCGGCAAGAGCACGAAAAGTGCTCCTGACGTTGTTGTTTATACGAGTCGGTTATTCGAACTCAATGCAGAGGCGCAAGAAGCAGTGAGAGACTTTGCCCTGCATGACATTGATGATAAAGAAGGATTAGAAACAAAGAGATTAGTCATGCATGACTCTTTCACTACACTATATGATGAAGTGGCATCATTCAGTGAGGAGATAATGGGTGAAGAGTTTGACCTCGCATACATTCGGAACAGGCTAGCAACCGCAGATGGAGAAACTCGAGAGCAGCTAGAAGAAGCGATGAAGGAGATACAGTCACAAGCTCAAAGTAATCTAGCAGAGATATGGATGTCAAGAGTACTTGCTTGGCTGCATCAAGCAGCGGCAGCAAGCGGCCCATTCATCGCACATGAACATGAAGATAAGAAGAATAACGCCTCAAGACATCTTGCCAAAGTGTATACGATGCTAGAGAAGCCATTTTCAGCAATTCCCTCAACAGTGGATGGAACTCAAAAGCTACGAAGGGTCGCTCTAGGATACAAGGCTTATGGGTTGATAGAGGAAGCATTGGATATAGATAGCAAAGAGCTTTTAGAAATCCTAGGGAAAAACAAGAGCGCAGAAGCTGAATTCTATGATGAGTTCGTTAATGAGCTAATCAATCAAGAAAGCACATTCAGACAAGCATTCAATCCCTTTGATGAATTAATATGGAGAGACATTCTGAGTTCTTTTATCTTTGAGCAAGCAACTGACCTTTACAATGAAGCTCTTCCACATTTCGATCAGGCCAAGTCCCTAGATAAACAGAAACTAGCACAATTCAAGGCCTGGAAACACAATACCGCGGGTCTAAGCGAGGTCTATCTTGGTATGACCTACAATGACATTGCTGATGCTCAAATGAGGGCAGGCAATCTCGAGGATGCTTCAAAGCTCTATCTAACTGCATCAGATGCTTTTGGGCGAGCCGAGAAGCTATTTGCTGAGATAGTTCTACTCCAAGGCAATGCAGATCAATCGAGATTAGATAAAGAGCAGAAGAAAGCCCAGGCATTATTCTGTAAAGCAGAAGCCTCGGTTCAAACATTGTCAGAATTGTTACAGGTCAATAATTCTACCGAGTCCTTCTCTATACTGGGAGAGATATTCAAAGATTTGAAGAAAGCGGAGAAGCTCTCAAAGACCAGAGAATTAACAGCAGCTATTCGAGAGAATCTGAAAATCTTCTCATTTGTAGAAGAGCTACTAAAGAAGAAACCATCGGATGTCAGGAGTGTCGCAGAACAGATTTCTTTTGCACAGGATCTAAGAAAGGAAGGCTTGATTCAAGATGTCAACAAGTCTCTGGATACTGCTTCAGAGAAGTTGGGTGAAGACCCTTCAGAAGCATTGGAATCGATCAGAGAAGCACTGATCAGCTTGGGAATTCTACTCAGCCTCGGAGCGGAAGATAACGACGTCGTGCATTTGAGAAACAAGACACTCGCACTACTAAATAATGTCAAGTATGTCATTCAATTCAAGTTGAGTTCTCAATTGCAGCATGGAGTCAAGTTCATCATGTCTAGGATACTTGAGAATCTTCATGCCAAAGAAGCTGCAACATACTATCGAATTATTGGCACGTCTGAAACTGCTGATGAGTTGCAGGACCTAGGAAAACTGGCTTTGGCAACCGCATTTGCATCTGAAGCTCAGGTTTTTGCTAGGCAGTCGGAACAGTGGGCATTTAGAGCGCAGATAGAAAGGGCAAATTCATTCGCTCGATTAGAAGATGAGATTCTGCAGTTCGATGACGAGAATGAGAACATAGAGGAAGCGATCAAGGCACATGATGCTACAATTCTCAGGATAAGACATGCGATAGCTTCATTCGAATCAGCTTCAAATGAGCTGAATAATGTTCAAGGACTACTCATTAGGGCAAAGAATAATGTCGAGTCTCAAGTACAGCAGCTGAATGGAGTTGTATTGAAGTTCAAAGGAGATTTGTTCAGGCTAGAAGGAGCAAAGAATGATTTCCTAGGAGAATACCTCGCGAAGAAGGGAGACAAATCCAAAGCTGGTAGATTCTTTGATGATGCGAAGGACCAATTCAGAGAAGCTGTTGGTAGCTATAATGTTGCGGCCCAAATATTCCAACAGGTAGGAGATATGCAGGCAGCTCAGAATGTAGATGGAAAGGCAAAGACTGCAGACCTATTAGCAAGAAGCACATGGGATAATCGTCAACGAGTGAGTAGGGACCAAGAACCCACCTATAAGGGAGAGTCTGAGTTAATAGCTCTCTACTTAGGCGGGCCTGGTCAATGAATTACACATTAGTTGCCATTGCACTCTCAGCTATAGCACTTGGTAGCATAGTGAATATTCTCTTAGCAGTGAATGGTGCAAATGCAATACCACCAGCATGATAGAATTTGCTAAACCACTCAACAAAGTGCAAACGCAAAGTATGCATGAATGCTAAGAGACCTTCCAGGATGCCGACGATGAATGTTCCAATCAAAGCTCCAACCAGGGACATTCCGGGAACCATATCCACTCCATGGTACGGAATTGTTTCCGGTATCAAAACAATCTCACCTATAGCAACAGGAGGGAAGTTAAGTACCAAAAGGCCAGCTGTGAAAGAAAAGAATACTCCGCTAAGAATCACATGCACCGTGTTCAATGCAAAGATACGCGCATAGCTGACAGTGTGACTGATCATACCAAGAGCTGATTCGATAAAGTGAACTGCACCATCCATTCCGTGCATGAACGACAGCAATGCCATAAGAATCAGAGGTACGAAAAGACCTAGAATTGTGAATGTCATAGGTGCAATAGGAAGTGTCGGGTAAATTCCGTTATTACCGGTCCCATAGCCAATACCTACGATTGGTAGCCAAAGATTGACTGCCCCATCTGGGCTGAACCATTGATTGATGCTGTTATAGCTCACACCAAATAGCAGATTCACAAATCCAAGGTATAGCCAAAGATAGAAGAGGCTTGTGAGTGCACCATCTCGCTTGTGATGCTTGATTTTATTATAAATGTCCAGAATGATTCCTAATGAAATATGGATAATGCCAACTTCTATGGAGAGTTTCAGCATATGCGCTGCACGATATGTATTCTGACTCCCATCAGGGAAATAATGGACAAAGATATCCCATTGCGCCTCAATGACAGTTTCAGAGCCAAAGAAACTACCAAATAGAAAGCCGCCTATAATGGCAAATAGACCCATCATCACTAGGCCCCATCCACCGTTTTGGATATAGCCTAGAATCTGCCCCCAATCATCGCCTCTTCGTTTCGCTCTAATCGCAGCGAATCCGATGAGCATGATTAGAAGTCCCTGACCAATATCTGCAAAGACAAGTCCAAAGATAATTGGAAATGACAGCCACATGATTTTTGTTGGATCAAGATCACTCTTAGATGGAACACCATATGCAGAAACCACGTCTTCGGTAGCACTCATGATGCTTGGATTATCCAGATAGGTTGGCGAGTCTGTTTCTGCAAAATCGGGTTCATCAAACTGTAAATCGTATGCAGTGCCAACATATTCTGAGAGTAGTGAGCGAAGCGTTTCTTGTGTGCCCTCAGGAACCCAGCCCCAAGCTTTCACGGATGATTCAGTATAGACCAAGAATCCTTTGAAATTCGTTCGTGTTTTCTCAATCTCTAGGACTTCCCAAGCAGCAAGCAATTGTGGGCCCCATTCTTTAGCAATGAGAGCTTTTCTGTTCTTTAGCTGTTCAATTTCCTTCTCAAGTTGAGCAATTTGGGTCATAGCTTCCTCTGCAATTTGGTGAGGACTACCTTTGTAGTTTTCAGGAACGCTAAAGGTTTCAAAACCGATGGCTGTGAATATACGATCTGCGGCATCCTTTCTCTCTATAGGGATGCTAACACTCGCTATCATCATATTCTTGGCCTTTCTCCCAGGAACAGCTCTGAAGACAAAAGCACCCTCGGTTATCTCGTTAAGACTCCATTCCAATTTACTTAGGCGACCAGATTCTATTCGGCCTGCTGTTGTGTAGGTATACTCAGATGTGCCAATCATCTCAAGATTCAGACCTAAAGGTTCCAATGACAAGGCAATATCATAGATACCCTTTTGTCGATCCAACTCTAGTGAAAGAGCGGCTAGCTCCTTGTCTGTTTCAAGGATTTCAGGCTCAACTGATTGAATTACTTTAGAAACAAAATCGATGGAATCGCTGATTTCACGATCATCAACTGTTGCACGCTTTCCTATTCCTCTCGAGGTCTCAATATCAAGGGATTCTAGAATAACTTGTATCCTATCCGAGGCTGCAAAAACTGTTTCTTCATCTCGAGTTCGCTTGACCTCCAGAATCCCGGCTTGATGTCGAACATCAATCGGTTCGAAAAGGCTGAACTCCTCCAACGCAAGAATCATCTTCCGTTCAAGGTCTCGGTGCGAAACAACTTTGGCGACAAGCATTTTTGAGGGACTCATTCTCAGAATCATGGCCAATTTCACCGTAATAATGACGCCGTAGCATATATCAAGGCATTCAACCTGAGCGTAGACGTTGAACCCAAAGACAAGTACATACACAGATAAGCGTTATGACTTGGCGTATTGAACAGCGCAAGCTCAATCTTTATCAGTGAATGTAGTACGAAGACAATAGTCTCCATCTTTAGAGGGATAAACAATGGAATCGACCCAAGACGGAGTTGAACAGATTCACGCTGCAGAAATGGCAGCTCGTGAGAAGATAGAAGAAGCCGAGAAACGGGCACGGGATATTAGAGATCAAGCCGACCGTGAATCGAAGATGATCATTCAGCAGGCTGAAGAATCCGCAAAGAGAGAATCGACAAGGATTCTTGAAGGAATATCTGGTGAAGCTAAGAAGCTCGAAAGCAAAATCCACAAGGACACAGATTCTAAAATCGAGCAAATGATTGCTGCCTCAGAGAAGAAGAGGAAGGATGCCATCAAAGCTGCTATGAAGCTATTACTTGAGGAGGAATAGAAAATGAGCGGTATCTCCAACATTATCAATATCATTGAAACCAAGACTGAGGAGAAAATCAAAGGCATCATGAGGGAAGCTGAACTCCAAAAAGATCAGATGCTGAAGGATGCAAAGACAAAGGCGCAGACTGTCGAACAGCAGATCATGAGTAAAGCGAAGATAGAAAGTGATGCTGAGTTGGCAAGACAGCAAGCGAGTGCGAAGCTGAAAGCCAAATACAAGATTCTCGACGCGAAGGAGAACGTGGTCAAAGAAATTCTAGCTACTGCTGAAGAAGATCTTAGAAAACAAGCAAAGAGTAGCAAATACGATGAGGTGCTCACAAAGCTTGCAATAGCAGGTGCGGCGGCCTTGCATGAGGATTCCTTTGAGCTCGTATTGCCAAAAGGACAAGAAAAAGTTGTGAATGCAACAAGTATTGCTAAGGCAATTTCTGACGAGTTAGGTAGGAAAGTCAGTGTCGCTATCGCGAAAGATAATATTAGAGCTTCTGGCGGACTCATTATTCGAAATCAAGAGGGAACCAAATGGGTCGATAATACGTTCGAAGCTAGAATGGAAAGACTAGAGAATAAAATCAGGGACGAAGTTTCAACCATTCTTTTTGAGGAATAAAATAGAGTCAAGAAGATAGAGAGATGGTTTGATCCATCCTCATCTTCTCTCGTACACTGAATCCTTTAGTGACCTATCAATTGAGGGATATATCCAACTAGAAGGAAAGCAATGACGAATCCGTAGATTGCGATAGCTTCGATAAATACAACATATAGAATTGATTTACCAAAGGTCTCGGGTTTCTCAGTGATAGCACCAAGTGCTGCTGCAGATGCAGTTCCCATGCCCAGGCCACCGCCAATTCCAGCTAGTCCAATGGCTAGGCCTGCACCAACTGCGAGACCCATTATCGCCCAACCAGAAGATTCAGTTTGAAGTGCTGAGAACCCTGACCCGGGAGCAACTCCTACCGCAGATGCAGGTAGGGCTAATATGGACATTACTAGTGAGAACAGGACTGCACCCAATATGAACAACATGAAACTGCTTGTTCGTGTATCTATTTTCATCGGGTTATCTCCTTTTTATCACCATAGAGTGATCATTCGTCTGATGTTTTCGGCAGACTCGCCTCGTTCAATCCCCACGGCAATCGACCGTATGTTGCGGACTTCATAGAATTTCAGGTTAAAAAATCCAATGACTGACCCCAATTGGAAGGGATACGCAGACATTTTCTGCTTTACACGCTGTGCGATATAGTCTTCTATTGCAAGCTCTGCAGAAACAAGGTTCTGCTCTTCCTCATAGAGCCTCGCTATTCGTCCAGCAAGTTCTCGATAGCGAGTGCTATCAAGAGCAGAGATGACTTCGCGCCAATTGGGTTTGGATCTTATGGTTTCCAACAATGCTTTTGATCTTCCTGTGAACTCAACGAGGGACATATCGATTGCTCTAGATTCTAGCTGAAGAGCTAGCGCACGAAGCATAGTCAAAACATTTCTTAGGTCCACTCTTGCTTCTACGATATCTAAGACTCGTTTTTGATCATCCACTGTGAAGCCATTTAGCGCTTTCATTAGATTCTTCAAATACCAATTCTCGGTCGCAACCTCTAACGGAGCTGTTGAATCATATTCCTCATAGACATGGACTTTTGTAAGAAGAGAGATCTTCAGATCCCAATATGGGAGCTCATCGATGAATCCCTGCACTGAGCGAGAGTCTGCTAAATGCTCAAACTCCTCAGCTTGCTCAGGTGAAGTAGGGACAGCAAAACGAAGTATCTCTTCTTTATCGAGCCCAACATGAATGCCTCGAATCATCGATTTGATGCTCTCGGCTAGGAACATTTTCATATATGCTTCAGCGAATGCACTTACTTTCCCAGAAAGAGACTTAGTCAGACTATAGCTGACATTCGCAAAATCCTCTGAGAGAACAAGTGCCAGTTCGTCAGGAGTTGGTTGCCCTGAAGGGTATGCCTTACTGACGATCGGACCATAATAGGTACCAGCCAGCAACTTGATGAAATCATCATATGAACGCGTTTGAAGCAGCGCTTCATAGGTGTCTAGTTTGAGAAATCGGGACATCATACCACGAATTCTTGCATTGACAAATCCATACTCGTTCGCTGCTTTCGAGCTCATAGTTGCTCACCGTTCGCGTCCGTCAAGGGGATTGACGCAGTGATGTTGCACACGGGTGATACCTGATATAAGGATAACGAAGGAGCATCAACTTGTCTGAGTATGGTTTGACGAAGATTCATAAACGTGATAATCATTAGAAAAAGTGGTTGGGAATTATGTCAGATGATGAATTTAGGCAAACCCAGAAAGTTGACCTCTTCGATATAGGTAGTCTCTTCAGAACTTCAGCAACGTTGACATTCGTAGTTCAAATCGTAGCAGTAATCGTTATGATTGGCTCACTCGCGGGATACTACATCGGGGATATCTTTCCCGAGCTAGACCAAGACCTTCAGTTTCTTCTATTCCTCATAGCTTGTGCCTTAGCAGTAATGATATTCTTGGCAGCTCTTAGCGTCTTTCTAAGATTCTCGAGAAGAATAGGAAATGCAGTAATCGGACCAGGAATAGAACAGGTAAGACTTGATAGTCCGAGGGTGAAACTGGTAGTCTATGCATATGGAATCTTAGTCTTCATTATGGGAATAATCGGCATTTACATCTGGTGGATAATACACAATCGATTCCTGATTCCGATGATAGGTGATTCGATTCTTCTGCTATTATTCTCCTATGCATTAGGAGCCTTCTTCATTGCACTACTCATTCAAATAATCATAGCAGGAGTAGGACGGTCCTCAACAAAAATCATCATCGAAGTTCTAGATGCAGATGATTCAGAATTCCTAAAGTAGACACTAGTCTTCGTCGGGGATGTCAAATTTGACATCCTCGAATATTTCTTCTTCTGGAGGCATATAGGTTCGTCTTAGTTGAGATTGGACCTCCATTCTGTCATAGTATTTGACAGTGGCATACACCCCATAGATTCCGAGAAAGAAACCCAGAACAGCTCCTAGCAATGCTCCTGTTGTTGCGCCAGTTGGTCCAAGGACTGATTGACCAAAAACTTGGCCAACTAGCAGCAAAGCAATAACTGAGCAGGGTAGCTCACTGCCAATTGCCAACCACTTCCCCATGCCACCCATGCTTTGGTCTTGATTCTGGGAACTCATGTCACTTTGATACAACTCTAGCTTTTATCAGTGTTCTCTAGGACATAGTGTAATCCTTTTCTTTGTGAATGTTCAAGTCAGTTTAGAGGAACAGAATATGAGAATCGAAGTGACATATGGCGAAACCAAAGTTCCTATAGATATCCCAGAGAAGAATTATGCAGGCAGGATTATCCCAAAGGAAGTAAGAACCATTCCTAATGTTCAAGAAGAACTCAACAGGGTATTAAACAACCCTCACGGGCCGTCACTTGAGAATCTCTCCAAGAGTAAGAGCGTCTGTGTTCTTGTAGAGGATCATACTCGGGATGAACCTCATTGGGAGCTACTCAATGCAGTTATTCCGAGGTTGAAGCATGCCAATAGTATCACATTCATGATAACAACTGGCTCTCATGAAGTGGATCATCCAGAGAATCTAGAGATTGTTGATATGATTGAGAGGATTGCTACAGACAACAAGATTCAGAATTTCTTGGTTAAAATCAATGATTGTCAAGACTCAGATATCATAAATCTCGGAAAGACAAGTCGAGGAACACCAGTTATAATTAGCTCTCTTGCAGCAAATCACGACCTTTACGTTCCAATTGCAGATATGAAAGCTCATTATTTCGCAGGCTATTCAAATGCCTTGAAAGATTTCCTACCAGGGATTTGTGCATTTCCAAGCATCGAGGGAAATCATTCAATGGCTCTAGACCCTAATTCAACATTTGGGAGGCATCCATATCATCCAGATGAAACCAAGAGGAATAATCCCCTTGCAGATGATATGAGAGAAGCAATGGAAATGGTTACCAAGAATGCTAAGGTCTTCACTCTGGCAGTCATCTCCAATGGACCAAAGCTTGTCTGGGCGGATGCAGGAAACATCGAAACCGTCACAACAGCAGGAATTGAGCTTCTTGATGAAACTGCAAGTTTCACTGTCACTCCTGAAAGATTCATTATTGTTTCACCGGGTGGCTATCCGCAAGACAAAAGTCTCTATCATGCGCAACGCGCTATGGAGCTTACAAAGAATGCTGTAAGAGATGGAGGTGAAGTGTTATTTATTGCTGAATGTCGAGATGGTGTAGCACCGGACTCAGCCATTGAGAATTTCTATAACAAGCTGACTGCACCGCTAGATGATGTAATTGCATCCATCAGTTCAAAATATCACCTCTACGAGCATAAAGCATACAAGTTCGCAGAATTGATGAAACGGATATCAATGATCAAGATGTACACATCCCTAGACAAGATGACTGTTGAGTCAGTACATATGGAAAAAGTGGATAATATCCAGAAAGTAGTTGATGGTTGGATATCTAAAGATCCCAAGGCGCGTATACTTGTACTAGACAAAGGAAACAAGCTTGCGGTTTATGCTAAGTAGAGTCCCATTTGATACCTGCGATTGCACGATAGAGTTCTGTGAATTTAGCAAATCCAGCATCATAGACCTCTCTATTAGCAACATCAGGATAGAGCACATCCTTTTGAGCGACCATCTCATCCGCTGCCCTAGACACAGAACTGAATACTCCTACACCTTTGCATGCGAGAATCGCTGCTCCAAGTGCAGTAGCTTCTTCAAGATTCGTACGGATGATAGGAATCCCAAGTACATCAGCCTGTATCTGCATCCAAATGTCACTCCGAGCTGCGCCGCCAGTAACTCTGACTTCTTCAGTAGGAAGACCGAGTTTCTTCATGACCTCCAGATTCGAGCGGATATCATAGGACACCCCCTCAAGAACAGATCGCATGAGATGACGACGAGTATGACCCAGAGATAGACCAGCAAATATACCGCGAGCGTGAGGATTCCAATGTGGCGCACCTGCACCGACAAAATGAGGAAGATGAATGACACCCTCAGATCCAGCAGGTATAGTCTCAGCTGCTTCAGTGATGACCTCATAGGGGTCAATACCCCTATCTCCTGCAACATGGCGCTCCTCCGTGGCAATATGATCTCTCAACCAGCGAAGAGCAGATCCTGTTGTGAACATGCTCGCCTCAACGACGTATGCGTTTGGCACCACATGTCTACTACAAAGCACACGACGCTCAGGGTCCAATCGAGGATTCCCAGAGTAAGCAAGTATGAAAGTCCCAGTACCGGTCGTTGCTTTGATAGCACCTTCTCTCACAACTCCAACGCCTAATGCAGCACATTGCTGATCACCACCACCAGCTATCACTGGAGTTCCTGGCCGTAGCTTTGTTTCTTTGCCAGCTTCATTCGAAATCTCACCAATAAGTGTGCCAGACTCTACAAGTCTTGGCAGCTTTTCAGAAGGAATCTTAAACTCCTCCAGCAATTTGTTCGACCAGACAGATTTCTTTAGATCCAGTAGCATGGTACGACTTGCGTTAGAAAAATCCGTTACAAATTCACCAGTCAACTTGTAAACCAGATAATCATGAACAAGAAGGAACATGTGCGCCTTCTTGAAAATCTCAGGCTCATTTTGCTTCATCCAGAGAATCTTGGGAGCTGAGAAATATGGATCGATGGTAAGTCCAGTTATCGAGTAAATGGTCTTAGGAGAGATTTCGGAAGCTATCCATTCACATTGATTGGTTGTCCTTCTATCCTGCCATACGATTGCGGGTCGTAGTGGATTGCCCCGGATATCTACAGGCACAATAGTTTCCCTTTGATTCGTAATGCATACAGCGATGATATCCTTCGTTTGGATATTGTCAGACTTGATAGAATGTTTTAGAGATGCGCATGCTGTTTCCCACCATAGATTTGCATTCTGTTCCACCCATGAGGGACTCGGATATGAGCTATTGAATTCTCGATAGGTCATGGAGAGAACATTCCCTTCTGTATCAAAGAAGATTGAACGCACTCCGGATGTTCCAGCATCAATCGCTACAACCATCTCTACCATTAGGACCACTAAGTATGCCTCAATCAATCGAGGATAAGAAGGCTTCGAGATGTATTCAAATAACCGAAACGCCAAAAGGGGAAGTAACATTCAAAGATAGTGGTTGTCATAATGGAGGAAGAAAGAGCGAGAACTTCAAATCTATCGCCCATCATCCTCTTTGGAATTCTTTCAGTGATTTGTGCGGAGGTGTTCTCAGGCTCATCACCTTTATGGATGTGGGACTTATGGGGACTCTTTGTGGTTCTGCCTCTCTACTGGGGACACGGATTAATCCTATGGAACATTGCTCTTAGGTATAGAAAGACAACAGTGACACACCTGTATATCTTGGGAATAATCTATGGACTCTATGAGTCTTGGATGACTAAGGTCATCTGGGCGGGATATATGGACCAGGACCCGCAATTCGGTCAATTCCTAGGATTTGCCATTGGAGAGTTCTTGGTTATCGCCTTGTTCTGGCACGCGATATTCTCGTTCATCATCCCACTGTTTGTATTCCAAATCCTCGGCTCGAACCAGCATGAGTTCGCAATCACAAAGAAGCGAATAATCGTAGTGATTTCAATCGTGCTCATCTCATCCATATTCATCCCTACAAGGTTTGCATATGATCTTGGCGCGACTCTCATCTCCATCATCTCAAACGGACTAATTCTCTTCATATCTCTTGGAGTAACGATGTATAGGCATCCACAGGGCTTTAATTTGGAATCTCTCAGGTTGGGTAAAAGGGGCTTAGGTATTGTCATATCATATACTCTGTTTCTTTACGTATTCTTGTTCATTGTAATTTTGCCTGAGAGAATAGCACCTCCTCTGACCCTTGCACTTACAGTCTTGTTTTACTTACTCGTGATAGCAATGTTCTACTTTAGCAAAGAGAAGGAAATCGCGCCGGATACATACGGGGATATGACAGGATTCAGTAGCGCACATATCATTACTGGTTTCCTTATTATATTTGCAATGTCAATTATCTGGGTGTTTCTCTCACCGATAGCTGGAATTCTAGGAATATTCCTCTACCTTGGGATGGTCATAGCAGGACCAATATTATTCTTCATAGCACTCATACGCGTGTTGACAAGAAGGCTTTAGACTGCGTTTGTCATGATATATGGGATGGTGATGCACACAATGGATGTATTGAAGGATGCTCTTCCTCTCACAGCAATTCTTATTGTTTTGATATCAATGGCAATTACGAATATCGTCATTATCGGAGATTTTGGGAGAATGATTTCATTCATCCCCATTCTTGGTGTGATTGTAGTCTGGTTATTCGCAGTCGTAAGAACACGAGGTGAGGAAACTGTTCAGTGAGATAGTTACCCTTGCTGTGATGCTAGGCTGCATTCCATGTATCATACATTGCTGGGAATATCGCGGGAGATGGTCAACCATAGCATTCTTCGCTGGAGGTTTTATATTTGGAATAGTAAGAGAGAATATTGTCGCCTTGATTCCGAACATGTATACGTATCCTGATCATCCATTATACATTGGCGCGGCACCAGTGATGATGGGATTTGGTTGGAGCGCATCTTTCTATGCG
This sequence comes from Candidatus Thorarchaeota archaeon, assembly GCA_016840825.1. The sequence goes on along the minus strand of JAEORN010000106.1, from coordinate 14,236 downwards.
TCTCTATGCTTTGCAGAGAAGATAGCTGAAGCATTCATCCCAAGGCTGACCGATACAAGTTGGGGCATTCCTCTTATTACAGCAATTATAGCTGGGACATTATCAATAGTAGTAGAAACTCCAGCTGGTGCAACTCAGACTCAATGGTGGATATGGCCTGCAGAGGCGATACAAGTATTCTACGAGATGCCAGCAATTGTGCCATTTGGATGGGCGGGTGCAGCATTTCTCTTCGTGCTCTTCTTCCAATTTTTTATGATGAAGGGAGAGGACTCCAGTATGGCCATGAGATTTATCCTTTCAACACTCCTCATCATTGTGATTCATCTAGTCTATGTGCTGATAGTACGTTCCATCGTAATGATTCTGATAGGTTGACAGGGGTCTATTCTCGTTCCTCAGAGAATATCTTATCGTGATGGACCACTATTTTGCTATAGAAACCTATTGGGTCATCCATTTCAAGTAGGGACTGGTTTCTGTAGACGCAAATTACCCGCATCCTAGAATCTAGCATTTTATGGAGTTCTCTTTCGAAATCGAGAATTGTATCAGTCAACTTGTTGTCAAAGAAGTGCTGCATATCAAAAACCGAGGTCGTACCTTTATCATTCTCATGTGCAAGAAAGTATATCTCATCCCAAGTGTCTATCGCCTTCTCTATAGAGAACTTGTTCCCTTTTGTCAGGAATTCGTCAGCAGTGATAATGCGTAGAGTGCCATCATGTTCTCTTTCTGAAACGTTAATTCCGCCTTTGGTCAGAAAAGACTTGACTCCTTCAAGCTGTAATTCAGAACAGACATACAAGACAAAGTCACCTCTTGTAAGACTTTGATTGACAAAATTCGAAATGACACTTTGCTTGCGGTTTTCATGTGTGTATGTAAAGAGAATACTTTGTGACACCTCAACTCTCTCAGGAGAACCCTCAAAGCTTTCAGATATTGAGATTCCCTCTACAGTCTTCCAGTGAGAGGAACGACTCCAACTTTCTTCAAACATGCGTTGGACCAGCAATACGAGATTCTGATTTGTTGTGTATAGATTATGAGCGTGTGGTTGATTGGGGGTGGAAGTCACGACCATTGCAGATTTTTTGTCAACACTGACATAATTAGCAAAAATACCTGTCATATACTTCAATTCAATTTGAGATGTGTCTGAGAATCGCCGGTTGATAATCTTGGGAATCCTATCCTTGCCAGATGTTGGATTGGATAGAAGACGGATCTTCAATCCTTTAGATATGGCATCAACTAAGAGTTGGCTTTGAGTAGAAAGAAACCAAACCAGGTTATGTCGGGAGTAAATAACATCAATTCGCTCTTGAGCACCCTTGATCATTTCGTGCAATCGTGTTCTCACGGAGTCAGGTTCCTCAAGGAGTGCAAAATCACCATCTTTCTCGGAATCCGTACTAACATCCAATCCTGTCTTTGAAAGGTACTCTTCAATCTCTACAGTTTTATCCACGAAATCGGAAATTCGTTCCCTCGCTTTTGCGCGTTCATGTCGTATGAGAGTTGACATTGCTGCTTTCACATCTGGTGTTCGAATGCGCATAGGCTTTCCCATGAGTCTCTCAATAAGGCCAATTTTCTCAAGATCGGGGAGTAGACGGTAGATTTCTTCTCTCCTGACACCGGAGTGCTCTGCAATATCAGAGATTGTTGTAGGACCGATCTTTGCAGCTGACAGGTAAATCTTTGCTTGATTCTGAGTCAATCCCAAGTCTACCAGAACATCGACATTGATACCAAATCTATCAGGCATGGTGAAACCTCGCAATATCCTCTCTACTGTAGCTGGGAAGCTACAGTTACTTTCGCTTAATAAAACTCCCTTCTAGTTCCTTTCAAGCAATATAGGAAGATGATAATAGTGACAAGCGTGGATATCAACCTTACTTCAACGCGGGATTCAGAAACCGTAAGCATTGATGAGCTATACCAACGTCTTGCTTCAAATCCAAAGGGACTTTCCAATCAAGAAGTCGAAGCTAGAAGAGAGCGATTTGGTCTTAATGCGATTTCAGAGAAGAAGGAACATCCACTCGTCAAATTCCTTCGCTATTTCTGGGGACCTATACCTTTCATGATTGAACTTGCCATAGTCCTATCCATAGTTGTATCTCATTGGGAAGATGTGGCAATCATTAGTTTGATGCTTGCCATGAATGCAATAGTAGGATTCTGGCAAGAGAGCAAAGCAGGGGATGCGATTGAGAAGCTTAAGAATAGACTTGCTCCATCTGCGCGAGTCTTTAGGAACGGAAAGTGGACGCAGGTTGACGCGATAGAACTCGTACCAGGAGATATAGTACGTGTACGTCCAGGAGATACAGTGCCTGCGGACCTAAAGCTGATAGACGGTGAATATCTTTCAGTTGATCAATCAGCGCTGACTGGTGAATCGTTGCCTGTTGACAAGGGCATTAATGATATTGCGTTTCAGGGTTCAGGCATTAAGATGGGAGAGATGAAAGCTCTCGTTCTTAACACCGGTATGAACACATATTTCGGACAAACAGCAAGGCTGGTTGAAGAGGTTCACAATCAGAGTCATTTTGAGAAAATCATTATTCGAATTGGAGACTATCTCATAGTTCTTGCTGCCATTCTTGCAGCCATGGTTCTCGTTAATGGATTTCTTAGAGGCGACGGAGTCATTGAAACCATAACCTTTGTGCTTGTCCTTATTGTTGCAGCGATTCCAGTAGCTTTACCAGCTGTCCTATCTGTGACGATGGCAGTCGGTGCATTAGCGCTGGCAAAGAAAGAAGCGATCGTCAGCAAGCTCTCATCCATCGAAGAGATGGCTGGTGTGGATATTCTTTGTTCTGACAAGACAGGAACCATCACTGAAAACAAACTCACTGTGGGTGATATCATCCTCTATGACGCTAGTGATGATGCAGAAGTCCTACTAAATGGGCTTCTTTCTTCCCGGGAAGAAAATAAAGATCCAATTGATGATGCGATTATTCAGAGAGCCAAGCAGCTAGTGCAAACGAGTGAAATTGATCATTGGATTATAACAGACTTCAAACCATTTGATCCAGTTTCAAAGAGAACCGAAGCTTCGGTCACTTCTCAATCTGGTGATGCATTTAAGGTGTCAAAGGGAGCACCACAGGTCATAGCCGATCTAGTTGATGACTCAGAGAATTTTCGCCAAACTATTGAGAAAGATGTCGATGAATTCGCAACCAGAGGCTTGCGATCTCTTGGTGTGGCAAAGACAGGAAGTGATGGAAAATGGAGATTCCTTGGTCTCTTGTCCTTATTCGATCCTGCACGAGATGATTCAGCCCAGACAATCAAGAGAGCTCAAAGAATGGGAATCAATGTCAAAATGATAACAGGCGATCATATAGCAATAGGAAAAGAGATGGCAAAGACTGTTGGATTAGGATCGAACCTGGTACTTCCTGCTTCATTTAATAGTCTTAAGGATGATGAAGTAGCAGAAATTGCTGAAAAGGCCGATGGCTTCGCAGAGGTCTATCCAGAACACAAGCATCGAATTGTCTGCACTTTGCAGGAAATGGGACACATTGTCGGAATGACCGGTGATGGTGTAAATGACGCGCCTGCATTAAAGAAAGCAGATGTTGGAATTGCTGTAGCTGGTGCAACAGATGTTGCAAAGTCAGCCGCAGATATAGTACTGACGAAACCCGGATTATCAGTGATAGTCGATGCGATCAAACAAAGCCGTCAGATATTCCAGAGAATGAGTAATTATGCAATTTACAGAATCGCAGAAACGATTCGAGTGCTTTTGTTCATCACGCTTTCTATCATGATATTTCAGTTCTATCCTGTGACTGCAGTCATGATTGTCCTGTTAGCCTTATTGAATGACTTACCAATAATGACCATTGCTTATGATAATACACGACACTCGAATAAGCCAGAGCGCTGGAATGCAAAGATGCTGCTTGGTGTAGCTACATTCCTTGGTATCATAGGCGTTGTATCGTCATTTGGAATTTTCTTGATTGGAGATCAAGTGTTTCATCTTAGTAAGGAGATACTCCAATCCTTCATCTATCTGAAGCTATCCGTAGCTGGACATCTTACGCTACTGGTTGCTCGAACTCGTGGACCATTTTGGTCAGTTAAGCCCGCGATGCCAGTGATCATCGCGATCATCGGTACACAACTAATTGCAACACTAATCACGGTATATGGATTCCTACTTCCCGCAATGGGATGGGGCCTAGCCTTATTCGTGTGGGGATATGCGATAGTGTTGTTCTTAGTAACTGATCTGCTGAAGACCCTCTTCTACAGGCATGGGGGTCTTGAGTTATTTGAAGAAAATAATTTGGAGGAATAAATTTGGAAACAACAAACTCGGCTGCCGAGGGAAAGGAGAGTAAACAGGGAGAATTAAAGAAAGATCTTAATCTAACAACTCTTGTTGCACTTGGAGTCGGAAGTATAATTGGGTCAGGCATGTTTGCTATGCCAGCTGTAATGGGATCCGTTGCCGGACCAGCACTTGTCCTCGCGATAGTTCTGACCGGAATCGTAACAACACTGCTCGCACTATCATACGCGGAATTAGGGTCAGCATTTCCACTGAGTGGTGGACCATACTCATTGCCAAAGCTTGCGCTTGGTGATACAGGTGGATTCATCATGGGATGGGGATATTTCCTATATTCATTTGTAGGAACCGCAGCAATTATCGACATATTCGTAACCTATCTTGGATTCTATGTGCCAGGATTAGCGGTAGGTGCTACCTTGACGCCAGTTGGAATACTGATTGCTGTAATAGCTCTGTGGATATTCACGGTTATCAATATCGTCGGAGTGAAGTGGGGAGGGCTATATAGCCTGTTGACCACAGTAGGGAAAATCATTCCGCTCTTGATCTTCGCAGCTGTAGGACTTTCACTTTTCAATGGTGTGAACTTCATCCCACTATTGCCATTCGGGTTTACTGGAGTCACACTAGCTATGGCATTTGAATTCTGGTCATTCACCGGATTCGAATCGGTTGTAGTTCCTAGTGAAGAGATTGAGAATCCACAAAAGACCATTCCAAAAGCAATGCTTCTTACAATGGGAATCGTAATTGCTGTCTATGTTCTAATCGCTATGGCATTTGTTGGAATGATTGATTGGGCCGGATTAGGTATTACCCCAGGAGATTGGGGTAGCATCGGAGATCTAGGTTCACCACTATCAGATGTTGCACAAGCAGCAAGTCTGCCAATCCTAGCCGCAGTCGCCACAATTGGTGCACTAATATCTACTGCAGGTTCTGGAGGTGACTGGGTATTGCTACAGGGAAGAATACCTTTTGCAATGTCAAAAGATCATCTCTTCTGGGGACCAATGGACAAGGTGCATCACAAGTACGGAACACCCTTCTACTCGCTATTGTTCGCCTCGATACTTACAACAATAGTACAGGTGATGATTCCGAACTTCCCAGCAGTTGCATTGATTGCATCGATTACTGCACTTGTGCCATATGCTGCAGCAGCACTATCTGTACCAATCTTGAGAAAGACTAAACCTGATGTAAAGCGTCCATTCGCTCTACCATTTCCTGTAATTGTAACAGGTCTGGGATTCATTATGGCAACACTTCTAGTGTACTGGGCATCTTGGCCTTGGACGATTGTAGGAGGGCTTCTAATGTTGATTGGATATCCTCTTTACTTCACTGTAAAGGGAAAGAAATTCGAGTTTAGGAGGAATCTTTGGATTCTGGTCTACCTAGTGGTGATCATGATCATGTCCTACGTAGGTGATGTGAATTTCATCTATGAGAACTTCCTGCCTATCTCACCTCTCGGTCTAATCCCGATGCCCTATGATATGGTCATCCTGACAGTCTTCGCTATCTTGATCTTTGGATGGGCGTACAGGGAGAATACTGCATCAGAGGTAATCTCTAACTAGGAGGTATTGACATGACACGCTCTGTATTATCGGTCGGGGACATCTCCAGAGAAGACCTTTCAGTCGTTCTCGATAGGTCTGAAGAACTGAAGAATCTCCTGAAACATGGTGAGAGCGTGCGTGCCCTTGATGGAAAGGTAGTGGGTCTTCTCTTTGAGAAGCCCTCTACTAGGACACGTACAAGCTTTCAGACTGCAATATTGAAATTAGGAGGCCAGCCAATCTACATGGCTGCTTCCGAGTTGCAGCTAAGTAGAGGCGAACCGATCAAGGATACTGCTCGTATTCTTGGATGTTATCTTGATGGTCTAATTGCTAGGGTGTATGATCACAACACAGTAACACACCTAGCAGATTTCTCTGGAGTTCCTGTCATTAATGGTCTAAGTGATTTGGAACATCCAACGCAAATCCTATCTGACCTTCTAACTATCAAAGAGGCGAAAGGAACCCTCAAAGGACTCTCTATAGCCTTTATTGGAGATGGTAACAATGTTGCCAATTCACTGATGCTGGGGGCGGCATTGTCTGGTATGAATATATCAATCGCTTGCCCGAGAGGATATGAGCCAAATAGCACAATCGTGTCAAAGGCACAAGGCATTGCTGAAATCAATGATTCAGAAGTTTTGATCACTCACAGTCCCAGCGATGCAGCGACTGACGCAGATATTCTCTATACAGATGTATGGGTCAGTATGGGCGAAGAGAAAGAAAGAGAGAAGAGACTAAAGGACTTCGAAGGCTTTCAAATCAATGCAGGTCTTGTAAACATAGCAGCAGATGATGTCATAGTGATGCATTGCTTGCCTGCACATCGGGGGTTGGAAATCACGGACGAAGTAATCGAAGGAGAGCATTCTGTTGTATGGCACCAAGCTGAGAACAAGCTGTATGGAGCCATTGGTCTCCTGTCATATATCTATGAGGGGAAATGAAGTGAAGACGAAGATACGAGCAGAATGGGACAGGTTGCGATCTGTTGCGATTCATAGACCGGGTATGGAGATGTTCTTTGGTTTGCTTGAACCATACGCATCTCTTTATGAAAGGGCATTCAGCAGAGAAGGCGCGATAAGAGAACATGAACGACTAGAACATGTTCTTAAACACGAATTCCATCTCAAAGTCTATAGATTGGAAGACTCCATCATTGATGCAGCTGAATCAGATCCTGAAACCAGAAGGATGCTTATCGAAGATGCATATGATGCCATTAAGGTAACAGGAAAAGATGATGAAATTGCTCTTGCTTCCTCAGAAATGGAGAAGAACAAAGAAATCTTGGACTCGAAGCACTTTCTTGACATCTTGATGCTTAATCCAGAGATAGAACTTGAGAGTGAAACTGGGACACGAATGATCCATCTGAACGTGACCGAGCGTGAACCCCTTTCAAATCTCTATTTCATGCGCGATCAGCAGGCAGTAACGGACAAAGGAATATTTCTATCCAGGATGAGTAAACCTCAACGAAGAAGAGAGCCACATATTACAGAACTACTCTGGAAAGCCCTTGATGCACCAGTCGTGCATTCAGTTGAGGAACCAGGAACCTTTGAAGGAGGCGATTTCATTCCGCTAAATGACTTCGCACTCGTGGGGGTAGGTGATCGTACGAATGATTCAGGTATAGAGCAGCTCCTTGCTCATGGCGTTGATTTTGATGAAGTAGGTGTGGTGCATCAACCCAACCATCCACTCATTCCTAGTGATGATCCTGATCCTATGGTAGACATGCATCTTGATACATACTTCAATATTGCATCAACGGGCGTTGCAGTTGGTCTTGAGGACCTCCTCAAAGTTGCAATGGTCGATGTATATCATAAGACAGGACCTGGAGAATATGAAAAGAAACGAGAACAAACAAACCTTCATTCCTACATCATGGATTGGGGTTTTGAGATAGTCAACATAACGACACTTGAGCAGCTAAGCTATGCATCAAACTTTCTAACCATAAAAGATGGACAAATCCTCGCAGTAGAGGTTGAGCGGGGAGTTCGAGATGTCCTTCAGAATCTCAAAATCAAAGCAAAGGAGAATCCAATCAAGTACGGAAAGCTAGTCATTCAAGCTGAGAAGGACTATGAATTTTTGAAATCGGAAGCTGAATTCTTTCCGCATAAGAGAGGTATCTATGAGTATGGAATTGACGCATACCCGCTTGTTCTTGAGAACCTAACTGGCGGCTATGGTGCTGCGCATTGTATGACAGCTGCTTTGGAGAGAAGTTGATAGAAAATGAATAGTATAGAACAAACAAGGGTATTGGTGGCATTAGGAGGTAATGCAATCCTTAAGCACACTGAAAAGGGAACCGCAGATGAACAGAAGGAAAACATTCATGCTACGGTTAAGAAACTAGTGGAGTTAATCCATGCTGGTTTTAGACTCGTAATAACTCATGGAAATGGCCCTCAAGTAGGAGATATTCTGCTGAAGAATGATCTTGCTAAAACATCACTACCGGCAATGCCGCTTGATATTTGCTCAGCTGAGAGTCAAGGGATGATAGGATATATGCTGCAACAGAGTCTACAATCAGAGCTGAATAAAGCCAAGATCAAGATGCCTGTCGTTACAATAATTTCGCAAACATTAGTAGATGCAAGAGACCCAGCATTCTTGTTTCCAACTAAGCCCATAGGTCCCTTCTATACTGCGATGGAAGCCGCAGACCTCAAGAAGAACAAGGGGTGGACAATATCAAATGATAGTGGCAGAGGATATAGGCGAGTGGTTCCTTCACCAGATCCTGTAGGAATTGTTGAGCATGACCTAATCAAATCGCTTTTCGATGATGAAGTAATAGTCATTGCTGGTGGGGGTGGAGGTGTTCCAGTTGTAAATGAGAATGGAACCCTTAAGGGCGTCGAAGGAGTCGTTGATAAGGACCGTGCCGCAGTGGAACTAGCGAAGATCATCTCTGCGGACACTCTTCTCATCCTTACAGATGTGAGCCATGCATACCTGGATTATGGACGAACGACTCAGAAAGCACTTCATAAGGTTTCTACTGAAAAGATGAAGGAGTGGCTGGAAGAAAGACAATTTGCTGACGGAAGCATGGGACCCAAGGTAGAGTCAGCAATCAAATTCGTTGAGCAGGGAGGAAAACATGCTATCATCACCTCGATTGAACATGCGTTGGATGCCCTCAACGGAGAAACAGGAACGATAATTACGAATGAAGGGAGGTGAGATATATCGATGTCGCACTTGAAGGACCTAGTCAAATTGTTTGAAGAAGCGAATGAGTTGGATTTGAATCAACGTCTGAAGCTCGTTCTAGAAATGATTGAGTATTCCATAACCTATCCACCATCAGAAGCGATTGAACCCGTAGAGATAGCTTCAGTGACCAATTGCGTTCATGCTAGTATCAAGCAAATCGAGAGCGCAGGACACCATCTTCTCGCAGATAGGATCCACAAAATCTGGAAAAAGAGAGGACATCTGCTCCAGATTGCTGAGAATGCTCATCAGTTGAAACATGACTATATGGATGACTTGGAATACCATGAAGAGATCATGTGGATTCGTTCTGAGATTGAACGCCTAAAATAGAGGGTGGCCTATGCCACCTCATCTCTGAGGGTTGAGGACATATAGTTCAGATTCGAGCAGGGGTTTGCTACAATGATTAGTTTAGTTTCGTATCTATTCGTTTAGAGATACGATGATGTAAGCTATGCGCTTTTTAATGAGGTGTAGTGATAATCTATCCAATTGGAGGTTATTGGATGGAGAGATTAGCATTACCAGATATGAGGAAGCTGCTAATCCTTGCTTTGGCATTAGCCAGTTTTCTTCTTATTGTGACTTTTGTCGTTGTGCCCTTACAGGGTGGTGCACCGTATGCAACCCCTAGTAACACAACGGAGTATCAAGAAACCCTCCCAATTCAGGAAGTCAATATTGGTGAACAAGGGAGATCGATATTCATCGCGTTCGTTATGCTGGGTCATGTCCTGTTCGCGAACCTACACCTAGGCGGCTCATGGATCGCGGCAGGATCGGAATCGATGTTCCTCAAGACGAAGATGGAACGATACAATAGGATCGCTAAGTCAGTCACACTGTTCAATGTGATGCTCTTCAGTCTTGGAGCGACATTTGCTATCGCAGGAGTGTTATTCTTCATCTCACTGTTCCCAGTCTTTGGATCAGAGCTCTTCCACATCTACTGGTGGCCATTCTTCTTCGAAGCATTGGCATTCGCAATGGAGATAGTATTTCTCTACACCTACTGGTTTACGTGGGATAAGATCTCGACAAGGTGGCATCAAGTACTCGGCTACGGATATGCTGTTTCAGTCTTCGTACAGACATTTCTAATCAATATGGTAGCTGGAGGGATGCTTACACCAGGAGGAGACACCATCCCTTGGGATGGTTCGGGTGTCTTCACTATGCCACTCGATGTATTGTGGGCCTGGTGGATGAACGATACAGCACTCCGTCTACAATTCCACAGGGTCTTCGCTGCGATTTCATATTTCGGATTCCTATTAGCAATGTTGGCCATGTTCCACTACAAGGACAAGAAGGATGACGAAGCCTCACGAAAATACTGGGACTGGGTGGGTTCCTACGGAATAGCATGGGGATTGATAGGTCTCATTATGCAACCAGTCTTTGGCATGATATACATGCTAGCGATATTCGACTCAAATGAAACAGCATTCTTGGCAATCATGCATGGACCAAGAGCTTGGGAGATGTTGCTTATGGTGGGAATGTATTCAGTCCTGGTGCTCACCGTGATCGTCTATTTCATCAGTAGGCGAGAGCGGATTCTAAGTCGCCCAGAGAACAGTATGATACAGCAGCTCTTCAAGATATTCTTGATTATCTCATCTATTGCTGCATTGATACTGGTCCAGCCAGCTTGGCTCGGAGGACCAACAATCGATGACCCAACAGTTTGGCAGAATCCTCTTGGTATAATGGATTACAAATATCCGTCTCTGTTCGTTCTAGCATTGATTGGAGCTCTCATTCTCATGTTAGACGGCATCATGCTAGGAGACACAAAAGAATCAGAGTGGGGAAATCTATCTGATGTATCACGGTATGCAGGCATCATGGCGGGAATAATTGGCATGTGGATCGTGGTCATCATGGGCTATGTCAGAGAGTCTGCACGGTCACCTTGGGTAATCTATGACATTGTGCCGGTTCCAGCAGGTGATACGAATCCGACCCCAATATGGATAGGAAGGATTTTCATAGTGTGGTTCCTAGACATGTTGGTTGCACTTGCTATCTTCTGGTTCACCTCGAAGGTTACAGCGCATCACCCCGAGAAGGCCGAGGAGATAACAGCAACAGGAGAGATACAAATCTAGCTCTATAGAGAGGTTAGATGAATGGAAGAGGTCATTGAGGCTATCCTTCCCGATCGTGGGAAGGTAGCCTTCCCTAGAGCCAGATTGCCGGATGATTTCTTGAGCTGGCAATCTGCCGCTAGGCTAAGTATGTTCGGAAAGATAGAAAGAGATGGAACAGAAGGTGTGCGAATGGCACCTGCCCATCTTCCTGTTCTTGCAAGCATTGGAGATGGCATCTTCCCAGTAAACCTAGCAACAAGAGGGATAGGCTTGCTTCCCAATAGGGAATATCTAGAAGAATTCATTCGCGAATTCAGACGGTTCAGAAATCAAGCAGATGACTCTGACTTTGCGGCTTCGATACACGAACGTGTAGAGTGTGCCAGAAGATTCTATTCCAAGACAGAACACTTCAATCCCTACATTCTGGGAGGACTTGAGATTTTTGAGGGACAAACACCAAAGAACCTCAGAAAGAATCCAATTGCTACCTTGCTTTACACAGGTGAAGCTCCCAGGTATTCTTCATATCAAATGAATGGGATAGTGACATTTGTGGAAAAAGGTGATCCACATTACGAGTATCTCCTAGCAGCTCGAGAGTTGTTTGCATTTGACAGTTTTCATATCACACAACATAGATATCCATACGGATATCTCTTCCATGTGATTGAGGTCAAGAATAAGACACCTTTTCCGAGGAAACAGTGATGTACAAAAGAATTCTAGTCCCTCTTGATGGTACTTCATGGTCCAATTGGGCTCTAGATGCATCAGTAGCACTTGCGAAGATCGGAGAAGACTCTACGCTGGTTGGCTGTCATGTATATGGAGCGCAGATGCATCGTACAAGATTCGAGCAAATGGAACCGGGACTTCCTGAGCGCTATCAGGAAGAACAAGAACTAAACAGACTACGTGGTAGGCACGAGGAACTAATCACAGATGGGATGCAGATTATCTCAGATGCGTATCTGGAACCTCTTTTTCTTGCTGCAAAGGAACAACATATCCGATTTGAGGGATTGACTCCAGAAGGCCGTAATTATACAGAGATTCTGAAAGCTGCAGTACAACAGAAAGTGGATTTAGTCGTTCTTGGTGCACATGGTCATGGATTTGTTCCTGAGGCACACTTGGGTAGCACTGCTGAACGAATAGTATCATACCATTCAAAATCAGATGTCTTACTTATCAAAAAGCCGCTGATTTTGGGAAGAAGACCGATTCTCGTAGGAGTCGATGGAAGTCAGAATAGCTATCATGCTTTACTCCAGGCGGCCAAACTTGCCAAGAGAACTGGATCAAAGTTGAAAGCTGTAGCGGTCTACGATCCTTATTTGCATTCGGGAGTCTTTACGAATATCGCGGGGGTTCTACCTAAAGAAAAGCAGGAGAAATTCAATTTCACTGCTCAAGAGCAGCTACACGACGAGATAATTGATGAGGGTCTTGAAGATCTATATCATAATAATCTCAAAAGCGGTCTGGAGTTGGTTGAGGACCTAGGGATTGAAGTGGAAGCAGAGGTTCTTAGTGGAAAGGTATTCCCTCAGATACATCATCACGCAGCACTTCTCGGATCGGGATTGATTGTAGTAGGTAGATGGGGCCTGCACCGAGAAGGTCCTTCCTTAATCGGCTCGAATACCCAAAACCTATCCAGAATCTGCACAACTAACATGCTTATTGTGGCCGAACCTGCACAAGAAATAGTGGTCCCCTCGGTGGAGATGACCGAGCCATTGGAATGGACGAGTGGTGCACTTAAAATCCTTGAGCGCATCCCAGACTTTGCTAGAACGATGGCAAAGCGGTCAATCGAAAAGAAAGCCCGTGAACAGGGACTTTCAAAGATTGATGAGAAGCTTGTGCAAGGTATTGCTCAGAGAATGGGCATGAAGCGTAGTGATGATTATGAGTAGTATGAAGCGTAGTGAAGGTATTGGAGTATACACAGCGATTACATTTGCTGTTGGTACCATGGTTGGAGCGGGAGTGTTTGTACTTAGTGGGCTTGTTGTACAGACAGCAGGACCTGGTGCTTTTCTATCATACATCATATGTGCCATTCTAGTAACATTCTCAGGATTATCCTATGCAGCACTAGCAAGTATTTACCCTGAAGATGGTGGAGGATATCTATACTCTGAGAGAATGCTCGGGAAATACCCAGGATTCCTTGCAGGATGGATCATGTACATAGCACAGCCCATCGTGATATCATTCGTACTCCTAGGATTCGGAATTTACCTCAACCTTCTTCTATCGACATCAATTGATCCACGTATATTCGCACTATTTGCCCTCATATTGATAACAATCCTAAATGTAAGGGGGATAGCAGAAGCTGGAAGATTTGAAGCCCTCATCGTTGTGGCAAAGATTGTGATTCTGATCATACTATCCATAGTTGGATTTCTTATGTTTCAGCCTACTGTGTTAGATCCATTCCTACCAACTGGAGTTACAGGAGTCCTACAAGGAGTGACTATGGTCTTCTTCGCATATATGGGATTTCAGGTAATCACCATGATGGCTGGAGAGATAAAACAATCGTGCAAAAAAGTTCCATTAGCCATGCTTGTTTCGATTGTAATAGTTGCATGTATCTATATAGGCGTGATACTAGCTCTCCTCTCTGCGAATCTTTCAGAATATGGTTCTGAGAGTGTTTTTGATGCAGGTTTGATTCTGCTTGGACCTGTGGGTAGCATATTTATCGCTATAGGAGCGGTCCTCTCAACTCTATCTTCTGCGAATGCGTTGACCTCAGGAGCGTCCAGAATTGTCATGGAAATGGCTGTTGAGAAGCAAATCCCAGTAAAACTCGCAAGTCTCAGACATGGACAGCCAACAAACTCGATTCTTTTGGGATCAGCTGTGTCTCTTGCGTTCATCCTCATAGGCAATCTAGACATGATTCTGGGACTTGTAAACATGGCCATGCTGATTGCAATGTTCTTTGT
>JAEORN010000105.1 GCA_016840825.1 Candidatus Thorarchaeota archaeon | reverse complement strand
TCATGACTGACCGTGGAATTCCTAGGGAAAACTATCCGATTATATTCAATGGGAAACAGATAGGAATGACCTCGAGCGGAGGACTCTCGCCAATACTGAACGCTGGTATCGGCATGGGATATGTTCCCCCTGATACGGTGAATGATGGCGATGTCATCGAGATTGACATCAAAGGTCGAATTAGGAAAGCTGAAGTCCGAAAATGGCCCTTCTACAACCCTGATGAATACGGCTCTACGAGAAAGACATGAGCAACGAAAGAATTCATTAGGAGAATGTACCCGCAAATCAGGTGGTAGATAATTATGAGTGATGTACCTTCTGAACTCAAATATAGTAAGGAGCACGAGTGGGTCAAAGTCGAAGGTAGTACTGCTATCGTTGGGATTACCGACTACGCTCAGAACTCACTTCATGAAATCACATACGTAGAGATTAACGAGGCTGGGACTGTCCTTGATGCAAATCAAGAGTGTGGTCTTGTTGAGTCTATGAAGGCTTCTTCAGACATCTTCTCACCCCTTGCTGGCGAGATTATCGATGTAAATGCAAAGCTGGAGGATGCCCCAGAGCTTGTAAACGAGTCTCCCTATGGTGAAGGCTGGATGTTCAAGCTAAAACCATCAAATCTGGAAAAGGATCTTGCAGCACTCATGGATGCTAATACTTACAAGGAATACATAGAATCCTTGTAGAAAGCTCAGAAATTGAGAGAGGAGACTCTCTCTTTCTCTTCTGTGTTTCAAAGAAGCCTTTGTATGCCATTCTGGACAGGCGCCAGAGCTTTGGTTCAATATTCCCTCTATCCGTAACCTTTTTAGCGAATCTGAAAATTTCACGGTCTGACGTTGAGTCAGAACGGAGAGAGCACTCTGTATGTCGAAGTTCAATAAATTCAAACGATCTGCAGGAAGATTCCTTCGGCAGGTCTTTCATAAGCCAAAAGCGAAGATATCACGAGGTTCAGTACTCATAATCGCGGCAATGACACTAATCTTCTTTGCCGCCTTAGTTCTGCGTTTGGAGCCCCTAATTGATGCACAACCTATAGTACGGGCATTCGATCCTTGGTTCCAGCTAAAGGTAACTGAGTATGTTGCTGAAAATGGCTACATGTCATTCTTCAGTTGGTATGACTATTCAACTTGGGTTCCATTTGGGCGTGATATGACTACAACAAGCTATATTGGTGTGCCATTTACAAGCGCATTCTTCTATTGGATTGCTAATAGTTTGGGGATTGAAGTATCAATTCTCACTGTTTCTCTCGTTCTACCAGCCATAATGGGTGCTCTAACTACAATTGTTGCCTTCTTTCTGGGGCGAGAGGTATCAAATAACACAGTAGGCTTACTCAATGCATTATTCTTAGCATTCATTCCTGCCTTCATTCAAAGAACCATCGCGGGATTCTATGATAACGAAGCAATTGGAGTATTTGCTATAGTCCTCACAATGTATTTCTTCACACGTAGCTTGAAGAGAGGTTCTGCAGTTTCTGGTGTTGCAGCCGGATTTGCACTGGGATACCTCCTAGCTTCGTGGGGTGCCGGTGACTTCATGTTGGGGCTTTTCGCCCTCTATGCATTTCTAATGCTCATCGGTGGTAAGTATAGTAATCGATTACTCACATCCTATGTCCTTACAATGACTTTAGGTATCTTTCTTGGTGTCTTGGTTCCCAGAAATGGATTCGGAAGCTTAACCTCAATGACGTACCTTGCAGCCATTGGAATGGCAGGATTACTTGTATTCTATGAGATATGGCAGAGAATAGGACACTATCGAGCAACTACCGCTTCTCTACTTGCGCCTCATATGAAACCAATTCTGCTTGGACTATTCGGTCCAATCGTTGGAATTGCAGGATACTATTTCTATGTTTCAAGTACAGAATTATCAATTGTAACAACAACATCTAACCCGATTACATACATAGGTGCGAAGTTCATGAGTGTAATCAATCCGTTCTTCCGACTTGATCAACGGATATTCGCATCAGTTGCAGAGCATCTGCCAAGTCCCTGGGGCAGCTTCTATCAGACACTGCTAATTCTAATAATCTTCTTCCCCTTGGGAATGTACTTTACTTATAGGAGAGGAAGGGACGAAGATTGGCTTGTTCTCCTATTTGGTGTCACAGCAGTCTATTTCACTGGCAGTATGATTCGACTTGCTCTGATTCTTGCTCCGGCAGCAGCAATCCTTGCCGCAATATCTGTTAACGGCATAATCACACCCTTTGCTAAGATCGTGAAGCAACAATCGGTCTTCGAACGCAGGCGATTCAGGATGAGTTCATCTTTGACATCCGAACATGCGATTGCGGCGTTTGCGTTCGTTGGACTTCTCCTATCCGTCAATATTGTACTTGGAGTCGCATACGTTACTAATAGTATATCACCTCCAGAGTTTGCACCTGCTGCAATATCAGCAGACGGTCAAGTAACTGACTGGCAGAGTACTATGACATATATCAGGAATGTCTTACCAGATAGTGCTACGATAGCAAGCTGGTGGGACTATGGATATTGGATAAATGGCGCATCAGGTGCAAAGACCATAGTGGATAATGCTACATTCAACAGTACACAAATAGCTTTGATGGGCTACGCGCTCATGGCGTTGAACCTAACCGAGTCCCTAAAGACATTCAGCCAATGGAATACATCTCATGTTCTAGTGTATTGGGGGCATCGAAGTGGTTACTTTGGCGGAGATGATGGAAAGTGGCCGTGGATGGTTCGAATTGCAGAAGACCACCTCGGTTCTGGAGTCATTGACGATGCCACATACCTTGGCGACAACCCGATGACCGAGTCTGAAGAAACCGAGTATACACTCGACCCCTTCTTCCAATCGACACTATACAAACTCATGTTGTATGGAGAGCCAGGAGATGAAACAGAAGGGCAAGCCATGGGACTTTCATCCATTAGATTGCAGTTAGACTCATTATTCTGGGACGAAACTGATACAAGATGGGTGTCTCAAATCCCCTCGAATCTATATGGTGCATTCAATCTCGATTTCATCAGCTATTCGTATGGAACAGTCAAGGTCTATAGCATTGACTACACCATGTTGGAGCAGTACTATAACAAGACTTCAGCAGACTGGGCTCCTCAACTAGACACATTGCAGAGTGTTGATCTTGATGGAAACATCTCAGCATCAGAATCCGCATTCTCAAGCTATGATATCGTGTTCGGTGGTGGCTATGATGCTACTGTCTATACTCGTTCCAACTCAACTCACATGTACTATGGAATCCAAATGGATAACTATACTCTTGGTGAGGATGCGTTTGGACTACAGCTTTCGCCAATAGATACGACCGAAAAAGGAGATCTGCGGCTAGTCAACTATCAAGGCAATGACTACTACGATGGACACATTGACTACTATGGTGATTGGGCCAAAGATAGCAGTGGTTCCGACTCCTCGGAGTATGCAACAGGAAACAATGTAATCGAGTTCATAATACCCTTAGACTCTGGTGACTCACAGGACTTGAATATGACTGGAGGAATGAACTACCAGATCCGTTTCTTGTTCTGGAACAATGCAGACACAGGTAATCCAACTCTCGATAGCGATTGGGCAGTACTTTGGGTACCAGTCCAGCTACATTAGTAAGTAATGACAACAGTGGCTATCTATTCAGATGGCCACTAGTCACATTCTTTTTCATGAACCAATCGACAAGAACAAGACCTCAGACAATTATTCTTGAGCAGCAGCTCGTGCCTGCTTTTTCGCCTTTCTTCGATAATCCCCATACTTGTCCTGAGGTGAATATTTTGGTGGTGCTGGATTTCTCACATCTGCTCCACATTTAGAACATGTCTTTTCATCAAGGGTATAGGTACCACAGTTAGTACATTTGTATAGATATGGCATTGATTTCCACTATTTCCTGGTAAAGACAATGGAACCACCATTCTTCTCTATAATCTTTGTAATGGTTCCAAGTACCTTTGATAGAATATCTTCCGCTTCCTTATAATCGGGAGACACAATTCGGAGTTTGTATCGTGGTGAGCCAAGTGTGTATATCTCTACAGATGATTTCTCTTGAGACTTCCCAAGCTCGAGACCCTCCGAGAGAGCTTTTCTGATGACATCGACTCCTCTTATCCCCTGAACCGTAATAGCCATCTCTCCATCAATCTCAACGGATGGGATTTCAATACGTGTCCTCGCCATCTCAGCTAATTGGTCTTTCAGATTCTTGGGAATTTCAACATCATCAAAGACACTGACATCTCCGTCAGCAGCTTGTTCAAGACCTTTGTAGATCTCTCCAAAATAGTCTTCTAGAGGCCAACCGACCTTTTCATAGACTTCTACTAGGGTCATGCTATTCTCATTAGCTAGGAGCTCTAATAGCTTCTCTGCTTTCTGAGCTCGTTTCCACTCGTTGTTCTTTGATCTACGTGCTTCAGTCGAAACCCTTCGAAGGGAACAATCGATGTGCCCTTTTTGCTCATCGACCTGAAGGACCTTGACAACGACTCGCTGATTCTCATGAATATGATTTCTAATGTTCCTTACCCACGTGCTAGAGATCTCCGAGATATGGATGAAACCTTCTTTGTTGCCATATTCTGGAAGCAATACATACGCACCATATGGTGCCACCTTTGAGGCTACTGCTACCGCATATTCATCCGCATTCGGCCATTCTGCACGTTTTAGAACCATTTCTTGTTACCTCCAATGAGAATCTAAGATAGATGTCCTATGGTAGGACTTCAATCTCTCTTGCGATTGGTTCGAGCTTAGCCTTGCCACCACTAGGCTTTGCAAGGATCTTTCCACACTTCAGGCAAGCTACTTCGGTTGTAGCATGTCCGAATATGATTTGCTCATGCTCACAGTCCAGGCATTTGACCTTGAGGAACCGTGATTTGGGCATCTGAACTACGTCGCGTTTGGGCAATTATATTCACCGCTGTAATTTGAAGTTTGAGTACTGCCTTGATGGCAGAAAAAGGCCCATTGTGGGCTTCTTCCCGTCGGGGTTGAGTAACATTATAACTCTATCGACATATCCCACTAATTCGACTGGGAAAGCAAGAAATGAGCTTACAGGATGAGTTCTAGCCACGTTCTAGGTCGACTTTCTTGAGTCGCATACCCTTTCCTTGTATAGTATGCCCACAGTCAGCACACTTGTACTTTAGCATGGTCTTCTTCGTGGTCTTAGCAAAGCGTTTCTGAATCGGCTTTGGGAATGAACCATAACCCCTAGTCTTTCGCTCCATTCTTTGCTTACCTTGTGCTCCGATTCTATCCTTTCCTTTTTTGTAGATACTGATCTGGTGGACAGTATGTGACTTGCATCTGGGACAGTATTTATTGAGCGAACTTGCCATTTTCATTGTATATCACCAACTAAGGGTAAACTCAACCCAACTTGAACGCTTTATAATCTTTCAGGCCCATCCATTTTCAAATGTTATGATGTCGTGGAATACAGCACATGCAAGTAGTGTAACCATTACAGAGGTTCTAGGCTGCTTGCGTGGTCTGCCATATATGTGCAAGTATGACTACCATTACTAGGATAGCCGAGAAGATGATAACGAGAGTAGGTCCTACTTTGATTCCAGGAGTTTCATCCTCGAAGAACCTTATGAGCCCTGCTCCACCACTGGGCATCGGCCCTTCGCCTCTCTTTCGTTTTTTCTTTGCGCTCTTTGGCATAATGTCTGCCTCCTAGGGCTAACTCCACTCAACTCACTGAGCTTTTAATCCTTTTGACTAGACAACTATTGTTCGCATATACAAGGGAGATTTCCGCACTTGGAGCATGCTCCTTGATACTTATTCATCAATGACTCTGTGAGATCAATTTCGAGCAAATTGGCCAGAGAGCATAACCAAGCGAAGACATCTGCTATCTCTTCCTCAATGCCCTCTCGATTGCCCTTTGTGATAGCCTCACTAAGCTCTCCCAGCTCTTCAAAAGTGCGTAAAATGGTGCCTTGGACGCCCCTTTCCTTGTCCTTATGGAGGTATATCCTCCTCATTAGTTCTTGAGCGTCCTTGGTATCCATACATTCATCCCTTCTAGGATTCCCCTTTATCGAAATGAGATCCTACTTGAATCGCAGATGCGCATAAGCATCAGTTTCAGTATCGAAGGCGAAGTGGACCTTCTGGTAGTCCTTCCTGAACTCCGAAACATCGGCTGCAACTTTCTTGACATCTTCTTCCTTCATTACGACTCTTGTGATGAACTCCGCAATGGCGTCCATCTCGGACTCTTTCATTCCAAGTCTAGTGGTTTCACTGGTACCCAGTCTGATACCACCAGGTGTCTTGTAGTCCCGTCCTCGCTTGATATCCCACGGTAATAGGTTACGATTAATGATAATGTTCGCATCCTCAAGGGTTTCTTCTACGACATTGCCATCCTTCAATGGGGTTTCAGTGATATCAACAAGGAGAGTATGAGATTCGGTGAATCCCTTATGCTCGGCAATCACATGGAATCCTCGCTCATGAAGTGATTGAGCAAGCGCTTTTGCATTCTTCAGGATTTGAGCAGTATAGTCCTTACCGAACTCCATCATCTCCGCAAGCACAACTGCAAATCCAGCTACATTGTGTAGATGATGATTACTCATCATACCTGGGAATGCCGCACGTTTGATCGCATCAGCATACTTCTCTTTTGCAAGAACACATCCATGTTGAGGACCAGGCATTGTCTTGTGGGTTGATAGGGTCACAATATCAGCGCCTTCTCTTAGTGGGTCTTGGAAGCGACCTGCTGCAATCAATCCTGATACATGTGCTGAGTCATAACCGATGGTCATACCATACTCGTCAGCAATCTCCCTGAATTCCTTGACTGGGTGTGGGAATGGGAAAACGCTACCTCCAAAGAGTAGGAACTTGATTTCATCACCCTTCTCTTGGAGACCCCGTATCTTTTCTATACTAGCATCAACATCGATGTTGAATTCCTCATCATTGAATACCCAGTTCTGGACCTTGTGTCCTCGAATCTGACCAGCAGTACCACCGAGGTTAGCTCGAGCATGAGAGATGTGTCCTCCGTGAGAGATCGAGAGTGCCATCATTCGTTCATTCGGTTCCATGGCTGCAGTATACATCATGAGGTTAGCAACCACCCCTGAGATAGGACGAACGTCAGCGAACTCTGCTCTATAGAGTTCTTTTGCAAGGTTCATACAGATGATTTCAACCTCATCAATGTACTTGCACCCTGCGTAGACTCGCTCACCAGGCCAACCTTCAGCATAACGATCTCTAAAGTCGCTAACAATCGCAGATCGGACAGCTGGTGAACTGACATTCTCACTGGCTATGAGATTAATTGTATTGGACATCCAGTGGTCGTGTTGTTCAAGGAGCGAAAATAATCGATCATACACTTCTTTATTATTACTCACGATAATGGTCTCCTCATCGTAATTACACTCATTCCAAAAAGCAGCTTCATTATATTACTTACTACTTGACATAAGGAAATGCAACTTTATTGAATGAGAATCACACTTCTTCGACACTAAGCATGGAATCCCAGCCATTCTGTTTGCATTTGTTACAGAATGCATATGCATCACTAGATTGATGGCAGTAGCTATTCTACTTGTTCCTTAAGGAAATCCAGTAATCAATGTTTATGATGGAGGGGTCCTTAGAATTCCAACTGCAATCATGATTATGCCAGTAGTTAGCATTATTGGATTGGCTATTGCCAGAGCTGGTATGAGGATGAAGATTTGTCCAACCAGACATAACAGCCATCCTACGGTGAGCAATAGAGCTCGTTGTCTGTAGAACGGCTCCTTCTCTCTATATGCAGCAAGGCCCAGAAGTCCAGATGCAATAAATCCCATTATCACAATATTAGCTAGCACCAAATAGTACGCTGAAGGAATGAAGGAATCTAGTACGTAATGTGGGAGACCAAAGTCATCAACGTATGAGAGCACAACATCTCCTGTCGTCACTAGAACAAGGTCAAATATAGATGCGAGGATGAAGGCAGCCATAACCACAAGAATCTCTGTCCCTTTGCCATTCATCTTTCGCTGAATGTAGATCGGATAAAGGAGAAATGTGATCAATGGAACAACTATCCCGAGATACGACACATTTGTTGCACGCCACAAGAGTATGTCTTCTGGATTTCCGGCCTCAAAGAACCCACGAAATAGGTACAGCATCATACCAATCCCTAGCGAGAATAGGAAGACGAAGAATGATACTGCAAGTATATTACGGCTCTTGATGTATCGATAGAGTAACGTAAAGGCACATATCAAACCGATTATGCCTACAGTTGCAAAAGCATAGTGAATGAAACCAATTGCCATAAAGAAAGCCTCCAGTCACTGCGTTACTTTATGGATATATTATTTCCTCTGCTATCGTTTGGGCCACGCCTCGTTTTTTTCGGAAAACAGTTGCGATTGGATGCTTCATCAACATCATGTTCTATTCATACAGTCCACTAACCCGACATATGTCGGTAGAGTTCATATATGCATGAAGCTCTATTAGTATACATGTCATTATTCGAAGTCGTACTCAGAGCAAACTATGATAATCCCTTGGGGATGATAACAAGAGATAATCCGTCTTTGCGGATGTATCAGTGGTGTAATGATACACATGATGTTATCGAGCTGGTCATGCAGAAAAAAGAGGACTATGACACGATTCGTACTGATTTTTCGAAAGCTGTTCATGTCGTAGATGAGATTCACAACGGTGCCAATGTGCATGTCATCACGCGTATGTGTGCATGCGGAGGTCCGGGAACTGTCATACAATACCTATCTGGTCCGGATATCCTTGTAATCCCGCCAATTGCCTATGAGAATGGTTGGGAATACTTCAGATTAATCGGTTTTAGGCATGAAACCCTCAAAAATCTCCTGACAACACTCCGTAAGGAAAACTTCAATGTCGAGATACTCCGAAAGGCTCCCTTTGATGGCTATATTGCCAGTTCACTGACCCTGACGACAGACGCATTATTCTCAGGACTCACAGAGAAGCAGATGGACGCGCTCCTTACCGCCTACAGGTATGGATACTTTCGATTTCCACGAGGATCTGATCTTCAGACCATCGCATCTAAGGTGGATACGGGAAGGACGACCTTTCTGGAGCATTTGAAGAAGGCTGAAAATAAGTTGATCACAGCTCTCGTCCCACATCTCCAGCTTTTCAGGAATATCCCGCAAGAAAGAAAGGAAACCATGGATCTCTGCTGTAAAACAAGCTAGACCTGTGAGTGCCTATGGAATCAACAGAGAGATTCAGGCAGCTCACAAGTTCCTTGGAGAAAGGGCATTTATCTATGAGCGATAGATATCGCATATGCTTTTCTCCTCTCGAGATCACGCATGGACTCTCTGTATGCCATATACTGACGATATTCAATTTGACTCTTTTCATCAGCTCTCTCTTGTTTCAGGAATCTCCTTCTTCTTTGACGGGAGATCTCTGGATCGTTTGAGATAAGCTGACATTCCTGTGTTTTGCATTCAGTTACTATTGCCATGTGAAATAGTACGATACAAATCAGCATAGGTTTTGTACCGACATATGACTACCGACATATGTCGGCTGGTCTCTATATCCCCTATTATGATTCAAGTCACATGAAATGAATTATCATGTATGATTGATTGTTTATTTCGGTCTAGACTGTTCCAAGCGTGACATGTTTAAAATGATGTAGACTAGATAGAATATATACAGCATACACTATCTCACAAAGTTATTCCTGATTTATCGCCAGTATCTGAAATTCAAAAGCTCCTGACTGCTCGTCCAAGTCCATCATACTCGATTCTATTTTGGGCATCGACATTCTCGTGCATCGCCATTTTCTGCAGAAGAGGTATGAATTGAAGATCGATTGAAATCTCCTTAGCTAGACGTGTATCTAGGTATTTTTCCGTGGTCTTCTTGAGAATCTCCCTAAGAAGGCCATACGAGAAGAAAATCTTGCTAACCTCGAACTTTAGCTTCAAGAACGCATTGTCAAGATCTATGAACTCCTTGATAATCTGCTCAATTGCATTCGAATCCACCTTAATACCAGGAACGAGGAATTTCTTCTTGGACAAATCAAAGACAGCAGGAAATCGTCCCTTAATCTTGCTGTCTTCCTTTTCATTCTCAATTATTTCAGGCAAGAAACCTTGTTTTGAGAGCAAATCGTTAATCTGGTGGCTTAGCAATTCGCCGTCTTTTGTGTCATTATTCACTAGATACGTATTATTTTGTATCATGATTTGCATCAAGAAGTCTGAAAGATTAGTAATCCCTTGCTTCTTGTTACCACCAAAGAAAGAAATCAATTCATCAAGACTCAAAACTTTCTTCGTTTCTGTTTCGATCACAATAGGTGTTCTTATTCTAGTCTTTTCAGATTCTAAATCCATCATGAGATTTGCAGGTTCGCATGATCGTACTCTAAGATTACTATCCAAAAAGAACAGAACTGCATGTTTTGGTTGTCCATGTACTGAAACTACTGATAGGAGACCACCTTTCCGATCCTTCATTTGTTCCTCGCTTAATTTGAGTAGAATATTTTGGCTGCATTTGTCACAGAATGCATATACCTCAGTGATCTCTCCTATTTCCATTCTTACTTACCTCGAAGATGGCCTCTTGTTTCGGATTTTCATTAGGAAGGAGGTGTTCTAATAACTCCAATTGCAATTATTATAGCTCCAATTACCAGTACGACAGGATTTGCTATTGCCAGTGCTGGTGACAACAGAAGTATTTGTCCAAAGACACAAGCTAGCCAACCTATCATAATGAGTAATGCTCTTCTCTTGTAGAATATTTCACTCTCTCTATACGCTGTAAGTCCCAAAAGAAATGATGCAAACAATGCTAAGAAAATGACAATACCCAGAGAAATGTAGTAGGTTGAAGGAATAAAGGAATCAAAACTATAATGTGCTAAACCGTAAGGATCAACGTATGTTGGAATAATCTCTGCGAATGCTATTATTGCTAAATCAAATATAGACACAACAATGAAGATGACCATGAGAATAACTATCTCAAATCCTTTCCCTGATGTCTTTCGTTGAATGTACATTGGATAGAGAAGAAAGGCAACTAGTGGGAGTGTCATAGCGACATACATGACATTAGTCAATTGCCACAGAAAAATCTCCTCTGGGACTCCTACATCATAGAATCCTCGCAAAAAGAAGAATAATGAATCAATTGCCAATCCAACTAGGAACAGAACGAAAGGAATTGACAGATTATTGCGAATCTTCAGATATCGCTGTAAGATCGTGAATGCACAAATGAAGCTTATGACGCTCACAATTGCAAATCCATAATGAATAATACCGAGTGCCATACAGTTCCCATCCAGATGATAGCACTGCTATTCTGAACATATATTCTTTATTCAGGTTAGCTTTGCTAATCAGAAGGCTAGTTTGCTTGATTACTTCTTTAATTCTCCTCTACTTCAAAATCAAGCTTCTTGTGCCGACATATGACTACCGACATATGTCAGTAGAACACTTTACTCCATCTTGCAATTTCAATGGTACGAAGTGAATAATCATGTACGATATGATTGCCTATTGTGGACTGGACTGCTCAGAATGCGATGCATACAAAGCAACCCAGACGGAAGACTTAGCTCTCAAGACCAAGATCGCAGAGCGATGGGCCAACGAGCTTGGTATGGTATTCACACCTGAGGATATTACCTGTGATGGATGCAAGTCTGATCGACTATCGGCTTGGTGTCAGAAGGTCTGCGCGATCCGCCCATGCGCTGAGGAGAAGGGTGTATCTACCTGCGCTCATTGTGATACTTATGCGTGTGGTAATCTCAAGGATTTCCTGACAGGTGAACCAGCAGCAAAAACCACTCTTGATGGAATCCGCAAGCACTACGTCGTGTAAACCTTTGCAATAATCGCTAAGATATGCTCTGTCATGAGCAATTGGTGCTCTCTTAGTTGACTAGTCATTTGAAGGTAAAGAAACTGAGAGTACAGCATCACAACTCATACACTTCAGGATAGTGACCATAGGTGGATACTCGACCATGCCCTGCATCATACGCATCATGGTCGGCTGCATTCCCTTTGCCATACCTGCTGCCATCCTCATCATCTTACTCTGAACAGCTGCTCGTCTTTGCATACGATCTAGTTCTTCAGAGTACATGTTCAAAACAGAAGGGTCCACTCTTTCAACGAATTGAGCGGTCATCTCCACTCGAAGCTCTTCTTTACAGTACGGACATACTACATTGCTATTCAATAATCCTACCTCGCGACAACTCTACACTGCGTTTCTCTTGAAAGGATAAAACCCTTTCACCTGAAACATGGACTCGAACGCGTCTGGCTGGAAACAGGTCCTACTAAGAAGATGCTATCCACCTGCTACCTAAAGATGAATATAGATGAGAATACCTATCAATTCGATAATTGATGACAAACCAGATTGGGTCTGAACTCTCTAATGAGATTATAACATTGGTTCCAGTAGATTCAGAGAATGTGGATATTCTAGTAAAGTGGTCTCTGAATCCCATTGCTCAAGGTCCATACAAGCGTGTTCCTTCACTGACGCCTGATGAGATGCGAAAGCAGTTTCTTAGGTCACCCGATAGATGGTATTTTTTGATCAGACACAATATAGACAATCGCTCTCTTGGTAGATTCTATTATAGGGCATGGAATTTCAATAAGGAATCCAAAGAAATAGACTGGGAGTTGAATATCTTCATAGCCGATCCAGCTGAGCGAGGAAAGGGATATGGCACGATATCCCAAAAACTCGCTGTGGATTTTCTCAGAAAGTTAGAAGAAACTCGAAGCATCTTTGCATATACCTTCTCAGCCAATGAAGCTGAGCAACGAGCTCTGTTGAAGATTGGGTTTGAGAATCGGGGACCTCTTCCATCACAATACTACCAAGTGAAACTTCCACCAGAGCCATGTCTGTTATTCGTGTTAGATAGAATCTAGGAAATTACAGTTCTCACCACAATCTCTATAAACTGAAAAAGGGCATTTCGCGGAACGTGGGCCAGTGGCTAAGCCAGGTATAGCGACAGTACAGTCAGAACTTCTCTGCTGTGTTGAAGCTCTTAACTTGTTGGT
>JAEORN010000104.1 GCA_016840825.1 Candidatus Thorarchaeota archaeon | reverse complement strand
TTTTCAGCGATTCGGAATTACTGTACCATCTCAGGATATTACCTAGATATATCTCTCAACGCTTAATCCTACATAGGCTTATCAAAAACAAATGATAGGAAATTGATGAGAAATCCATGTCTGATAGAAGATTAATCCAGGGAGTCTGGTTAATTGAACGAACAACAGGTCGAAATCTTGTTTCACGAGCTTATAGTGGAATTGAGATTGACATGGATTTAATAGCTCCATTCCTCTCAGCAACGCACACTTTCATCGATAAGGCATCACATGAGAATCTGCGAATCATTGATACTGAAACAAGCAGGTATGTCTGGCAAGAGAACGAGTTCCTCCTTTTCGTGATGGTGGTTTCAAAAGCTGCTCGTATCGGGCACATGCGATTCATCCTAGAGTATGCCTTGAATGAGTTCATGAGAAATGAGATTCCAGATGGCGAGACGATTGATGAGATTCTGAATGGATGGCATGGTAATCCACAGACATTCAATAAATTTGGTAACTTTGTTGATGAGCTTGTAACGCAGTTCGAGGAAACCGATGAGGCACTCCTAGCCGGAAAGAGCATGGACTGTCTTGAAGTGTATAGCCACCTGTTTCGTGCCATATTGAGTATTGATGTCGATAAGAGGACCAAGAAGAAGCTGATGAAGCGAATCAAACAGCTCTCTACTCCACTGATTGAATCAAACCAGTGCTTGCAAGATGTCAGTATTGATGATAATGGTGTTGAAGTATTGAGCATTGATGTCTACAAGACCAATTATACGAAACTAAGAGATGCACTTGAGGACCTTCTCAGAATCATATCCACTGCTACTAAAGAAATTGCCACTAAGGAAGCATTTCGTGATATGATCTTCGAAAAAGCCATGGTATATGTCAAGCGGGATCTCAATCGTCTTGAAACCTATGCAATCCTCGATGATGTGATTCGTTATCTATTCTAACCTCTTCCGAGCATAACGACCATTCTTTGAACAATCTGTCCTCGTTTTCTCTCTGGAAGTGCACCTCTGTTAGGATTGATGCGAGTTGACTGAACTAATTCAGAGGCATCCTTAATGATTCTCTCTGGAAGGAATTTGTAGAGTTGAAGTCCCGTCCCTTTTAGCATCTGATTAAAATCGATACTAACTTCTTTTTCTGTAGTTCTTATGACTGGAACTGTCATAGCAATTCGCCCATCTGGTCGTAATATCTTCGTCAATGCTCTAAGAGTATCTCTGTAGAGAATTGTAAGCTCGTCAATTACTTCACGTGTTTCCTCAAGGTCGGGCTTATCTCTGTAGACTGGACCCAGATGTGGTTCAAATGCGATCGCATCAACTTCCATTCCCACTAACTTATCTGCTTCTCTGGCATCGCCTTTTATCAGAGTGAAATCGAGATAGGTGTCGAGTTCTTTTCCTAGCCACTTAAGATTGGTCTGAGTTCCTTCGACTGCATTTCCATCCAAATCAATGCCAATTGTTTTCATATCAAGTAATGCAGCCTCCATCAACAATGTACCTGTACCACAAAATGGATCTAGAACCAGATCTCCTGGTTTAGCTCCTGCAAGAGTTAACAGGGTTCTACATATCTTGGGACTTGTACTGATCTCTGATGAGATGAATGGTCTAGATTCATCTCGATATTGTTGAAGCATCGAATCGTAGACTGCAACGGTTCTTGCTAGATACAGATTGGATTCTGTAAACACTGCTAGTATCTCAGCATTTGGTGGCCGCAAAAGCCCATGCTTTGCAATCGTGTGAGGCCAGAGAGCAGTATTCGAACGTGTAGGATCTCTTCGATCTGGCTCATCATAGATGACATAATCTGCCTTTCGGGCATTCTCTCCAAGTAGATAGGTTTTGATAGAGTCATTTAACCCTCGAGTAAATCGTTTCATATCGATTTCCAATGAACCGGGTTCTGGAGAATACGATGAAACTCCATACTTGATTTTCTTCCCTCTTGGTTTTCCCCAGACAGAAGGAATCCAAGTACACTTGCTCAATAACTCTCTATCCTTCTTTGTGTGGGACCCCTTAATCGGGTATGCTTTCGTAGGAACTTCAATTTCATATGTTTCAATTAGGCGTCCTACCTTAAAGCAACCACCTAGTGCGCTTTGAATATCGACAATCTCCTCATCGTTAAGAGACTCAGTTGTTACAATTGCAGCTGTTTTTGAATAATCCTTCAATGATTTGAGAATACCTCTATCCTCTAGAAGAACAATCATTTCAGCTAATGAGAGTAGCCAGTTCTTTCCTAGCACAAATACGAGATCTGTCACTTGATAATCTTCTCCAATTCTTCGAATAGATATTTTGTATAAAGCGCACCTACAATTGGACTAGGGCTTTCAGAAATGAATGTTGGCTTATATCCAACTTCTGTGATGATTTGAACTAGCGGTAGGATATCCGGTCCCCATTTCTTTCCCAAGGGCTGGTGTCTAGATTCTCCTGCAGTTGTGTACTCTATTCCACTAACATGAAAGTGCATATTGTCAATAAATGATGTTCCAAGCGATCCTTCGAATCTTTCAAGGATCTTTAGATAGTTCTCTTTGTCATTGATATTTCCTTGACTTCTTGCATACAAATGTGCCCAATCGATTGTGGGAATTGTTCCCTCAACCTCACTGCAAAGTCTAATGATTTCATCCACTGAACCGTAGACACTTAGTTTTCCTGCAATCTCTGGAGCTAGTAGAGCTCCCTTTGCTGCAGATCCAGCTTCTTCCCACACTTCTTGTAGTGCTTTTCGAATTACCTGATGCGCTTCTTCTGCTTCTAGACCACCATAAGACCCAACATGGAACACGATTCGTTTGACTCCCATCTTAGGCGCAAAAACAAGAGCTTTCACAAGTCGTTGCTTCGATCGTTCTCGGGTTTCCAGATTCTTGGAAGCCAAGCTTATGTAATATGCCGCATGCATGCTCATAGAGATGTCATGTTTCGCTGCCAATTCACCTATTTGGTAAGCCTTTTCCTCACTAGTCCTTAGACCATGAACTGCTGCATACTCAAGTGCACTCAGTCCACTCTCTCGAATAATCTCGAAAACCTTCTTCGGATTACCCTTGGCATCTTCAGGATAACCTGCAGGTCCAAAAAGA
This sequence comes from Candidatus Thorarchaeota archaeon, assembly GCA_016840825.1. Next base: position 1,373 of record JAEORN010000104.1, on the reverse strand, counting down.
ACCCTTTTCAGAACATCATTCCTCCAATGAGAATTCCCATTGACAATATGCATTTTCAGGATGTGAATCTGGTGGGCAGAAGACACATCTTGATTTGATTCTGGGATCTACAGTTCTCGCAAACTCCTCATACTCTATGATACCCACTTGTTTGCAGGGAAAATCTGGCAGTCCTTTTCTATTTCTTGCCACTTGAACTCTACAACTTTCCATAGTGAATACTAATGTCCTATCATCTTTCCATTCAGTTTTCTGAGAGTTCAGGACTGCATAGACTCTATAATTCAAGGCTCTTTCCAATGCTTGGAGTCCTCCATTCTCCTCAATATCCATGACCTGCATTATTCGCTTTGCCTCGATTGGGGAGAATATCCGCCATGCTTCTTTATCCATTTGAATTGCAACATCCATGCCATACTCTTTCTCAATAGATAGAAAATAAGCTCCGTCCATTGCTTGCCATGCTTTTGCATACATGTCGATTATTTTGAGTAAAGCTTCTTTCGAGGTGTCTTCAAACAACAGATCCAACTCCCGTTGGCTCGATGGATGTATCATGGATATGAGTCATTGGGTAAAGTCGTTTTGTGGTTCCCGAAATCCTTTAATGAAAGCCTCACTGCGATAGTTACTAGGTGGCGACTCTCCGATGGATGGAATTGAAAATGAATCGAGCTCCAAAGAGCGGAAATTTGATCCTAAGGCTTTCCTATCGATTATACGACCACAGAACTGTATAATTGGAGGCATAACAGTCCTTGCTGGAATTGGGATAGCCGCAAAAGTGGATGTGGGGTCTGTTGATGTCGCCGCATTACTATTGCAATTTCTATTTGGATATATCACCTATTTCTTCGTAGCTGCAGGAGGAAATGTTGTAAATGATATATTTGACATAGAGATTGATAAGATAAATCGCCCACATCGAGCCCTACCGAGTGGTCGCATGACCATCAAGCAAGCTTGGATATACGTTATATTTCTCGGCATCATGGGTGTGATATTTGCTTGGTTGAATGGGCCAATAGGAGCTATAATTGTCATTGTATTCTTGATAGTAGGATATGCCTATGCTTCAAAAGTCAAGCAGCTTGGCATTGCTGGCAATTTCATGGTCGCCTTTTCCTTTGCCTTCGGTACAATCTATGGATCTATCATCTATGGTGAAACTGTTGGGAATATCCTGATACCTATTCCAACATGGCTTTTCTTCATCACAGCATTTATGATTCTACAGGCTCGCGAAACTATCAAAGGTGCTGAAGATGTAGAAGGCGACGCTCTAAGGAATGTGAGAACTATTGCCAGAGTTTATGGTCTTAAAGCAGCTTCAATTGTCGCAGGGCTATTGAACATTATCGGAGTCATTTGTT
>JAEORN010000103.1 GCA_016840825.1 Candidatus Thorarchaeota archaeon | reverse complement strand
GAGCCATGCTAGGTCATGCGACTCAGACTCAGCAAGAGGCATTGATCAAGTACTCGGAGATGCTTGGGTATTCATTTCAGATCCGTGATGATATCCTCGATATAATTGCGACACAAAACGGAACTGGCAAGACTGTTCTATCTGATCTACGCGGTAGCCGAAGTAACTTTGTTCTGGCTCATGCTATTGAAAGCTGTTCTTCTAAACAGAAAGAAGAGTTTGTTCAAAAGATGAACGACGGAGATACAGATTTCGTACTAGAGCGAATTAGTGAATTCAAATCGGTGGAGTACTCGACTGAGATTGCCAAAAAATACATGCTCGCGGCAAAGGAGGCTATTCGTGGATTCGAATTTGCAAATGAAGAACTGCTTCTACTTCTTGCTGATTTTGCAATGAAGCGACTCCACTAATTGAGAGAAATCAGATGAACTGACTCAGTATCTTCACCATTGTTTTTGATGCCAGATCTACTGGGAGAGGTAAGCGACATCGAATCAATGGTTCAAGAAATCTAACTCCTGCAAGTCGCATACAGATATCAGTAATTGTATCTGAGGGCATTACAGTATCTGCAACCCGTAGAACTCTCAGTGCTGTGTCCAATTCTTTCCCAAATTCAGACCTCCACTGGTTCTCGTATTCAGAGAGGGGAGTATCCGTTTTCAAGTGGGTATTAATAGCATCCCCAGCAATCGCACCACCACATAAAGCGGTAGGAATTCCTCCACCATTTGATGCCATAACGTGACCCGCTGCATCTCCGACAAGAAGAGCATTTTTGGACCATGTCTTCTTGAGAGGTCCACCTACTGGGATGATAGCACCTACTCTGCTTACTATCTTTGCACACCTCAAAGATGATTCAAGCGTCTTGAAGGCAAATCTATCCAAGTATGTACGAAGAGGCGTTTCATCATGTGCTATACTTCTCCTCATTCCAAATCCAACATTTACCATCCCATCACCCTTTGGAATCAACCATGCATATCCGCCGGGTGCTATCATACTTCCAAAGTACATCTCAATGACAGATGAGTCGACATCTCCACCACTCATCACGTATTGGAGAGATGGACTGAGATCGGATTCAGAATGGATAAAATGGCTGCCAAGTGATTGAGCTACGATCGAGTGAGCTCCATCAGCGCCAACAACAAATCGAGCAGAAACAGAATTATTAGAGTGGCCGCTCTTGAAGGCTAATTGATTTTTGTTTGAGCGACTCTTCACAGTGGAACTCAGCAAGTACACAGCACCTGCATCTTCAGCTCTTTGAGCGAGATGCTGGTCAAAGTTTGCTCTATCGATAATATTTGCCTCAAATGGAAATTCGTAAGTAGAACCATTTGGAGAAATCAGACGAATTGATTGTGTCTTGTTTGTAACAAACGCTTTAGGGATATGAACAGCCTGAGGCATATGTTTTGAGTGGGGGAATAAGTTTCGTGCCTCTGAAGGTGTTGGTATTAGCTCACCACACTGTACTGGAATACCTACTGTGGATCTTCTATCAATCACGAGAGTCCTAAAACCTTGTCCTGCAACAACCTTTGCTACAGTAGATCCCGCGGGACCAGCTCCGACTACTGCAACATCACAGGTTTGCGTCAATCTGAAAACATCCTAAGTAATCTTTGTTGATTGAAGTAGTCTTATGTATAAACCCTTCTTGAAAAATATAAAAAGAGAAAAATGGTCGAACCGATCGCTCGACCATTTGGGTTTCTCTAATTTTCTTGACTCTCTTGTACTACTTCACTGTTTTCCTCGAATTCATCCTCATAGAGATGTTCCTCTTTTCCTCGGAGAGATTTCAGAAGGCTCTGAGCTTCCATACCAAACATCGGAAGCATGGCTGAAACCATAAGGAATGCACCAATCCAAACGAGTGAAATCAGAGGAAGTAACTTTGTATGAATTGTGACTTGATAAAGACCAGGCGCAATCTGTGAAAAACCAGTCACTGCAATAAACACATCCCTAAATGCTGTTGAGTCCAGATACACACTATGGCTCACCATACGCCAATCGGGATGCCCAGTGACAGTCGTGTATCCTAACCCTATGATTCTAAAGCCTTGGGTTGTATTCTCGATGACATTGATGGTCACAACCATATTGAAGTTAGTACTATCAACAAAATACTGCAAGTCAACGTCAGCGACCTGAATGAAAACATTGGGAGCAACTTCATGTATCTCATTAGTTAGATATCCTGCGTTGGTTTCATAGACCACGTTCTCGCTCATGAACACGCCGAGAAGCAGGATAATTAGTCCAAGGTGTAGCATTAGGCGTCCAACCTGGCGTGTGGTGACAATCCTATCTTTTCCAGCCAATTGACGTACGAATGCAATTACAAGGAATCCGATTGCTGCAACTGCTGGTATAATCAAGAAGTTTGCAGGCCAGTAGTTAGTCGGCAATGGACCAAATCCACCAAAGAATGAGATTGCTGCAATTACTGCACCAGCTCCAAAAACCGCAACTACGATAATTCCTCGGTTACGATTAGTTAGGAAATTCGTTCGCATACAGTAGAACGCAGAACCTATCAAAAAGACACAAGCAGCATAGAATCCCATCCTGAAGAATTCAATTCCGATTCCAATCATATTATCTGCAAGATTTGCAGGGTCAAAGATAGCGACTCCTAAATTGTAAGTTGCAGGGAGCACGACACCAATCGTAGAGGTTGCAGCTAGTAAGATAAGACCTATCAGAGCTATCTTGATTGAGAATAATCGAACGTTCGAAGTATCAAAGAAACTAGGTCCTGTCGATTGTTCCTCATCCTTCATATCTCTAAACCCAGAGTAGATAGCAAGTGTTACTCCAATTATGAAGTTCACCAAAAGGGTGACCAGCATAGTCCAACTAACAAGCGTCATTCCAAATCCATGAACGGATGAAATTACTCCACTTCTAGTAGTCCATGTAGCAAAAAGTACAGTGATGAATGCCATTACGAGGAATGAATCGCGAAGCACATCATTTTTGGTGAGAGTAGGACGAGCATGATAGTAAGCTGTGAGCAATAACCATGGAATCAGAGATGTTGTTTCAACGGGGTCCCAAGCCCAATAGCCTCCCCAGCCAAGGACAATATATGCCCAATATCCCCCAATGGCAATACCGCATGAAAGCATTATCCATGCGAAAATTGTTGTAAATCGCACGTACGCGTTGACCACTGGAATTGGATCTGCATTACGTTCTTCAGTAGAAATAGTATACCCCGCCAACTTGACTGAAAATGGAATGAGGATGAGTGCGTAGGCAACGAATATGATTGGAGGATGAATGACATTCCAAATTGTAGAAAGAAGCGGGTTTAATCCTAAACCATCAGTTGGGACAGACCCATCAATCAAACGAAATGGATTAGCTACGAGTGCATTGACAGCAATAAGCACAGACTCAGCAACCATGATTATTGCTGCGCGATAAACCAATTTGTCTTCCTCATATCCACGAGTGAGTACTCGAAATCCAAAGTACAGTGTGAAAGACAAGAAAGTCCAGAAGACCAGAGATCCTGACTGGCCTGCCCAGAGTCCTGAGATTTTTAGCATCACATCAGCACTTCTTTCTGTTACCTGTGTAACATATTCATACTGAAACTGATTTGTGAAAATCAGGACACCTAACCAAGCAATAGCTGCAGTACCAGCAAGGAAGCTAATCAAGGAAGCGATAAAAGAATAGTTCTCGTATCCACTGATTCTTGGTCCGAGCAACAAAATGATTGCATCTAGAACACCGATTACCAATGCAGCAATTAGAAGAATTGTACCAATATCCATGTAATTCTCTCCTTTGTTCTCCTATGCCCTCTTACGAGTTCCTCGACTTCGAGCTCGTTTTCGAGCCGCCTTTTTCCCTTCACGCTGTGCCTCTTTATATCCCCCTTTTCGCATTCGTGTGTAGGCATAACCTACACCCGGTGCAGCTATTAAACCTATAGCAGCCACTATCTGAAAAGTAGAAAACGGTGTGATGTTAAACTCAGGTCCAAGTACAGTGAGACGATAGATTCTACTTTCACCAACATTACCAGATTCATCAGTCACAGAACAGAAGAATACGATAACATCTCCAGCATTGAATTGTCCAAGTATGATTCTCCAGATTAGTCTATTATCATCAATCCCCACTGGAGTCATATTCTCACTTGTATACGCAGCTGAATTCAATCTCCATTTCAACTCACAGGAGTTCGTGATGCTATGTTCAGGAAATTCATATGTTTCCATATCTATTATAACATCATCACCTGCACGCACTTCATCAGCCGGATAGATAGCATGAAGTTCGGCTGTAGGTGCAAATGTGTCTACACGGACAGCGAAATGATAAATTCCAGCTACGAACGCCACACCTGTTGTATCATTAGCAAAAACTTCGAAATTCATTGAAGTACCATCTTCAAGATTCGCCATTGTATTGTTATACAATCCGCCTATGCTTGGATGGGCATATAATGGAAGAATTCCCCTTGTTTCATTTTCTCCTACAGTCAGAGAATAATTGACATATACAGTATCAATACCATCGGAATCGATAACGGTTACGGAGAAATAAACAATATCTTCAGGGCGCGGATTTGTGGGGGTTATCCTAATGCGAGTCACTATTGGCAATCCATAGTTCCATGCTCGCTCCAAACCAATCACAGCTTGGGCTTGTACCGCAGTATAATGAATCTGCCAATCAGGACTGAAGGTTTCCCAAAGCTGATTGCCGTTACTAACAAAGCCCCCATCAATAATATCCCACAGATGTTCTAAAATGAGCTCAAACGAGTCAATAACCATTCTAATCGGATATATTGAATCAGTTGCCTCATACAAATCTTCTAATGCAAGAACCATCTGGAGCTGAATCTCAGCATATTTGTAAAATTTGACATCCTCGTCTTCAAGGGGATCGTATGGTTCGCCATCAACAACTTCTGCATACCAACCCCCAGAGTCTTCATCCCAGTTATTTGTGAATAATGTTTCGAAGACTTGGTTTGCCTCAGCTAGATATGTTGTGTTCCCAGTAGTCCCATATCCCTTAATCAATGCTCTAATAGCCATTGCATTGATGTCTGTTACAATTGAATGAGCTACTCTTTG
>JAEORN010000102.1 GCA_016840825.1 Candidatus Thorarchaeota archaeon | reverse complement strand
CTGCTGTAACAGTTGAATCTGATCCCAATGTGAATGTTGTCAATACAGGAGCCAGAATGAGAGATAGCAGATTGACGACCTTAATCATAGGATTAAGTGCAGGACCTGCTGTATCTTTCAAGGGGTCTCCAATTGTATCACCAATAACTCCACATTTGTGACGTTCGGATCCCTTACCTGTGTTATGTTCAATATCGCAAGGCTCATCCTCAATTGCCTTCTTTGCATTATCCCAAGCTCCACCAGCGTTGGACATGAAGACTGCCAATAGCTGACCAGAAACGATGATTCCACCTAGGAAACCACCAAGTGCCTCTACACCAAGCAGAATTCCAACAATCATTGGAATCGATACGGTGATCGCTGCAAGAGAGATAAGCTCCTTCTGTGCGGCGGTCGTTGAGATATCAACAGCACGATCATAATCAGGATCCTTAGTACCCTCGAGGATACCAGGAATTCTGAATTGTCTTCGGACTTCTTTGACCATCTCACCAGCTGCTCTGGTCACTGCTTTAATGTTCAGGGCAGAGAACAGCCAGGGTATCGCGGCTCCGAGTAATAAGCCAGAGAACACGACAGGATTGTCGAGCAAGAGATGATGCAATCCACTAATGACAACGTAACTATCAAACAGACTCACTGCTGCAATGACTGCGGATGCAATCGCAACTCCCTTTGTGATGGCTTTCGTGGTGTTACCAACAGCATCGAGCTCAGCCATTGTCTTCATCGCTTCTTGATCAAAGTCACCTGGAGAAAGCTCGCCGATTCCAGCTGCATTATCACTGATTGGACCGTAGCTGTCCATTGCAACGTTATTACCGGTGTGTGATAACATACCGATACCAATCAATGCAATGCCATAAAGGGTCCAGAGGAATCCACCTTGAACCTGAAGAACTCCTGGACCAATCTCAGTGAATGAAACTGGCAGGTCATATACTGCATCTACAAAGAAAGGTACAGCTGTCGCTACAGCAGGTAGGAACAGAACCCATGAGATTCCAAAGGTCACAACGATCACGATTAGTGCTGCGACTGTTGACTCATACCCAGCGACCAATCCAGATAGAATGAATGTAGCAGTTCCTGTATCAGATGACTCAACTATCTCCTTCACCGGAGGCTTCCTCAGTGATGTGAAGTAGCTAGTAATGGGATTGAATGATACAGCAAGCATTACACCTACTGCAATCAATATTCCAAATCGCAGGTCACCAACATAGAACCATGAGATTAAGAATGATAGACATATGGTGAAAACACTTGAAACTTCATACGATAGAAACATTGCTTTTTCTGCATAGACCTTTGCCTTCTTGAGAAGTCGAGGCCAAACAGGAACCATGAATGTTCCAAGAATAGATGAGATGACACCAACAGCTCTAATGAATAGTGGGAATACCACCACTGCGAGTAGACCGCCGGGCAAGAGAGTAATTGGATTATCAAGATAGATTACTATGGCTAGTATTAGTGCGGATACTATCGTGACCTCGTATGATTCAAAGATGTCTGCAGCCATTCCAGCACAGTCACCTACATTGTCACCTACAAGATCAGCGACAACTGCAGCATTACGTGGATCATCCTCAGGAAGTCCATGTTCTACCTTACCAACTAAGTCAGCACCAACATCTGCGGCTTTAGTGTAGATGCCACCACCCACACGCATGAATAGTGCAAGAAGCGTTCCACCTAGACCAAATCCAAGGAGTGCATCAGGTGCTGCGATTCCATATATGATGAAGATAACTGTGCCACCAAGTAGTCCAAGTCCATCCGTTAGCATTCCAGTGAATGTTCCTCCGTGGTAGGAGATAGATAGTGCACGGTTGTATCTTTCTTCACCCTCTCGTGTAGCCTGTGCAACCCGAATATTTGACTCGACAGCAATACGCATACCGAGCTGGCCAACTATTAGAGAAAAGCTCGCACCAAGGATAAATGCTAGTGATCGACCAACCCCGACAATAATCTTGCCGGCTTCAAGGTCGTCTTGAAATAGAACCTCAGTACCTCTTTCTGGCACAGTGATGTAAACGGTAAAGAAGAGAAGGATTGAGAGAACAACGAGTATGGGCACAATTGTCTTTAGTTGCCTATTAAGATAAGACAATGCGCCTTCTCGAATGCCGTTCCAAACCTTCTGCATCTGCTCAGTCCCTTTGTCCTGCTTAAGGACATTCTTTCTGAGCCACCAGGCATACACGAGACTGACAAACGCAGCTGCTATCACAGTCAGGATCATTGCCTGTTCAATGAGCTGCATTCCAATGAAAGTCTCGAATAACTGCATTTTATAATTCCACCATCCAAGTCGACTAGGCAGTTCTTCGAAGCTCATAATGGAGATTCTCGTACCTAGTTTCTGGTGTGATTACCGAAGAAGCCAAGAGATGCCCCTCTTAAGGATTACTTTAGATGTGTTTTTTAGATTGGCATGTCAACTCTATGCGTAGGTTGAAGATTGAGTTCGTATACAATGCTTACAATATTCCCAGAGGCGTCTCTAGCAGTAATCTTGAACTGAATGCAACCTGTATTGACACCAAATAGCACTCGTCCATAGGTGGAATTTGCCCAAAAGAGCGGGTTCCTTACATCTTCAAATTCATACGTTGTTCCATTTCCTGTTATCGTGAAATTCACATCTGAAATAAGGCTGCAATAATCAACGATATCAGCGAGGAAGGCAGTGCCCTCGGAAGTCACAATTGTCCTGACGTTTGCTATCATTGGCTTAGTGGTTTCACTATATCCAACAGGCTCTATAGTGATTTCCTGTCCTTGAGGTATGGCATTCAAAAGAATATAGCTGCCTTCTGCATCATTGTATAAAGAATACCTATCTGTGACTTTGCGTCCATCAAATACTGTGAAATGATCCCAGTTTTGAGGAATCGGAATACGATATGTAAGTGGAATGCCATAGTAATTGTTGTTGGACACACCAATTCTAAAAGAAATGGAATCATCATTGGTAAGAAAATTGGAAATCTTCGAATTGTCACGTTGAATCTGGTACGCGACTGCTTCACCCCATGAAGTGAGCCACACATCACTGCGATTTGTGATACTGGAAAAAGCTGTACGAAAACTCTCTGTATGATTAATAGTGAAGCTTTGAGTATGGCCATAAGCCTTGTAGGCGAGAGGTTCTTCGTCATAGTTCAAAATCATGGTTTCAAACGAGCTTTGGAGAAGCGGAAGATTACTTACCCCGAGTCCATCACTATCAGGGAAGGAGTGTTTTGCATTGGATGGAGCAGATATAGGCCACTTACCCAACTCCGTACCTTTCTCATAGGAAATACCTCGAGCTACCCTATAGTACTCGAGGACTTTCGATTTGAGATATAAATCGGTTGCGCCATATGGATATGAGAATAGAATAGGGGAATATCCAAAAAGACGTTCAATGTCAAATTTACTTTGAGTCATAAGATAGGTGCCATATGACTCGTTGAGAAGCTTGAGATTCAGATGATAGAGTGCATGTGATTGTATATCATGGCCTCGGAAGAGCATATCTAATCCCCAAAGCAACTTGTCATAGACCCGAGATGTAATTACGAAAGATGTATGTTTTAGGCCAAGTTCATCTTCCAGAAATGAAATCTCAAGATCATTCCGCCCATCATCCCAACACAGTAGGAACGCGAATCTCCTACCATCTCTAAATTCCTCAATCGTAGGCATCCATTCTCCCAGTTCGATCGCAGATGAAACATTGCTCTGAGTCGTACTAAATAGTGTAAAGAACATCAATAGCACAAGAACATATGTTCGCTTTTTCATTCAATCGAAGCTCGCGTATCAGTTGTAGGAGTATTCTAGCTAACTCAGTCGGAGTTAAATTCTATGATTATAGTAAGGGTATGCAATCTATCGTATCGAGATGATTAACAATCCACCAAGCTTCTGAGATAGATAGTAGCTATTCCTCTGTACAAATGTCCTCTTCACCATGTCCTAATACTCTGTAAACAGGAGCCAAGAGTCCAATAAGGCATAGGATGATGATCAGTGCCCAAATCTCCAAACCCAAAGGTATTGTTCCAAATGCAACTGAGAGCGGTGTATACAATACCAGCAGAGTTAGTATCAATGAGAAGAGTACTGAGAATATCAAACCTCTAGATTCTCTAATATTGGTTCGCCATACGGGATTCCATTCATCTCTGCAGTTCCACACCCATAGTAATTGAAAGAGCACCATGGTGGTGAATGTCGCAGTCTGAGAGAACTTCAAAGCATAGGCATATTGAGGTAGTAACCAGTCAGTGGTGGGTCCAGTAATCCCTGGAATGTATCCAATATTCAACCATAAGGTAAAGATATAGACGAAACTTGCCGCAAATGTTGCCAAGATACCACCGATAATTATCATCCGGATCATTCCCTTGTCCAGCATTCTGCTTCCTGGCTTTCGAGGACATCTATCCATAATGCCTTTCGGAGGAGGATCAAAACCAAGAGCGAGCGCAGGGGGTCCATCTGTTACTAGATTGATCCAGAGTATCTCAACGGGAGTTAGGGGAATCGGTAATCCAATCATAGCCATAAAGAACACAAGTAGGACTTCTCCAGTATTTGCAGAAAGGAGGAACCTAACGAATTTTCGAATATTGGCATATATCTCCCGACCAACTTCTATTGCTGAGACAATTGTTGAGAAGTTATCATCAGTGAGTACGAGATCAGATGATTCCTTGGTCACACCAGCACCTCGTATTCCCATTGAAATACCGACATCTGCAGTCTTTATTGCTGGGGCATCATTTACTCCATCTCCCGTCATTGCTACAATCTGGTTTTGACGTTTTAATGCCTGTACAATACGAAGTTTGTGCTCTGGAGCGACTCTAGCAAAAACATCTCTCTCTCGAACTACCACATCAAGCTCCGAATCACTCATCTCGCTGAGTTCGGCACCAGTCACTGCTTCGAAGTCGGTTTTCGTCAAACCAACACTTCTTGCAATCGAGAGAGCTGTTAATGCATGGTCTCCTGTTATCATGATTGGACGAATCCCAGCTCTTCTACACTTAGAAATTGCTTCAACTACTCCTTCCCGTGGAGAATCAATCATACCAACCAATCCTAAGAATACCAATTCGGATTCTACTTCATCCTCATCCCATTCGCTAGTTCGCGAATCAAGCTTCTTGTACGCCAATGCGAGAACCCTCATCGCACATCCGGCCATAGTAATATTCGATTTCCTGATTTCATCCATCCGGTCAGCAGTCAACTCCATCTCTTCAGATCCGACAATTATCCTTGTGGCTCTTTCAAGAATGACCTCTGGAGCACCTTTGGAGAATGCCCATATTCCACCATTGTCATCGCTGACAATTGTTGTCATCCGTTTCCGAGTAGAATCAAATGAGAACTCAGTGAGCTCCTTATAGTCAGATCTTGTCTTGTCAAAACTAAATCCCCCTTTTTCAGCTACAACAAGAAGAGCTCCCTCAGTAGGATCACCAATAATTTTCCAGTTGGAAGGATCCTCAGGATTCGATGCAAGCTTTGTCGTTGAGCATATCTGACCTGCTCTAAGAAGCATCTGCATCTCCATGCTCTCCAAAACGTTGAACGGATGATCGGTTTCGGGGGGGTCAACACAGGTTGCATATTCCGATGCAAAATACAAATCACCGTCCTTTGAATATCCGGTTCCTGAAACTGACACTTTTGCGGAGGCTAAATGGATGTGACGCACTGTCATTTCATTCTTGGTGATTGTCCCAGTCTTATCTGAACAGATGACCGTTGTTGAGCCAAGTGACTCGACGCTGGGTAGTCTACGTACTATGGCATTCTTCTTCACCATTCGACTTACTCCGATGGCAAGGGTGACAGTAACAACAGCGGGGAGTCCTTCCGGTATCGCTGCTACTGCAACAGCTATAGCTACAAAGAGAGCCTCGTTCCAATCATAGGATGTATTCACAAACACTAATGCAACAAAAACGATGATAGATAGAGCTAAAACGATTAGTCCAAGTTTCTTTCCCAAGTCATCTAGGTCAAGTTGAAGAGGAGTCATCTCTTGTTCGCTTGATTGAACTAATTGAGCAATCTTGCCAAATTCTGTGTTCATACCTGTTGCTGTTATGACAGCTGTACCTTTGCCAGCACTTACAACTGAACCCTGAAAAACCAGATTAATCATATCGCCTAGTGCAGGTCTTTCAGAGGTGATTTCCTTCACTCTCTTATGCACTGCTAATGATTCACCGGTTAATGCAGCTTCATCTGTTGCCAAACCAGATGATGTAAGTAATCGGGCATCAGCAGGAATGATATCACCAGCTTCAAGGGATATCACATCACCTGGGACAAGACTGCGTGCCTCAATCTCTTGCCATTCGCCATCACGTTTCGCTATGGCCATAGGAGCTGAGAGATCCTTGAGAGCTTCTAATGCCTGTTCGGAACGATATTCTTGTACGAACCCAAAAATCGCATTTATCATAACGATGGCTGTGATTACAAACGCATCGATGAACCCTTCTTCTTCATGACTACCATGCAGTATCACTGTCGCAATAGAAATGATGATGGCAAAGAGAAGAATAATTACCATTGGATTGGCGAACTGCTCTAGAAACATTCTCAGAGGCCCTGTTCTTTTTACTTCTTCAAGTTCATTTGGACCATATTCAAAGAGACTCTTTTCTGCTTCTCCACTCTTTAGACCGCCTTCAGATGATCCAAGCTGATGCAATACATCTTCTGGCGTCTTTCGGAACCATTCATGCTTCTCATTCAACGTATTACTCTCCAACATCCAAAGGTAGGGAAACCTCGAATAAACACTATATTACTTCTTTCGTATAGCTACAATTTCATGCAAAGGGAATCACTTATTGAAAGCAATTTGTAGAAAGAATAATGTTCTTTCAAGTGTAATTTTCATTGATTGAGATGAACCAGAGAGCAGTAGCCACGATTATTGTTTGTGTTTTGCTAGTAAGTGCTGTTATTTTAGGAATCATGATACAATTTCCACCGTTCGAAGACAATAGACGATTATTACCAGAATTGGATCCTCTACCAAGCTCAGAAATTACACCTGGAGACTCTGTTGACCCTATTATCATTGATAACTTAACATTTCAAGCCCGGGTGCAGTTTCATATATTCATGCCTCATAACGGATACAACACATTCAGATTCATTCTAGACCTGAATGTCACAAACAACGGTCCTTATGTTATTGACAACTTAAATGCAACGAAGGCATCTGTCTTCTTTGAGAATTCGACGCATCTGTACACCTTTGGTCTTATTTCCCTACTAAATTACACCCTGGATCCTGATAGCTCTCGAGTATTTACCTACGGAGAGGATAGAGATATGCCAATTGTTCTCGGAAAGCTAGGATTTGAAACACTCTATATGAGAGTTCATATCACTTTTGGGACAGGGAGTGAAGTTATTGTTACAACACCTCTATCAACAATTATGGTCGCTATGGAGTAACAAACAGAGAGTGTGATATTGGACGAAACTGGATTACGAACCTATCTCAAGAAGAAAAGGAAATCAGAAAACACCATAGACAGATGCATCCAGTTCACAACTCAATTCGAGAAATTTCTAAGAGAGAATATGCGGGGCAAGAAAATCGAAGAATCTTCAGAAGATGATTTGGATGAATTTGTACTTTGGTTGGAAGAAAAGGAGGCTTCAGCTAATGCGATCCTTTGGGGGCTAACACTCTTTTTCGAATTTAAGGAAAACAAACGATTGAAACAGAAGGCTTCTGAATTGCGTACACAAAGGATAACGAAAGTAGACTTGAAGATCAGGGAATTTCGTGGATTAGACCTCGCAGTGGTAGAGAAGTTAGAGGAAATCGGTCTGAGTACAATAGCAGATATTCATGGAGCGTGTAGGACTTCAGAGATGCGAAAAGAGGTCGCAAGAAGGATTGGCGTGTCTGAGGATGTAATCCTAGAAATAACGAAACTATCGGATTTTGGTCGTATTCAAGGTCTGAAAGGAATCAGAGCCAGATTGTATTATGATGCGGGAGTAACGACATTAGATGAATTAGCAACTTGGGATCCAGTGGAGCTCAGAAAGATGCTGATCGCATTCATCGAAAAGACGAAATTCGATGGAGTTGCCCCATGGCCAAAGGAAGCACGAAATGCAGTTGAAACTGCCAGGACACTTGAAAGAATCATCGAATATTAATGAATAAAAGCATCTCACTAATGCTCAAGTATAGGATACTGAGTAATCGGGAAGAATGAGGTGGTGGACCGGGTGGGATTTGAACCCACGGCCTTCTGGATGCAAACCAGACGATGCTACCAGGCTAATCTACCGGCCCAGATGTACCGAGAGAACCTACTGACGCCGTTTTAACCCTTACGCTCTTGATATTGTTCTCGTGCTGAATCCAACCATGTAGGAGCTCCTCGGAGCTGTGATGCTTCTTCTTTACTTAGTTCCTCTCTCTTGACAAGTCGCATATCTTCTGGAAGAATGCCACTAACTCCCATTGGATCCTCAATAATAATAGTAAACTCAATCTCGCCTTTAATTGCGGAGATCAACATCTCAAGAACTTCTCCACCACGAATTCTCTCTGACTCCTTCTCAGCAAACCGTATTGCTGATTCGATGACAGGACGGGTTCGATAAAGTACACCCTCAATATTCGAGATAAATGACTCAGCAGCAGGACCAGGTTCTATATCGATACCAAATTCAGGAAATCGAATAGTGCCCGACCCAGATCGAACGACTCTTGTATTCAGAAGAGATGGATCGTTGACTCTCATAGTCCATCTCATAGGCGGTCGTTCTTCAGCAGAGAAAACATCATTGTGGGCAAAATTGCATTCAGAGCATTTCATGCTGAACATAGCGAGTTCATGAAAGAACGGTACATTGTAAAGGATAGAATTCGCAATGAACTTCTTGGAGCCGCATGCGGGGCATGTAAGTGCAAGTTCTTCATGAGTCATATTCTCAGGTCGGCATTGATTCCTTATAGGACTAGTGAAAGGGTACCAGTGAATACATCCCTAATAAGATTAAAACTTACTTCACACTTCTCTATGTGAATGAGAGTTGCTAGGCTTTTGGAGACTGATTGAGGAAAATCTAAGATGAACGTTAAGAGCTTGTACATCATCAAGCGCGAAACAGGCGTGTGTATGTACCACAAAGATTTCGTTGAGGCGATCTTTGACCCAGACCTCATCTCTTCGTTCATCAGTGCAATGACTTCATTCTTCGATGAAGCGAACCAATCAATTGCATCAAGAGCTAGAGCATTTGAAGGCACAGATTACAAGATACTAGTGGAATTTGGAGAATGGACTCTTGGAGCTCTCACCGCAACTGAAGATGATGAGATGCTTCGTGAAAAGCTTCGAAACCTGATAGAGATCTTTGAAGAACAATTCAACCTATTACGTTGGGTAGAGATGGACTTGGCGGTGTATAGCAGATTCGAAAAGCATGTTATATCAGAGCTTCTTAGAAATCAGGTGACACCAGATAGTATCATTCGACAGAAGCTAAATTGGGATATGTATGTCAGAGACCCTGAGGTGATCTCATTCCTTCAGATGCTGCCAGAGGCTGTTTCAGTAAAAGAAGCGGCTAGATTTCTAGAAACACCATTGGAAGTAGCTATGAATATCGTGGCGAATGCGATATGGGAAAAAGCAATTGTACTGACGAATCCTGTCCGTCCTCATGATATATACCAGACTACATCACTTGAAAGAACTGGAGAAGTAATTGATGGCGTTTCTCCAGAGACATCTGCAGCATTAAATGAACTTGATGGAGAAACTCCTTTAGTAATCGCTGCAGAAAGAGTTAGAACAACAGACCTCAGGAAATTCCTAGAAGAGATCGCATTCCTTGCAGATCGAGATGCAGTTGAAAGAGTTTCAGAATCTCAAGCGACATTAGTTCAACACTCAACTGTGTTACAGGAAATCCTTGAGAGCTGCTCACAACTTCTTGGTAACCGAATTACACGTCAAATTTTCTTTGAATCGAGAAAGGCATTATGCGAGAATTATACTTGGTTAACATTCATCGATCTTGAAGATGGTGTTGATGTCGAAATTCGCAACTCATTATCAAGTGCAGCAATTAAAGGGAAGATTCTACCAGATATTCTCATGGATGGATTCAGAGCTTTGATTCAGTTCATAACTAAACGAGTTAGCATATTAATTGGAGCAGGTCCAATCAACTCAATCATTCGTAAGACAAAATATGACCTCGAAAGAGTATATCCAAAAATAGTGCATGATGTTCCTTGGGAACAATTGACCGCCTAAAGAAAAGTAGTTCCAAGGATATCAGCACAACATACAAATCTATGATAGTTCTGTGTAATTGCAGCCAGGAGGAAGACGATTGTATCTATATCAGAACAAGCAGGTTTTGCCACTTCTCTTGGTAGGCTTGCTCATTCTGGTTTTCTCTGCAATCGGTTTCTTTTCAGGAAATCATTCATTCTTCTTTATAGTGTCTTCAGGATTAGCAATCACTACAGCATTTCTAATGTCCTTCTTTGGATTGTTTATGTTCGCTAGAGAAGCTATCTTCAGTGATGATAGATTCCATATGCTTCATACGAACCTGTCTATGGCATTACTATTCTTTGCAGTAGCTGAAGTAATTGGAGTGGCTGTCAGAGACCTCCCGGACATCTATCAGATTGCTGTTGGACTTGTTCAATTGATAGGTGTACTTCTTTGGGCCGAAGGAACTGCGTTTTATCTATATGCAGCAAATAATATCCTTGAATTCTCAGACAAGAAACTAATCCTACCTTTGATTGTGATCCTTTCGACTCTGCCATACATCGTGATACAATCCTTTCTTATTCTCAATAGCACTTCAGTATACAGTCATCTATTTGTCACAATTCCATTGGAGATAGGATTGACCGTAATTCTAATTTCTCAAATAATCATACTTTGGCATTATAGAAAGGGGTATTTTGCGCTCCCACTTTTGCTCTCAATTCTTGGAACTCTATCTATTCTGGTCAGAACATTGATCTGGAGCTCTGTGAATCCTAGTTTTGCGACCTCAGAAACGCAATTGCTTGGTATACTAGCCTATTGGTTGATCGGTCTCTCACTGTTATTTGTGCGGAGAGGGGAATCCATAGTAGAATCCATCTAATCAGAGGACTCTAATGCTTTCTCTACTCTCTCTCTTATTTGAGGAGGCATCATATCTAGCATTTGCTTCTGCTGTTCAGGAGACATCTTCTTGAATTTCTCCAACATTTCTTTGGGATCCATCATCCCTCCCATTGGTCCCATACCTCCCATCATCCCCATCATACCACCACCCATTCCTGGCCCAGTGGCAGGCATCTCAGGTTCACCATATTTGGAGACCTCAGATTTTGCTTGCTCAGCAGCCTCTGCAGTTATTTCTTCAATACCCTGATGTGCATAGTATGTTTCATAGAGGGACTTGAATGTGCCATCCATCTCGAGGAGTTGCCTATGAGTTCCTTGTTCAATGAGCTCTCCGTGATCGAATACGAATACACGTGAAGCGTTGGCAATGGTAGTGAGTCTATGCGCTATGACAATAGTTGTTCGATCAGAGAATAATTGAGCTTGCGCATCCTGAACTAAGGATTCACTATATGCATCTAATCTGCTTGTAGCCTCATCGAGAATTAGGATCTTTGGATCAGCAAGCATAGTTCGTGCGATTGTAATCATCTGTCGTTGTCCAGCACTGAGATTTTTCCCACTTTCAATGATAAGAGTATCATAGCCATCAGCAAGAACCTCGATGAACTCATTTGCTCCAATTATCTTGCATAGGTTGATGATTTCATCATCAGCGGCATCGGGTTTCCCGTATCTAATATTCTCAATGACTGTGCCATCGAACAGGTATGGTTCTTGAGGTATCAGCGAGATCGCGTCGCGAAGTGTTTCGATGGTTACATCCTTCAAGTCCTGCGATCCAATCAATATATGCCCTGAATCAGGATCATAGAATCTATTTACTAATGCAGCAAGAGTAGTTTTACCTGCGCCAGTGTGCCCTACTACAGCAACAAGTTCGCCAGGAAGAATCTCAAAGCTCACGTTCTTCAATACTGGTGTATCCTTAATGTAAGAGAAAGTCACATCATCGAAAGTGATTCCATCACTCTCCAATTCTAATGGGACTGCTTCTGGGGTATCATCGATTGCTCGCTTTGATTCTAGCACATCAGAGATACGGTCCATAGCTGCAAGAGAAGCTTGCACCTGTGCAAACATCATAGAAAGGCCTAGCAAAGGCCACATGAACCTACCCACAAGAATTACACCAAGAAACACTTGGCCGGGTGTTAGCAGAGGGAGTGTTCCAACAGCAAGAGATCCTGCCACGAATAGTACAGCAGCAACACCAAGTTGTCCAATCGATTGTACCAAAGGTTGCATTGCACTCATTAGTATCATGAACCTGAAACCATGGTGATATGCCTGCTGATTAAGATCCGACATTTCCTCGGCTAGCTCTTCTTCTCGATTGAAAGCTTTCGCGATATGAATACCACTTAGGTTCTCTGCAATCTGTCCTGATACTTTTCCATACGCCCTCTGGGAGGCAAGCATTATCCGTTGACCGACAGTACCAAACAGTGCTGTAATCAGTATAACACCAGGCACGACAACCAGAGATGTGAGCGCAATCAATGGCGATGCAAACCAAAGAATGAAGAAAGTAGACACAAGCATCAGTACCTGAGATGCAAAATCAATTATGACTTGAATTCCTGTTCCAAGCGAAACGGTATCGGAGGTCACTCGAGAAGTCACGTTACCGCTCTGCTCTGATTTGTGATAGGACAAGTCAGCCTCCACGAGATGGCTATAGACATCTTCCTGGACGTTCTGAATGAATCCGGCTTGTGCATCTGCAAGAATCCAAGTGTTTACTCCATTCAGAATCCATGCGATGACCTTCAATAAGACGTATATTCCTGTAAGTAGCAAAATGGTGTTTATTGTGCTTGAAGGATTCAAAACAGCATCAATACCGAATTGAA
Organism: Candidatus Thorarchaeota archaeon; assembly: GCA_016840825.1. Next base: position 9,241 of record JAEORN010000102.1, on the reverse strand, counting down.
GGATAAGAGGATCGAAAACAGATACTATTGTAGCTATTAGTGACAAAGTAGCTGCAATAGCAACAATACGTTTGAATTTCCCTAAATAGCCAAACATCCTCGAAAGTAGCACCCTTATTGGTCGACTACGAGTTTCCTTCTGCCCCATCATACCTCTAGGTCCATGTCCTCTCATTCCCATTACTATGCACCTCCAGATACTTGAGCCAGAAGCTCTCTTGCCCCAGGTAATCGCTCAAAGATTCGTCGATAGTGTTCTGATTCTCTCAATAAATCCTCATGTACACCAGCAGCAATGAGTTTGCCCTTATCCACGATGATTACTAAATCAGATTCGATGAGGGTCCTCAATCGTTGAGTAACAGTAATGCTGGTTCTTCCAGACATTACTTCCTCAAGGGCTTTTCTCATGAGAAATTCAGTTTGTGCATCTACAGCACTTACTGAGTCGTCTAACAGCAGGATCTTGGGATCTTGTATCAAAGCACGTGCGATAGCAAGACGCTGTCGTTGACCCCCGCTAAGGGTCATCCCTCGTTCACCAATTATCGAGTCATAGCCATTCGGTAACTCTACAATGAACTCATGCGCTTGCGCTCTTCGAGCCGCTTCTTCTACTTGTTCTCGAGTTGCATCTGTTCGTCCAAATGCAATATTGTCGTGGACACTCATTCTGAAAAGGAAAATATCTTGCTCAACAAGACCAACGTTATGACGTACCCTCTTCGTACTAATATCTTTCAGATTTGCGTCACCAATGTACACAGATCCTTCAGTTGGATCATATAATCGTAAAAGAAGCTTGAGAATAGTCGATTTACCTCCACCAGGACCACCAATCAGGGCAACGCGAGAACCTCCTGGAATCCGAATGTTGAAATCTTTTAGTGCATAATGGTTTCCTTCTGCACCATTATTATTGTATGTAAAGCTCACATGATCGAAGGAAATTGCGCTGGTCCAGTCAATATCTTCGGGTTCGTTTGTAGGTTCAATCATAGGATCATTCCATGTTAGTATATCAACTATACGAGATGCGTTAACATATCCTCCTCTCAACATCAATAACATTCGGGGCAGAAAGAAATTCATGCCTTCCAAAGAGAGAAGGAGTCCTAGAATCTGAATCATCACTCCTCGAGATATTACCAGATTCCACGCTGAAAATCCAGCATAAAAGAATGCAATTGATGTCATTGCAGTTAACACCAATGCAGGTATATAGAATGCGGCAAGCTTCCCTTCCTTGGCGACCATATATTGATACTGCACACTTGCATCATGGAATTTCTGTTCTTCTCGTTTTTCTGCACCAAATGCGCGAACAACTTCAATCCCCCTAAAGACACCCTGTGAGATTGACGTAAGAGTTTCCATATCTTCGGAACGTTGTCTTCGGACTGGTTCTACAGCATTTGCGTATCTATAGGCGAAGGCAAGGTAGAGTGGTATACCAATAATGAGGATAAGTGTGAGGACACCGATTTTGAGATTAATAAATGGAATAATGAAGAAGACCAATAATCCAGGAGTTTGATCAATAGCTCCAATGATAACCACAGTAATCCCGAGAGAGGTGAATGCTCCAAGGATATTTCTTAACGCGGGATTAAGAGACATTCGGACCCAGTTTATATCTTGCATCGCTACTGAAAGGAGGCGCTTACTATCCACTTCGTCATGGAATGTCATACTATAATCCTGTAGAACCTCAAAGAAATCCTGACGTGCATCTCGTTCCCACTGTAGGGTTACCACAGCCCATACATATCCTACAACAAAGTACAATCCCATATATGTTAAAGCAAGACCGACAATGGTCCACACATAAACCACAAATTGCGTACTTAATCCAAAGGTTTCCAACTCATCAACAGCCCAACCTACAATGAGAGTAGGAATGGTAACAAGTAGTGTTGATATTACGGTTAAGAATATAGCAAATGTGATAGATAATGGGTGTTTCCTAAGTCCTCCAAGCATGTAACTTGTAGGACTGCATTTACGTTCTTCGTTACATCCTTCCGCTTTGGTCATTTAATGCACATCCTTCTTTAGTAAATCGATTAGCTTTCTGAGTTGCTCTCTATGCACTTCCAAGTGTAGTAGTAGTTTCTGTTTTTGGGATTCTGTGAGTTGGTCGATTACATCATTCAGAGATTCAAAATGATGACTGATAACAGTTGCATTGAATCTGGCTCTGTCTACTGGTTCGAGTAACTTCTCCCAAAGACGAGGACCCATACTAGCTTTCTCACCTAAATCACCCTTATTCTTGAATGTCGCTCTTAGCTGTTCCAGACCATAGTCTGATAATTTGTAGATCTTACTCCGCCCTTCGATCCTTACAACCTCAATAGAACCTGTTTCTTCAAGTGATGATAGCATAGGATAAATAGATCCAGGACTCGGTTGCCAACGTCCTTCTGTTCTTTCATGAAGTACGTTCATGATATCAGTTCCAGATAGTTCCCGATTACGTAATAATCGCAAGATTACCAATCGAAGGAATCCACGAGGCATTGAGTGAGGCATGCGTACACTCCCACAATCTTCCTGTACACTGGAACTGACTTTTGGCATCATCTCAACTCACTTATGTATTATCGAATGCGATTATCGAATGCGATATAAATATAATGATTTGTGCTTTTTGAACCCTGTAGTATCAGATGGCAAGTTTGATAAGATGGAATATAGGCTCAGAAACATTCCATGAGGGTTAGATATGGGCGAACAAGCCAAAGTCAAAGAAACTGTAAGACTCTATTCAAAAGTATGGCAATTGCCTACCTATAGAGGAATCATATTTCGAACGATTGCTATGGCACTCGTATCCTCAGGATTGTTTGCTCTCTTTCATACAGCACGAGAGGGACTACCTCTAGGTATTGAAGCATTCCTTTACTACACAATACTCCTCTTCTCAGCAGCCTTCATCGGATCGGGAATGCTTTATTTGATAGTGAGAAAAGTAGGATCGCCACTTGATGCTCGCAGAGCACTAGGTGCAGCTCAATTCGGAATCATCTTCTGGTATTTCTTTGGTACATTTGGAGGACTCATTGATGCGATTTTCATTTCCGATTTGGAAGTTAATTTTTGGATTTTAGGCATGGGTCTGGGTTATTTGGCATTCTCGTTCCTCGTCACTGGTCTAAGTGATCATCATCCCATCAGGAACTTCATCGCAGCCATGATGCCAGCGATTACTTGGCTTCTACTCCTTCTTGGTCTTTCATCATTTACAACTGCACTTCCGACATTGCCAGAATACTGGTTCATAGTTACTCCAATTATTCTATTCATTGGCTCAATTGCTGTTCATTATATCTTCAAATCAGTAAGTGTACCATTCGAGAGAGACCTAGGTATCAATGGTCCAGAGCTTCTTCGTGCCTTTGGGTATGACTATTTAGCTGAAAACCCAGAGCCATTGGAATCGCTGCTAACTCAAATCAGTGTGGTACAGGATGTTCCGATGGAGCTTATTGTCTTCAAATCCGGAGACACTCTGGTATCAATTGGAGTCATTCTCTATGTACATCCAGGACCCTTCAGAGATATCGGAAGTAGTGGTCTGCCTTCAGTAGTTATCCAACATATCAAGCGGAAGTATGGAGTTCAAGCATTTGTTCTACATGGAACTTGCACTCATCACCAGAACCTTACAAATAAGATAGATTATCAGATCGCTTTAGATGAGATCGATCGGCTCATAAAAGAGGTGGAAGTACATCCTAAAGCATCTGGACTGCAAATGTCAGAACATGGAAAATTCAAAGTTTGGACATTCTTCACCGGAGATGATGCCTTAGCCATCACTACAAGCGCTCCTGAGTTCACTGATGACATTGCACTTGAGATAGGAATTGCCGCTGCAAATGAAGCAAGGCAAAGTGCATCGGGAATAAGATATGTCGCTCTCTCCGATGGGCACAATTGCATAGATCATGATGCAGTTTCTCTAATGCCAGGAGATGACGAAGAGAAGGATTACATAGAGGCAGTCAGAGAAGCTATTACTGCCAACCAAACGAGAAAGAGAGGCAACATATCTATAGGAACTCATCAAATCGTTCCTGAATTCATCTCTGCTAAAGAAGGCATGGGCCCTGCAGGAGTTATCGCAGTTGCTTTACAAAGTGATGATGAAACAACTGCACTAATCTCAGTAGATGGAAACAATGTGGAACCTGGATACAGAGAACGTGTTCAAGAAGCACTCATGAAAAAAGGGTTTGATGCGGCAGAAATCACTACAACAGATACTCATCTAGTAAATGCGATTTCTCTCTCAAGCAAGGGATATCCGCCTGTAGGTCAGAACAAGCCAGATGAAATACTAGATGTCATATTGAAAGCAGCAGAGGTAGCCAGAAGTAATCTAATACAAGTCAGTGTTGGACTTGCATTTGGTGAGGCAAAGAGAATCAGAACGTTTGGTACAAAAGGATTCGATACACTTACTCAAGATGTTGCAGAAGCTGCTAGTATTGCCAAGCGAATTGGAATCGCTTCAGCAGGTCTAGCATTCCTATCATTCCTTATACTCAGCTTCATTATTTGAGAAAAAGACATTCCGGAAAGAAAATAACCATGGGGTCATAGAGATTAGGATGCTTGGTGTAAGTAAATGGAACGAAAAAGAATCCTCGTGGCTTTGACTGGTGCAAGTGGTGCAATCTATGGAGTAAGGGTGATCCAAGCCCTGAAAGAGATAGGTCATGAGGTCCTCTTGATAATTAGCAAATGGGGAGAGAAGACACTTGAGCATGAAACAGGATTGACAAAAGAGGACTTAGCCAATGAGGTATCCTTTATTTATGATGAAGATGATCTTGAAGCAGGTCCTGCGAGTGGGAGTTTTCACTTAGATTCAATGATAATAGCGCCTTGTTCAATGAAGACACTTGCAGGTATAGCTCACGGCTATGCTGATAATTTGATAGCAAGAGCAGCTGATTGCAGTTTGAAAGAGAAAAGACCCTTGGTCCTCCTCGTTCGAGAAACTCCAATGAATCTTATCCATATTAGAAATATGGCGCAGGTAACAGAAGCTGGGGCAATTGTCTTTCCTGCAAGTCCCGCATTCTGGCATAAACCAAAGACAATTGATGAGCTCGTGGACTCGCTGGTCGACAGGATGCTGACTCATCTCAAGGTCAAGCAAAAAGCTGAGATTGAGTGGCATGGAGAGGAATAGATACCTACCTCACTAGTTATATCCATCACTAGGAATCTGTTCTTTATGACACCTTTTCCTCCATTCAAGGGGTTTCCTAAGAAAGGATTGGATTTCTTCAGAGATCTCAGAGAGAATAACAATAGAGATTGGTTCAATGAGAACAAGAACGTATACATAGAGAATGTGATTGCCCCTGCCCAGTCCTTCATTGTGGAATTAGGAGAGAAGCTGAGCAAGACCTTGGAGAACATAAGGTACGATACTAGAGCCACAGGAAGTGGCTCCATTATGAGAATCAATAAGGATGTACGTTTTAGCAAAGACAAGACACCCTATAGAACAAGATTAGGCATCATCTTTTGGGAGGGTCCTGGTAAGAAGATGGACCACTCAGGATTCCACCTTGGTCTAGGTGATAATATGCTTGTGGTCCATGGAGGAATGCATGGTTTTTCAAAAGCTATGCTATCAAAGTATAGAGATGCAATTGTTCAAGAAGAAACAGGAGAAGAACTAATAGAAATAATAACTAAATTGAAGAGTTCAGGGTATTCAATTGGAGGTAGTTATTACAAGCGAGTGCCAAGGGGTTATAGTCCTGAGCATGAGCGTGCAGACTTCTTACTTCATAATGCACTTTATGCAGAGTATTCAAAGATACCAAGAAAGGTAATTGGTACACCAGAATTGATAGACCAGTGTCTATTGCACTTCAAAGCAATGTTCCCGCTTCATAATTGGCTCGTTGAAAGAGACCTCAGTTGATCTGCGATTCTCACATCAGATACAAACCCATTGTCAGAGTGTGTGAGCAGTACCTACATCTGATTGGCTGTCGTTTGCCAAGTTCGATAACCTCCTCAGAATCAAGTGGCGCACCACATCTAAGACAGATCCACGAATCCATGGTTTCGGCAAGCTCGTCTATGGTTGTTGGGAGCATGGCAATATCCTCACCGAGTGCCTCTACCTTTACTGCAGAATGACGACCATCCTCAGGACCTGATATTAGAAAAACAACTGCAACCTTCTTTCCTGTGTATTTGCCTTCGGCATACCCCCTAATTGTTCCAATGAACTGACCTGATACAATTTTCTCATCAGAATCTATGATATGGAAATTCTTTGCGGGGAGGAGCTTTTCAGCCTTGGTGAATAGAATCTTCGGATTCCACTCCAAGGTTTGATCTTCTCCTGCCTTCGTCAGATTCGAAAGTATCAAATCGAATTGTTGAGAGGTCGCCTTTGACGGCTTCAGCAGATCACAAACGGATCGGATGAGGTATGGCTCAACTTGGAGCGTGTGAAGTTGGTCCCTGAAGTCTATGTATGAAACAGTTGCCACCACTTTTCCTTGTACACAATCTTTTGTTGGATAGAAAGTGAATGAAGGACTTCTAAATCCACCAACCTCTATTCGTGATATCGTTTTTGCATTCTCGCCACCAATTTCCATACAGTCCTGTGGATATGCAACGATGCTCACTGTTACATTAGTAATAACAAAATCAGTGTTGTTGGCAACCTTGACCTTAAAATCGAATTTCCCCCCAATAATCTCGCATCCCCTCATGACATCTACTTGTTTCAAGGGGATCTCAGGTGACTCGGTCCGAGCTTCTAACTCAATCTTAGGCTCTTCTGGGACTGCCTCTATTCTAGGCTTCATCCTATCCTCTTTTATCTCGGTATACGCGAGATTCATCGCATTAGCGTGGTTGTCTGGAACATCTAATACTTGCTTGCCATGTAATGGACAAAGAAGTACTACTCTGGTTTCCCTCCCCTCTGGTTTGGTATAGACTAAATCGACAGGATCATAGCATTCAGGACATTTGTAGAGGTTTTTGTAAAGTCCAATTAGTGTTTCCTGATCCATATTTGGAACAAAGAACCTCTTCGTTCTATGTCCATTCCTACAATCCATATCGAATTCTACAAGATTTCGCTTTTGTTCAACATCACGTAACGTAAGAGGTAAGCCACATTCTTGACATCCCAGACTTCGTATCAAAGAAGGCATTTTATCGAATGTAGAAGAAGTATCTTGGATTATCTCAAAGACATCGTGTGGCGCTTCTCTCAACATAACACCATGGATTGGACAAATCACTTTGAACTCGGTACTATTCTTCTTCTTGCGCCCCTCAAGAATATATGTTTGGAGTCCACACTCGCTACATGTAAGGACAGATTGTGAAACAAGTTCGTTGTTTCGCTTATTCCAGCTTACTGGAATCATGAAATCTCCGGTGCTACCTTTGCCAGGACAGAGAGTCCTAAATTTATAGCCAGAACTAATTTCTTCAATTTCCTTGATGACTAGTGGTCTATGGCACTTAGAAGTCGTTAACATAGCACGCACGACAGCGTCCTCGGGTATTTCTGAAACAGCTTCCTGTACTATCCCGAGAAGTGAAGAAGGAATTGTTTTCTTCGATTCTCCATGCATAGGACAGATCGTATAGAGTCGCGTATCCTTCTTGCGCTCTTCAACACCTGATATGTGTCCCGGAAGTCCACATCGGTCACAGTGAACGATTCTTTGTAATATCCGCTTCCGGATACTCTCGTCAGCTTGAGGAGCTAGATATTTAGTATCCTTATGACCATTCGCACATCGTGTAGTAATTTCAAGAATCCCAGTCCGTTCTTCTATGTCGGTAATAGCATAGACTAATCCACATTCCTTGCATCGAAATGAATTCCTAATGGCAATATAGGGATCAATATCAGCACCTGCAAGATTGACATGTCCCAGATACTTTGTCGGGAACTCCCTCAGCTGAGGACCGTGATTTGGACAGAGGAATAGGCATTCGGTGATATCTCCTTGGTTCTCTGTTGCTACCATCATCATAGTATAGCCACAATCAAGACAGTTGTACATCCTGTTGAAGATCTCTTGAGCGACCTCCTCTACTTGATGCTCTGCGATACGACGGATACTCTTGTGTCCATTAAGACACTGGACATCCAAACTGAGAATCATATCCTTAAGGGATGCTGAGCGAATAAAGAGTGCATTTTCGCATTTGCTGCATGAGAACAAGAGTATCACCTACATTGAATCTATAATGCATTGAGCTACTTGAGCTTATGAACATTCATTGACTGTGCTTGCCGAGTTACCCTTTGGTTTCATTTAGTCGTAGAATCATCAGACGTGTTATCACCTTCTTTATCCACAACATCGGCATCTACCACTTTCTCATCCCTATGCCTCTGCTCTTCAAACTTCCTCTGAATCTCCTCAATAAATGGAACTTTTCCAGTTTGAATTGCTAACGGAATAGCAAAGAAGATTATAATCACACCGCCCATCACAATTATTGGGGGAGAGATTAGAAAACCAATGAGTGGGACACCAGTAACAAAATAGCCAATAACTTGAATTATTCCTCCAATCAAGAGCCCGGGTATAGCATTTTCAGTTGACCGTTGTAATGAAGTTATGGCGGCGGCTGTACAAACCAGACCAAAGCCTATGGTCAGAAGAAAGGGGGAGAGAATTGGAATATTATAGAAACCCACAATCCACAGCAATGCACCAAGTAAAATCAGTCCAAAATTGGGATCCCTTTGCAATTGTCCAATAGTTGCATCCATACTCAAATCAAACACCAGATACCAACTAGTCAAGGATAGTATATAGATGATACGCTACATCCACGATCATTTAGTAGGATTATCTATGCTCTCCAAGTAGGCATCAGCAACCTTTCTAACCTTTTGACGATAGCCCTTGGTAGTGTATACTCGTATAGTCTTCATCTTGCGCATGAAGCTTCTCGCTAATTCACTCACTTCGTCTACAGGCCAGAACTCATACCCTGAAGAACCTCGCTCAAATAGAACAAGGTCATCCATCTTATGTTTTCCAGGGAAGTAGGGTACAGAGTGTCTGTTGGGATAATCAATGTAGATATTCTTTGAATCTATTCCAGATTCTTCAGCAATCTCATTCTCGATGTTGAACAGGCCATCTGCTGTTTTCAGTTTGGTCAGAAAAGAATCACTTGAAATCGAACGTGCACTTGCTAATTTAATCAG
>JAEORN010000001.1 GCA_016840825.1 Candidatus Thorarchaeota archaeon | reverse complement strand
TGGAAAGACCACCCTATCATCCTCAAGGCGTACCGATTCTGGCAATCCTCTCATCAGCTTTCAAAGAAAAGTGGATTCATTGCAGCTGGAACTTCGAAAAGAACCTACTGCATCTTGGGAATGATGGAGAATTTCGCTGTACTTGAGTATGATCTGCTAATGAAGTGCTTCAAGGCTGGAGCGCATGTTCCAACTCCGATTGGACGTGTTGGTAATTATCTTACAATGCGTTTCATAGGGGACGGGACAGAACCCGCTCCTCAATTGAAAGACGTAGAGTTAGAGAATCCTGAGGTGGCTCTTGATCAGATTCTCGATGATTATCTTATCATGTATCGTGATGTCCACTATGTACATGGAGATTTGAGTCGCTATAATATACTTTGGTGGCAAAATCGTCCTTGGATCATTGATGTTCCTCAAGCCTATGAAGTAGGGGTGCATTGTAACATGATGAAAGCAGAGGCATTGCTTCGCAGAGATTTAAAGAACGTACTCGGCTATTTCGAATCCTATGGAATCTATAGAGATGCTGAACACATACTAAGCGTGTTTCTGAGTGAATACATACCTAATAACCTCAGGAATTATCGCGAACTCGTAGAAGGAGGTGAGCTACTATGATGCAATTACCAAAGAGTGCTGTCATAGTTCTTAGACACTTGGTGAAGAGAGGTCCGATGTGTCCTGTGGACATTTGCCAGACTGCGAGTCTAGCTCCTCGAACCGTTAGTCATGCATTGAAACGATTGCTTGATGATAGACTATGCAAGAAGGTCCCTAATCTTCAGGATATGAGACGTCCTCTCTATTCGCCTAACTTCGATACTGCAGTTGAGATGGTTTCTATATATGGAATGGACTCAACCATTGGAAGTCAACTTAACTTCATGCTTCGAAGATAAAAAAACAGGAGAAACATCACAAATGAATGACGAAAAGAAACATGGATTTTCAAAACAAATCACTTTCGAGGATTCATCTGATAAGGTGACTTCCAATCGTCAGATAAAGAACAAATCACAGGATAGTCCTCGCATCCGTATTTTGGTTAGCGAGGCTATCTAACTTTTTTTGATTAGATCAAATCTACTCATCCTATTTGTTGGCACATTAACTATCTAATCTCGTTGTAATTCAAAAATCATCCGGACAAAAGGATATGGTAGATGACGATTGGGTAATCCCTACGTCATCTATCCAGAGTGATGTCAAGGCTAAAAGGTCCTCTGCGATAATCCTCCAGGAGAATAATGCCTAGGAAACCTTTCGTAGAACTACCCTTGATACACCCGGTATCTTCCTTAGGCTGTCCTCGAGTTCTTGCAGTGTCACAACTAGCTGATCTGGGACAAAATAACACTCGTAGAAGCATTTTTCGCCGCGTAGACATACGCCAGTAGTGAATATGATATCACTGAGTTTTGCATCATTGAATGAGAAGTTCAATTGCTTGAGGAAATTACGCGATAGGTCGCTAATTTCAATCCTCAGAAGATAGATATCATCCGAGGCTACAGGAAATATCTTCATCACTCGATCTTTATGATGCATCACAGTAAGTGCTGCCTTCTCTTTGATGTCGGCTACAAACTCCGCCGGAAACTCAACAGGCTCTCCTGGCCTGAAATGCAAAATGATAGCTGAGGTTGCACCCTCTCTGTCTGTCACCATCGCTTTTTACGTCCTTTTAGTCCTTTGCGCCAATAAGGTCTGCTTTTCGATTTGTGTGTTTCTCACTAATTAAGTTATTCTGTGGTTAATCAAATCTGAAACACACACATCCTCCTTACTTGCTATATACATTCTCCGTTATGAAGTCTTGCACAATGTATTTTTGGGACCATTTTCACATAAAATTAGGTGCTAGGATTGGGAAATGGTAGATTAACCCAGTTTGTTGGACTCATGCTTATCATTGTTTCTGCAGCAATGAGTCTAATTGTGATTCAAGCGACTATTGATACGGGCTCTTCAGGCTTTGAGTTAGTAGCTTCAGGGCTAATTGTATGGGGTATTCTAGCTTTTCCTGAACTAGCTATTGGACTCTGGCTTCTAGTTCGTGGAGGTCGCCAAGCTAAGATTAGAGCTGTCGCTGGTGAATTGATTAAACTTGTGAGTCGTGAAGGGCGGATTAGCGTTGCAGCCGCTGCTCGAGAAATAGGTGTAGACCAGGAAGTGATAGTGGATGCCGCTGAAGAGCTATCTCGAAAGAGATTACCTCTAGTCTATCTTGATAGGCGAAGTTCAGATGTTGTAAGTCCGCGTGCTGTGGAACTAAAGGAGAGCATCCTCCATCTGCTCTTTGCTCAACGAAGAATGACCTTCAAGCAAATTAGCGAAGTGACTGAGTCATCTGAAGAGGAAATCGTCGAAGCTCTAAAGGAGCTATCGAGAGATGGTAAGTTTCGAGGGACGATAGATGAGAACTCAAAGGTGGTTTATACAAAGGAAGCAGTTGAGGCACTTCCTAAAGCAGTGACTTCATGTCCCAACTGCGGTGGTAAACTCAAAGCTCCTATTCTTCCCGGTGAGGAAGAAGCTTGTCCATACTGCGGGCATATGATTACAAACAAGCTATAGTCATACCTCAGTGTCCCGAATGAATCTCCCACTTGTCGATGACCATATCACCATCCGTAACATACACATATCGAAAGAGGTTATTTGTAAGGCAAGAATGGTTTGGTAGAATTCTCACCAAATCCCCTATATCCAACGTCTTCACTATTGACTTATTCGTGAATGATACTTTGCCATGCTCCTGTGATAGATTTTCTATCCTGGAATTCGTATCCAGTTTACTCTTCCTGTAATCCTCGAAGATTTTCCCATATCCGCAGTCTGGTTCAATATGAGTGGGACCTTGATCTTTTGAGAGAGCAGTAGCTCCTGCATCAAGAACCACTCTTCCTTCATATTTTCCAACTATTCTAGAGAGAACTGTGAGAGCACAATCTGAGATATTGCATGATCCCAACTTGACCTGCGTATAGTCATAATAGGCGTAATTTCCTGGTCGTATCTCGCTTATCTCTGGCTTGATAATATCACACAAGGAAATTGTTGGTGTTGAACCTATGCTAATGACTTCCGGGTATAGGTCAAGTGAGTGATTAGACAAGTTCTTCGCAAAGTCCACCATGACCTTTTGTTCTTGTTCAGCAATATCCTTTATGCACTGCGTTGTCAGGCAAGAGTAAGAATTTCCAGCATGAGTTAGGATTCCTCTGAAACTCAGGTTACTTGATTTTTCAACACATTCAACGACTTTTATTGCTGAGGAATCTGTTGGAGTTACACCACACCGATGATAGCCCATATCAACTTGGACAAGCACATCAACATCTTGCTTCTCATCCTTTGCTTGAGAATTGAATCGTTCCAAGATAGACTGATCATCAATAACTGCCTTCAAAGATATATCCCGAGTCAATTCCAAAAATTGCGTGATTTTCGATTGATCTAATGGAACCGCATAAGTAATGTCTGAGAAACCATTTTTTGAGAATACTTCAGCTTCTTTTAATGTTGAAACAGTTATCCCATGGATTCCTTGCTTTTCCTGAAGCTTAGCCAATTCGACACATTTGTGTGTCTTGATATGAGGTCGCAATGAAACATTGAACTGCTTTGCTTTCATTGCCATGGATTTTAGATTCCTTCCAAGGCTTCTTTTGTCACATAGTAGTGCTGGTGTTCTTAATTCAGAGATATCCATGATTTAGGAAGACAGACATCTCAAGATATAGTATTTGACACTAATTTTCACAAGTTTGCTAGAACATTGTCAACGATGAATTCCTGACTAGTGATCCACCCTCTAAGGTCATCATCGAACGCATCAGGCCATACATAATATGCCTTGGAGCTAGAATAGTCTGCATAACAGAAGGAGAGCGACTTCATTCTTTCATACAAATTGGTAATTAGTTTTGAAAGGTGAATCGATTGAATTCTTAAAAACCAGAAGAGATGGTTTCCAGATATTCTCAAAGTGGAGAGAAATGGGAAGGGATTAGTGAGCAACTGAGTTCTTAGTTCGTTTAGAAAGACCTTTTCTCCTTCTCCCATGATAAGAACTGTATTATAAATATCAAAGATAGTTGGATCGAAGTTGGTTCGATAGCCATTGAAGCAATCTTTTTGGATTAATTTGTATCTTCTACTAAATGTCTGTGGAGTTATTTCTACATCTCTTCTCTTCAGTGCATTGATTATTTCCAGATTCCTTCTTCTTGCTCCGCCCATTATTTCCTGTATGATATGTACATCCTTCTTTGTCATCCATTGAAGGGCAATGCCAGTTTCTCTAGTTTCTTCGGACTTGTGTACCTTCTTTTTGAATGTGAACCACTTATCCACATCGAAATCCCAATTCATTTTGAACGAGTTCCAGCCTTTGACAGAAAGGTTCGTATAAACAGCTGGAGATTCTTCCAGTGGCATTGGATTATACTCTACGATTGTGTTATTTGATTTCAATTCCTCAAACAGTTTCTCGATCAGAGGAATTGTTCCTATTGGAGTCCGAAATTGCATAAGGACTCCATTATATTTCCCAAAACATCTTGACCTAAATTGTGTATACGGATGGTCGTCTGCTAATTTCTCCAATTTACTAATATTGGCGATGTTTTCTGCCTCGACAATCACTCCGTAGTAATCTAAGCCAATTGCATGATTATCTATTACAGGTGTTGTAGTGAAATACCTACCTTCCGGATGATCTTTTGCTTTCTTATCTGGCCTAACCCCTTCAAGGATCTTAATCCTTTTAGCAACAGTTGGTTTTGAAATATTTGTGATTGAGGAAAGCTCTTCAATTGTTGCTAAGGGTTTCTCTTGAACTGCGATTAGCAGCTTCAAGACATCATCCGAAAGATTTCTGAAAGTTCCCAACTCCTAAACTAAATCAGATCAGTAAGTTCTACAATCGTTGTATCGATTGAAGGCATACCATTATCTCCCTCTGGAGGATCGAACACAATCTCATTAGAAGATGAATCTACTTCAGAGAGGAAGGAATACGCATAAACTGAATATGTATACCACCCGGATTCCGTCACGCTATTGAACCAATATTGTGTCACAGTACATCCTACACTCGTGACAACAGCACATTGATACACATAGCTTACTCCAGAAGGCAATGTCAGTGTACAATATAGCTCAATGACATAATCCTCACTAGTATCCTTGTCTGGTGGGATGATTTCATAGATGACTACAATGTCATCTTCTAGCCCATCACCATCAGCATCAGCATAATATGCCTCATCCATGATGATAATGATTTCATGTCCTGCCGCAGCAGGTGTTGGTGCAAATATTACAAATGACATCAGCAATACTGCTAGCAGTAGATATTTCGCGCCCCGTGGCATCCCGTTCACCTTTGTGAGATAATATCAAATTCCAATATATTCTTTCTGAGATTTCTATCACGGTATTAACGTAAACATACTTATATACAATATTAGTTTTTATCCCAAGGCATAACTACTCAGTTGTGCGCACGTCCAAAGCACCTGAACGGGCATGATGGGGGCCAGCCGCCAGGATTCTCCATATAGCTCAACGTAATCTCGCTGACTTGTTATGAGTTGGGAGGCGTCTAGACTTGGATGAGAAGAGAGGAACTGGTGGATCCGACAATAACCTCTCCATTGGGAGAGCACGTGCTCTTAATCCACAACAAGAACCAAGTATGAAGAACACCACACCTCCAGATGAGGAGAATGGATTCAGATTCAGAGAACTTTTTGAGACCATGAGCCTCGGTGTTGTATATCAAGACGCCAAAGGACGTATTATTGCCGCAAATCCCGCAGCAGAGATGATACTTGGAGTCACAATAGATCAGATGATGGGGCGCACATCCAAGGATCCTCGATGGAGAGCGATCTCTGAAGATGGACAAGAACTTCCTGGAGACCGCCATCCTGCTATGGTAGCACTTAGAACTGGTAAACGTGTATCGGATTTCATAATGGGTGTATTCAATCCTGCCATGGATCAAGTTCGATGGATAAGCGTAGATGCAACACCTTTTTTCAAAAAGGGAGCTAATCTGCCATACAGAGTCTATACAACATTTCGAGATATCAGTGATCTTCGGCAGACAATGAAATCGCTATCTGAAAGCGAGGAGCGCTATAGAACGCTGGTCACCTCAATTGAAGATCTGGTTTTTGTAAATGACCACGAGAATGTCTTTCGAGAGTACTTTGGTGCAGACACTTCCTTTCTCTACACTACTCCGGAATGCTTCATGGGAAAACGTATCGATGAAGTGCTCCCTATTGATGTAGCTACGCTATTCATTGAGAAATTTGATGAAATAAGAAAATCCGATGTGAGTCAAGTGTTTGATTATGCATTGGAAATCAATGGGAATCTGAAATGGTTTTCTGCAAGACTTAGCTTGCATAAGGATGGACGCAGTGTGGTGTCAGTAGTACGTGATGTCACAGATCGAGTGATTGCTGAACGCGAGTTAAGGAGGTCTCAGAATGAACTTGAAGTATATGCATCATTATTGCGTCATGATCTTGGAAGTGATCTCCAAATCATCATATCGCAGATTGAATTGGCTGAGTCAATTCTAACTATTCACACTGACGAAGCCATGATCTTTGAATCTATAAAGGCTATAACACAGAGAATGGCAAATCTACTAAAATCTGTGGGGCTACCAACAGATGATTATGAGGAAACCTTGGAGCAAATGCTTTCAAGAGTTGCTAATCTCTCTCAAATCGCACATTCTGGACTTACTATTGAAATTGATATCAGCGATGAATTAGCACGAGATAAATCAATTCATGGACTAAGATTACTGCCCACTGTTTTTGATAACCTATTCAGGAATGCGGCTGAACATGCAGGTCGCGATGTAGTTGTCAAGGTATCAGCTTGGAATGAGAGTGATATCATTTGCATAAAGGTCCAAGATAATGGCCCAGGTATCTCTGATGATGTAAAAGCCAATCTATTCCAAAGAGGAGCATCTACGCGTGGTGGAGGATTGGGTCTTTATCTATCGAGTAATATCATCAAAGCGTATAATGGCTATCTCAGATTTGAAGAGAATAATGCTGAATCGGGAGCGTGCTTCATTGTCGGAATCCCCCGTTAGATTCAAGTTATCCCTTTTTGGCTTCCCTTAATACCTCTTCTGAGCTTGAGCCGAATCTCATCTAACTTCTGTGATGCTATATTCTTGCTCGACCAGTACGGTTGAATCTCATCAAAGTCCATCACATCGAAATATAATGGGCATGCACCATGACAGTAACCGAAGTCTTTGCACTCCTTACATCCCTCCGGAGCATATTCTTTTCCTCTCCAGAATTTTGCAGCCCTATTATTCCATACCTTCTCAAAACCATCAGCTAGTATATTACCCACAGGATTGCTGAAGCTTGAGCATGGTAGAACTCCGCCTTCAGGGTCAATTGATATCAAACCATCACAAGCTGCACACATTTTAGCTCCTAATCCATGGGCAATTGGGTTGAATAGACAGACAGGTGTAGGAGCATACCAGACGAATTGGATTTGCTTCTTCTTTGCTCGTCTTTGCACTCTTTTAACAATCTCTCCAATTTCAGAGAACGTGACCTGAAGTTCCTCTCTCATTTTAGCGGCGCTTCCGGTATAGATGACCATATTCATGCTGAAGTATGAGAGATCAAGCACATCCGCATGAAAGTCAACCAAATCCTCCAATTTACTGACATTGGGTTTACAGATTGTAGTATTGCAATGTGTGTAGATTTCCGTTTCCCGAAGATTCCTGATCCCTTGCACGGTCTTTTCAAATGCACCTGCATTTCCCACTATGAAATCATGAGTAGCAGCATCCGGTCCTTCAATAGAAACCTGTGCACTATTCAGGTCTGCCGCAACTAATTTTTCGACGAATTTTTTATCGCTACTTAGAATGCCATTAGTAATGAGATTCATTCGAAGCCCTTTATCTCTTCCATACTGAATGAGTTCAAACAAGTCCTTGCGAAGAGTGGGTTCTCCTCCAGTAAAGGAAAGGCTGGGAACTTTTGCATCATCTGCTAGGATGTCGATTACTCTCTTGACTTCTTCAGTTGTAAGTTCACCCGATTCTCGATATGGTGAGTATGCGTAACAAAATCTGCACTTATTGTTACACCGATAGGTTAGGGCAATCTCACTTAGTACTGGGTATTTGATTTGCCCGACACCAAAAGGAAGAATTCTGGCTGTTTGATAGGCATAGATGTTCTGGTTCCCGGAAACGATATTTCGGAGGTCATCAACGAAAAGAGCAAGATCATTCAATACCTTTTGAGATTCAACTTCGAAGTTTGAAGTAAGATGTTCAACTACAGATTCAGGAGTTTCATTGTTCAATAACATCTGTAGCATTGTTCTCGCTGTTGTATTGAGATGCATTACCTTATTCGGTCTCAATATGAGCAGATTGTCCTCAGGACGAACAAAGAAATAGTCCTTGATTTCACTCATGAATTTTGGTACCCATCTCAGGTCATCGAGTGAATAGTCGTAGTTGGGTGGATATTGGTTAGAGGACATCACAAGTCTCCATGTCTTTATTGTAATGAATGCTTGGTTTTGCCAAGAATCAACACTTCCTGAAAGGCTTATCAGTCTATATTCTTGCTAAATAATAACAGCTTGGTGGAGAATTTAGTATGAGCGCGAAGGAAACCAAACTCCCCTATGGTACAATAAAGGACAAGAAACTGATCATGCATTTTAGTGCCTACGACATGGACCTACCTGTCATCGCTGCAGGTATCCGTGAGAGATCTGATGTTCTTAAGGAACTAGATGTAGCCTTTTCGGGCTTTGGTACAGAAGTGCCTGAGAAGATGACTGAGCAAACACCTGCAATTGTGAAGGCATTCTTTGAATATGTTGGAAAGGAAGCTGATTCCGATTTAATTCTAAAAAGAGTCTACCATCTCATATGGAGCGGAATGATTCAGGAATTTCCAGATATTCTAGATTGGGCAGCTGCAAAAGCAGATTTAGCAAGTCTGACGCATGCTCAAGCAGAGATTTTACGTGCACGGAAAGGTGAGTAAAACAATCTAGAGGTCAGTTTGTGTCCAATTATGGGAGAGGAGTCTTAGATTGAAAAGAACTCGCCGAAGTATTCTCTGTCTTCTGCTTGTAGTGCTTACAATAGCACCAAATATCACTCTTGATGCAGTTCTTGCTCAAGACTTGGATTTCAACATTGATAGCGTACGTGTTGAAGTAAAAGTCCTGCCTAATGGAAGAATCAATGTCACGTATTGGATAGATTTCACGGTGAAGAGTGGCTCTTTAGGAGGATTTGACCTGCTTGGCATACAAGAGAGCACTATATATGATCCCGATAGAGCCTATGCGGATTATGACGGAACGCATTACCCCCTTGTAGTTACAACTCTCTCAGGTGGTTACGGACTTGACTGGACTCCTCGAACTCAAGAGGATGAATCCGTGACAATTGTATTTGGATACTTCAGTACAAATAGAATCATCGAAAAGACTACAGCTACAGTCACTCTAGAAGGATCGGGAACGGAAGTCACTGGTGATTTTGGTGTGTTCAACTGGGCCCCAGTCCAATGGTCAAAGGAGATTGGATATGAAAGCATCCGTGTGGTGTATCCAATTGTCATGAATGAAACATGGATTACTGAAGAAGGGGGAATAACTTCAGAAGGTGCAGATTACGCTGGGTATGTTGTTGACACAAGACAGGCGATTGAAGATACAAATGGGAATTCCTGGGATTACGATGAGAATAATCTATTAGCATATCCAACCGCTTCAGGAACTCTGCCGCGTAATTTCAGTCTAAGCCTTAGATCTAATATCGTCCTCCCGTATGATCATCTAAGAGTATTTCACTATACTAACTGGAGCTTCTATGAACCTTATCTGCAACCTGGCTCATTATGGTACAGCTCAGAAGGTTATGTTAATGCTGACGCAGAGGTCGAATTCGATATTAGCATTGATGTGATAAACATCGGTGACGCTGCACTCGACGATGTCACAGTCATAATGTCGGTTCCAGAAAATCTTTCCCTTACCTATGGATCCACATCAACTTACATAGGACTTCTCGATGGCGGAGAATATGAAACAGTGGAGTATTCTTTTATCCCGGTTAATACACCTCAAGTTTTGACACTATCCTTCCTCGTATCGTCATCGGATTTGAACGAATCCGAATGGATTTCATTTACATTCAGTGTCTACGTTAGAGAATACATTCCACCACTTATTCCCCCCTCCTACCTTATCTTTGCGTTCATCTCTATGTGTGTACTTGGAGTTGTCTATATCACATACAAACGAGTTACCCGAAGATACGGGGCTACTTGGGATGTTGATGAAACGACAGGTGTATATGAAAGCCCAGAGATAGGGATTCAGACTTTTGGTGAGCCCGGCACTATAGCTGAATTAGATCCTATCGAATCTGCTTTCTTTGTCAACATGAGTCGCCAAAAGATTGTTTCTATGATTCTCATGTCTTGCGTTAGGAAAGGAGCTGTCCGAGTTATTTCTAGCGATCCTTTGAAGTTGACTGAGACCGGAATCGAATTTGAGGAATTGACCTACTACGAAAAACTATTCGTAGATGCCATCGAAGATAATGAGCTAAATCCGGACAAAATAGATGATATGCTGGAGGATCTTGCTGAGAAGGTGCAGGAGAAGTCTTGGAATGCAGATTTCGAAGCAACTCGAGAGAATCATGATAAAATGGTCGATGGTGCATGGGACGAACTAGAGTCTCAACCAACTATTGATGGTAGAACTGACTACTACTTCCATAGGCATTATCATGGTGGATGGGCTTGGTATTGGCTCTATATGAATCCAAGACACGATACGGATCTTCCACGTGCTTTTCGTCCTCCTGGAGGAACTATAGCCGCCCCTCAGATTCCCGATTGGTTCAGTCAATTAGCTGATGCGACAGGGAACGCAATAACTGAAACTGGTCGTGTCATAGGCGATGTTGGCGCAACGACTGCAAAGATAATGGGTAACGTCGCAGAAACAATAGGCTCAGTTTTCAATAATGTGGGAGAGATTGTTCGAGCACCATTGAAACCAATTCTTGAAGGAACAAGTCGCTGTGTTTCTCATGATGCTTGCCATTCTGCATGTGTATCACATGATGCTTGTCATAGCGCATGTCACAGCGCGTGCCATAGTGCTTGCGTGTGTCATAGTGCATGTCACAGTGCATGTCATAGTGCCTGTGTGTCTGGTGGTTTTCGCTAAGATAGATTTAGCTAAGCTCGTGATATGTGAATTAATGATATGTATGATGGCGAATCAATTGTATCGTTCGAACTTGTACATATATCCTAGAATACGGTTTTCCTAATAGCAGTGGGATGATGAAGATTCTCAAACACATCCCACTATACGTATTATGACTGAGTTACGCAAACAACCACACTGGCTGCACTGATGACACATCGGAGAGTATTCGAATTATGAGTAATGTGGTATCTGTCGTACCCCTGACTACTACCACTGTGTCTTCTTGCAAATCCTCTGCAGCATTCCAATCAAATCCTATCGACCCCGTTCCATCATTAACGACTACCCAATCACCAGTGATTGATGTTATCGTACCCTTGATGGTGACATCCGTCCCATCATCCATGGCAAACCCATCGATGATGTCAAATTCGAGTATATCTTCAATAGGAGTTACACCAACAAGACCATCGTGGTATATGACAATAGCACAGGTCACGAGAGCAATTAGAAGCACGGCGGCAATTAGCTTTGAATTTGAACCCTTCCTCTTTTTTGGCATGCGAATCACTATGCTGTTGCTTAATATTCCAAGTTAAAAATATGCTGTGAAATTATATAGAGCGCTTCATAATTCCTAAGCCGACACCTTCTTAGCCCCCTTTTTTTCCCAATTCTTGATTGTGATGGATCCCATCGAAAGTTATGTACAGATCTGCGGAGAAGTTGGTCACTTCACTGAACGGGCCACTGGTGTAAACATGGTTGATGCATATATGGGACCACAAGAATTGGCTCCTGAAAGACAGAGCAAAGATTCGAATCCTCAGACTCTTTTCTCAAAACTTGACTACCTCATTGATAGCATAGAGGACAATGTTGAGGATGATCTAAGACGTAGGTATCTACTAGGAGAGGTCGATTCTCTAATTGCAGCTGTTCGTATCTTTTCAGGCGAGTCTATTAACTACCATGATGCTGTAGAGAATCTATTCCATATCCCAATGCAGGGCTTTCCTAGAAAGGAAGTTGACCGCTGGATAGATATCATTGATGATTTACTTTCAAAATCTCCAGGCGGCTCTCTCTCCGAGAAAGTTGATCTATTTTCGAAGGAAGGGGAAATTAGTGGGGATCAGTTGCGTCATCTAATTGAAGATGATCTTCAAGCGAAATCACAAGAAATAGGCCAATTGTTTCAGGATCGAATCTTCTCAAGAATGGGGAGAGTAGTTCAAGATAACGGTGTACAATACAAATGTGTAACCAACAAACCATGGAGTGGCTATAATTGGTACATGGGAGGCTTCAAGTCTCTCAATGAGTTCAATATCGAACGCCCATTTAACCGTGATACTCTTCGTTCAGTCATATATCATGAGTATGAACATCATGCATCTAACCTTTGGAGAGAGCAAATCTACATAGATACCGGCAATCTAGAACTATCCATAGTTCCATTGCACACTGGTAGATGTGTAATTTCTGAAGGAACTGCAGACACTGCGAAAGAATTTCTCGAAGTGGAACCTACTGACGAACGAACCCAGGTGATTGATGCGATCTATATTCTACGGAGAATGATAGGAATCAATGCAGCTATCATGCTCAATAGCGAGAAATGCTCAACAGAAGATGTTGTCGAGTATGTGATGGAAAAGGGTCTTAGAGATGAAGTTTCTGCGCGTGCATCGATGGAGTTCATTCAACCAAAGCAGTCCGATGGAAGGCCCAATTTCTTTGCACCGTATGTCTTCACATACTATTTTGGAAGAACCGATTTCGTACTCCCGACATATTTGAAAGCGAAAGAAGAGGGTCAGCTAACAGAATTCTATCGCACAGTCTATCTAAATCAATACTCTGGCTCCAGCCTTACTTGGAAGGATGCCTTCAAGTGGTTGTGATGCTGATTAGATTGAGAGCTTGCCATCTTCCATAACTATGCTCTCGCGACCATTAGAATAGGTCACTGTGACTGTTGGTTTGTTCACCAAGAAGTCTTGATGATTTGAAGAGTTGTTAGCAACTACACCTGGATAGTCCATATTGTTGCCAAAAGCAACATGGATTGCATTGCCTACCTTCTCACTCTCCAAGAACTCTTGAACGATGCGTGCCTTCGGATTCAGTCCAAATGCGAACTCACCAATATGCTTCGCCATCTCATCTGTAGCTTGAGCTTCTTGAATGATCTTCAGTGCTTCTTTGTCATCGCATGCGAGTGAAATGACTTTGCCAGCCTTAGCTTCAATAGTGACAGGCTTTTTCAAAGGCCCTACACCTCCGACAGCAAGATCACATACTAGCTTGCCATTCATTGAGGTTTCTACGGGTCCTACTAATACCTCTCCAGTTGGAAGGTTCATCCACTTCATATCTTTCCAATTCAGGAATGTATCTGAGAACCAAGTTCTGCCCTTTACGCTGAAGGTAAAATCTGAACCAGATGGAGAAGTAACATGCACTGATTCTACATCTTGCAGTATCGAAAGTAGATTTCTAGCATATTGCTGCATTGCGGAGTTCTCTTCTCTTGAAAGAGAAAGTGCTCCTTCTGTGAGCATATCCATGGTGATGCCAGGGCAATGTCCCAATCTCGATCGCCCTTTCCGAGTTTCAAGTTTGATGATCTTTATTCTAAACGGGGTTTCTTGTGCTTCTCCCCTTAGAATATTGATGAAAATGTCAGGTTGACGAGGTGAGTTGATCATCTCCACTAATTCTGGGGGTGGAGTAGTTCTAAATTCATCCTTCTTAGTTTCAAGGATTAGCATTCTTGTCCAAAGCCCTAATCTAAGGGCTCCTTCTGCAAAGACTGTGCCAACATCCTTTCTGACATCATCTGATATGATGAGTATAGATTCGCCAGCACGTGCTTCCAGAACAGATTCTAATGCATTTGCAGCTGCCTCTCGTGGGTCCATCTCAAGCACCTACTAATTTGGAAGCACATTCTGTTTTAGATTCTTCTGATTGAAGTCATTTGAAAAAGAGATGAGGGAGTGATGAATTCAACATCACTCCAATTGAAATCCTATTGATTTTTTGCACTAGTATACGCTCTGTCAAGCTCCTTGTTCATATCAGCAGGAATCTTGGTCTTTCCTGTGATATCACCTTCCTTCTTACGAATGAAGATGTATAGAAGGGTAACATAGACAATATCGAACGTCCTTAGAATCAAGGTGCTTGGAATCGCTGCGAAAATAAGGAATAAGATTGCGAGTAAGATTGTCACAAGAAGGTCTCCAGATGAAATGAACCATCCGATGACAGCGCCTCCTACTGTAAAGGAGAAGAATATGAAGAAAGCAAGCACTCCAAAACCCCAACGTACTGCTGTTTCCTTGATGATGACATCAACGAAATTATTCTTCACGAGACTTGCACTTCTTTTGATTCCATCTTTCGCTCCCTTTTCTTCTGCAACCATTACAGGGATTGTGAAGTAATTGATAAGCGCCCACACCCAATTAATTATGCCTGCAGCAAGGCCACCAACGGCTCTCCCTGCAGCGCCTTGATTTCTTGAAAGTGAGCGGATTATCATCACGATTAATCTCACAATAACACCCGCGATGCTGAGAACTATTATACCTCCGATGACATTCAGAGCTCCCTTGACTCCATCACCAAGACCTGGGTCCTGTCCTCTCATATAGATGTAGACCATCCCTGATGATGTTGCATAGGCAAAGTTGTAGAAGAATATCGTGACAAAGAGGTAAGCAATCAATCCCAATGCTAATGGCCAACCATTCTCAACAGTGATGGTTGCTGTTCCAGACACGAACTCGTCAAGAGGTATGCCCATTAAATCAGCTAAAGTGAAAGTCATTGCTGCAAAGAGAATTGCTGAAATCAATGTGAAGATCATTGTTAGGAGCGGAGGTACAAATACCCCTTTTTCATCAAGACATACTCTTCCTGTCAGTTTGATTATCTCTCCTGCTCTTCTAACCCTATCTTTAAAGACCGTGAACAGCAGAAGAGTCAGGAACAGAGTAAATAATCCAGGAATCATGATTGGCCATGTAGTTGTAATAACTGCAAAGTTGAATCCGCTGACCACCCAGAGCAAGATTACTCCTAGCCATGCCATGATATTCATGAAGATTGCTCCAATATAGATAAGCGTACCACCAAGCCTATTGGCAAGGACTGAGGCACCGATACCAACCAATATCGTGAATATGATTATTGCAGCAAAGAAACCTGCAATGTAAATCATGTTGTCGAGAAAGAACGTATCGATTCCCAGTGAAGCAATTATTCCAGAGATGTCAAATTTGTCCCAGAGATACATCAGAGAATATACTCCAGTGATCACAAAAGCACCAAATACTATGAGAAGTCCAGTTATCGCTCCTTTGTGAGAGGGATACTTATTTTTCTCATGATAAGTCAATAAATCCGTCATATATCGATCTACTCCTCCAACGAGCAAATACAATCCCTACTTTAACATCATTGCTTGTTAAATATTCTCTCTAAATGCGCTCTCTTTATCAGCTCTCACAACATAACCATTATTAGTTAACAATAATGAATTAAATTATGGAAAATATTCTCTATTGTGAGCCTGGACGGATATTCTGTAGGTCGAAGCGTGTACTTCTTGCTGTGGATGGATCTGAAAGGGCTGCTAGAGCTGCTTCAGTTGCATTTGAGATTGCGGAGATGACCGGTTCTAAGATATACATCATCCATGTAGTTCCAACTGCATCCGTTCAACAGATTGCACTCATGACTGACAGCAATATTGAGGAAATCAAGAAGAAGTATGCTGAAAATGGAAGCAAGCTTCTTGAAGGATATCGAAAGGCTGCAGAGGACTACAACCTTGAGGTTGAATTGATTCTTGATGAAGGACGCCCTGCTAATCGCATCGCGTTTCATGCAAATGAAAAAGAAATGGATTTGGTTGTGATGGGATCTCGGGGTCCTCGTACAGGAAAGCGCGTTGATATGGGTAGTGAAACTGAGAGGGTTGTAGAAGGTACTGAATGCCCTGTAATCATTGTTTAGACTAAATTAGTTATTGAGACACACTCAGTAGGGTACTTGTTGTAAGAGAAAGAACGAGTTGAGTCTATTCATCACTCAACTCTTGAACCATTCTTATGATGTTTCTGAGTTTAAGCATCTCCATACCTGGACTCGCGTACGAAACAGTGATTTCATGTGCGAAATCATGTGGGAGTCCATACTCGATAAGGGAACTATAGAATGCCTTCGAACCTTTCTTGACGATTCCACGCCCTCTTCTTATTGACATATACATCTTTGCGAGTATCTTTGTTCCTCCAGTGAGGGAAGCCCAGATGATGGACCCGATTGCTCGAGCCATCATTCTTCGTCATCAGACTCCTCGTCGTCGTCAGAATCCCAATCGAACCTAACCCGACGTTTTTTCCTATGTCTATCTGTATCTACTTCACTAGTGACCATTCCAATAAGCTTCTCGAAGTCCAATGCACCAACGAACTTCTTTGTCATCTCAAGTGCGACCGGTTCGGGAATTCCTTCTTCAAGTAGCTTTGAATAGAATTGGCCTACAGCTGTTCCCATGTTTCCAGCTGCTTCAGGGCTGTAGACGCTACCGATGATACTACTTATCATCTTTGGAACTGATTCATTTATTGCATTGAAAAGCTCAGGCAGTGCTTTTGCAATCTCACGTAATTCTTCTGCCTCATCTGAAGCTTTACTCTTTCGTTCTTTTCTTTCATAACTGTCATTTGATCCTTCTTCATTCAAGGGCCATATCACCACTATACTATATGACTGGTCACTGGATATAGGCTATGTGGGAAAAAGTGACCACTTCAGATTTCAGAATTCAAATGCATCCATCGAATGCATTTCATCAATACACGTAACCATGTTTCAGGAGAGTGCACTCTTAATGCTTCTCTTCGAAATCCTAATACATCTCATTCGCAAACAGAATCTGCAAATGATTGATGACCTCGCGATTATGAAAGGAAACGTTTGGCAATCTCATAGTAAGCTTTCATTGTCAATTCGATTTGTCCAACAGAAACCCTCTCATCATCTCCATGGAACAGTGCTTGAACAGTTTGAAGGTCGAGTAACTCGTCAGAAACTGCGAATCCATAGGACTGAGTGCCAAATGCTTCTCTGAAGAATCTGGCATCGGTGGCACCTGTTGACATCAGTGGGATCAGAATCACATCATGTCCCTTTATCTCTGATACGACTATCTCCATGACCTTGACTAATGGGCTCTCCACATTGCTCGATGTTCCTAGGTGCATATCTCCTCCCTGCTCTATGGGAATTCTTTGAATTTCAGCTTCTTTCAGTAATTCTCCAAGTGCTTGTCTGATTTGCTGATGAGCATAATTCTCATCCTGCCCTGGAAGGAGCCTGATATCCAAGTCCAGATGAGCTTCTCCAGCAACGACATTGACCTTATTCCCTCCCCTTGCGATATTTGGCGATATTGTCATCTGTGTAAGCGCATGTAGAAATCTAGCCATCCCCATGTTATCTTTTGCCAAGTTACTCAATACCATAGGTAAGGTCTTTGTATTTCCTGCAAGTTTTTTCACAGCTGAACTTAGATCGAGTCTTTCCAGTAGTGGCTTGATGAATTGAGTATCTCTTGGTGGCTGGAATTCAGATAGTTTCTTAATACCTTCAGCCATCTTTACTACTGCGTTATTACTGCGATAAGGAGCACTACCATGTTGCTCTTCTCCTCTGAAAACAATGCGAGTCCATGCGAGACCCTTCTCCGCGAACCAATACGCGATTCTATTCTCACCTATCGGTTCTCCTCCTTGCTCAGTAATCAGAAAATCAACCTTAACCTTCTCTGGATGGTTTTGGATCATCCATTTGGCACCAAAAGTACCAGAAGACTCCTCATCCGCGACTATGAGTAACTTTAGAGTTCCTTTTGGTGTGAATTTTTCTTGATGAAGTTTCGCAAAGACGACTGTTTGTGCGGCAACAAAATA